>NZ_CP046242.1:485000-804688 GCF_023205095.1 Bizionia sp. M204 | reverse complement strand
CTGCCCGACTGGCTTCATATAATTTATCCACCATTTTATAACTAGATAAACTATTCATTTTAAACCGAATTTGAGCTGGCTTTCCTAAAGATGCGTTGATAATCTGCCCATTAATAAGTCGGAAAAATGCTTTTTCCGTGTAATGAGGGGACGTAATAATATGCTTATAGCGGTATATTTTATAATTAATTTCAAAGAAACTAAAGACTTTATTAATGTCCTTTAAAATTTTCTGGTTGGCCGTAAATAAGGTGTAATCCGTATAAATTTTGGCGGTAGATTCATTAAAATTGCCTGTGCTAACAAATCCGTAGCGTTTAATTTTATGTTCTTCTTCACGCTCTATGACACACATTTTACTATGCACCTTTAAGCCTTGAACACCAAAAATTAAATGCACTCCCTCATTTTGCATTTGCTGGGCATAATCAATATTGGCTTGCTCATCAAAACGCGCTTGAATTTCAATGGAAACCGTTACTTTTTTACCGTTTTTGGCAGCATTGATTAAGGAACTGGCTACGTGCGAAATTTGAGCTAATCGGTAAATAGTAATTTTAATAGTAGATACTTTAGGATCTAAAGCGGCTTCACGTAAAAACTTAACGATGTACGAAAACGTGTGATATGGTGTGTGAATTAAAAAGTCTTTATGCGCTATGGATTTAAAAATACTTTCCTGAAAACTCAATCCTTTTACAGGTAATGCTTCAATTTTGGAATACAGTAAATCGGTACGTCCTAAACTAGGGAAATCCATATAGTCCCGACGGTTGTGGTAACGACCACCTGGAATTTTACTATCTGTAGATTCAATATTCATTTTATCCATTAAATAGGATAAGGTAACTTGATCTATGGTTTTATCATAAACAAACCGGACGGGTTCTCCTATTTGACGATGTTTAACACTATCTGATATTTTTTCAATAAAACTTTTACTTAAATCACTTTCCAAATCTAATTCACCATCTCTCGTAATTTTTATCATGTGAGCAGAAATGACATCGTAGTCAAAAATATCGAAGATCTCATCCAAACAGTAACGCAATAAATCGTCTAGCATGATAATAAAGTTTTTATCATCCTGTTTTGGTAAAACCACAAAACGATCCATAGATTTTGAAATTTCAATAAGTGCATATTGATTTTCATTATCTTTCATACTCAACTTAACAGCTAAATATGCCGCACTATCTTTTAAGTTTGGAAGTTCTACAGAATCACTTAAAATAATAGTCACCAAAGCAGGACTAACCTTTTGATGAAAGTAATTTTTTATAAATTCGTGTTGAGACGGTTGGATGGATTTTTCATTAATAATGAAAATATTTTCATCCTCTAGTTGCTTATGAATTTTACTTAAAATTTCTAAACTATCACTCTGTTGCTTAATAACTATTTGGGTGATAATATCTAATAACTCATTGGCTTTTATACCACCAAGTTCACTTTTACCCCCTTTTCCAGCTTCTACAATGCGTTTTACAGTAGCGTAACGTACTTTAAAGAACTCGTCTAAATTATTAGAAAAAATACCTAAAAATCGGAGTCGTTCAATTAGCGGAACGGTTTCATCATCAGCTTCTTGTAACACCCGATCATTAAACTGTAGCCAGCTAACTTCTCTATTTATATAACGATTTTCTTGTACTTGTTTAGCCATTAAAATTTTTTAGTTATGTTACAAATATATTGTATTGTATGGAATTTCTGGGTATTAATAATTCGTTAAATTGTTAATTATAGGGTTTGAAATTTATTGTCTTAAGTCCTTCGGAAAAATAATCCGACTGGTATCTCCCGAAGTTATTTCTTGCCAAGAATCACAATTAAAAATAATAGTTACCAAACCACATGTTGGTACATTTTCTATCCGTTCACTTCCAAATGCATTTACAAAATTGGTAATGGCATCATTATGTCCAAATACCATAAGACTATTTATTTCATCTGGACAATTTTTAATATGAAAGGTGAGGTATTCACCTGAAAAATCATATAACTCATGATTAAAATGGCAAATTTCTGAAGGTATATTTAAGGTTTTTATAAAAATTTCAGCAGTACTTTGCGCTCTCACAGCATTACTAGACCATAATAAATCGGGACAAAAATTAGTGGTTTTTAAGTGGTTAGAAACGTTGTTAGCATCTGTTAACCCTCGCATTTTTAATGGTCGAAGATGATCTGGAAGATTAAGTTTCCAAGATGATTTGGCGTGTCGTACTAATGTGAGAGTTTTCATATTTTATCGTTTAAAAGTAATTTTTATCGTTTAAGTGTTGCTTAAATCAGACAAATGACTTACATTGCACCAGAATTTAAAATTAAACGCTATTAATCAACCTAAAATTACATGAAAAAATTGACCTACATCCATCCAATATCCTAATTTTTTAGAACACAGCATTCGGTTATTCTCAAAAAGTACTGTCGATTAATTATATCTATTTATCGACTAAGTGTTTAGCGAAATCCTTTAATCGAATTTATAAGTGATTTAACATTTTTTTTTGATTGATTGATTTAATCGCATTTTATTTGTGATGTAAGCTATTAATCAAGATGATCCCAAATCAAACTAAAAAACTTAATCCATTCGCATGCAAGCATGCTCTTCCCTCAATATTTTTTAGAACAATAAATGTATTGTTGAGCCCTAAAAAGGTTTAACTACTATTTATACGATTTAATTGAACTGATTTTATAGCTTTTGAAAACCAATAAGTTAAAGAATTAATATATCAATAATTATGAAAAATAGAATGAACATGACGTTAACAACCGTAGTAATGGTGTGTGCGTTATTAGTTGTTTTCACAAGTAGCAGTTTTGCTCAAGAAAACCCTATCTATCAACTCCCTGATAATACGGACAGCCAAAGTATGTCTAGAACATCAACGCGAGTTACAACGTATCCAGAAGATTTGCTCTATGATTTGGAACCTTCTGTTTATATTAAAAACAATCAGATAATTGAAGTTACTGAAGGCCAAAAGCCAAAAGTAGTAAAGCTAAAAGACACTAATTCATTCAACATATTAAGTTCAGACAATGACTTATTTAAGCGTGTTGAAATGATAACTATCAATATTAAATCGGCTTCAGATTTAATGCGTCCTTTTAATGTAGATAACATTAGAGGTTTTGGTAGTCTAAAATATATTTACTTGAAATGTGAATCTTCAGTTACTGAAAGTCAAATACGAAATTTCATCCAACAAGCGGATTCGGAAATTAGTATTTTCTACAAAATATTTAACCGTTCATAAATTTGGTATTAGCTTAATTTAAAGTTACAAAAATGGAAAACTTATACACCTCAAAAACCAAGAACTATAAAACGCAAACTCAATTTGCGTTAGCTGTATTTATGCTATTGGCAGCTACTTTTTATAGTTATAGTCAAGTGCGCGTAAATTTTGAACCTCGAACGTCCATCTACACGCCATCCAAAACTATTTATAATGTAAAGGGAGATTTTACCATGATGGGTAACACCAACCTAACATTAGCTACCTATGGTGATAACACCAATAACGGTGGAAATGACATGAAGTATGTGGATATTGACAACGACGTTAATACCTTGAATTCGTCATCGGCTACTTTACAATTTTCTCAAGAAAACAACGCTATTCCAGAATGTTCTAATGTAGTGTATGCAGGCTTATATTGGTCTGGTCGAGCTGGCTCAAGCAATACATTTACCGTAACGAAGAGCGTGCCAAATGGTAATTTTATAACGCAAACTATTAATACAACCGATATAATTTATAGTAATGAAAGTATTGATAATACGGACTACTCATTAAATATTTCTAGTTCTGGTGGTACTTACAGGTATACATTTACTACAACAGGATCCGGGAATAAGGTAGAGTTTATTTACAGAACTTCTGGAAATAATGAAACCCTACATGTTTCCGTAAATAATGGTCCAGAGTCTGCGGTGTCTACAAGTTCAATTAATGATGACAACGCTTATTTAAGCTCACCATACCAAGTATTTTCAGATTCAAATTATACGTTGGAGGTTACAAGATTAAGATTAAATTGGACAGATAGAGCTTATGTGAATGTTAATTACACTGAAACAATTCCTGCTTTAACGACTATTACCAAAAATTATGACAAGCGTAAGGTTTCCATAAAAGGTCCAACAGCGGGAAGCTATACGCAATTAACAGCGAATGCAACCGATATTTATTACCCAACAAGTTCAGATGACTACATGTATTCCGCCTATGCTGAAATTACAGATTATGTAAGAACTAATGGATTAGGAGAATATTTTGTTGCCGATTTAGCTTTGAGAGAAGGTGATCCTGACGGTACGGGTTACTATGGTGGCTGGGGAATGGTTGTGGTTTACGAAAACACAAAAATGAAATGGCGTGATGTGACAGTTTTTGACGGTCATGCTTATGTTGTTTCTGGTAACAATAATCAATACACTATTGGTGTTAATGGCTTTAACTCCACGCAAAATGGCGATGTTAATGTAAAGTTAGGTGTTATGGGTGGTGAAGGCGATGTTGGTTTTTCTGGTGATACATTCCAAATTGAAAATAGAAACTCAGGAACTTATACCTCATTAAGTCATTCTGGAAATAATACTAATAACTTTTTTAAATCTTCTATCAACACGGGAGGAAATCCTAGAAACCCACAATTATTGAATAACACTGGTGTTGATATCAGTATGTTTGATATTAATAATACGAACAATGCTATTATAAATAATAATCAAACCAGTACGTCATTTAAATACTTTACCAATGGCGATACATATTCCATATATAACGTAACATTTGCGGTTGATGCCTATATTCCAGAATCTGAAGGAATACTATCTGCAAATTCAATTAATGGTGTAGCCGTTGGTAGTGGTAACTTAACAGTTCAACCGGGCGATACTATTGAGTATGGTGTTGAAATTAGAAACCGTGGAACAGAAGCTATTACTAATGGTCGCTTGGTTATTCCAATACCATTTACATCTTCTTTTGTACCAGGAAGTATCTCTTATAATGAATACAATCCTTTATTTCAGTCTTCACCTCCTTATTTTGATCCTAATGAAGGTGCTACAGGAGCTGTTGTCTGGGATATGGCCTTTATTCCATTAAACCCGTTGAACTTGGCCGAACTAATGGCTGATATTTCATTTGAAATTACATCAACAACAGACTGTTCTATTTTAGTTAACAATAATTGTACACCAAAAATTGTAATAGTTGGTGGTAATATTTCAGGTACGGGTAATGTTTCGCAAACAAATTATTCATTGCCATTAATACAAGGTTATCAAGAAGCTGGTGTATGTCAAGGGGAACCTAATACTGCTCCTATTGAAATTGATATCGATTCGGAACAATATATTTTAGATAATTGTACAGGTGTATCGGTTCAACGAGATTTCTTTTATTGTAGTTTTGAAGGTAATACAATTCCTGTTTCTGAAGTGTCTGGAAACTTTCCTCCAGGAACACAGTATTACGATTCATTTCCTATTACACCATCTACAATACAGTACAATCAGAATAACCCATTCCCAGCCACAATAGGTGTATCTACTTATTACGCTATCCCTCCAGGTCAAGGCGGTTGTAATTATATTTTTACCATTGAAGTGAATGATATTTTAACAACACCAACAACTAGTAATGTAACCTATTGTTTAGGAGAAACCGCTTTACCATTAACGGCTACAACTTCTGAATCTAATTACATATTATTATATTATACTAATAATAACCCGGCTACGCCTGGTCAAGTGTCTATAACACCATCTACTAGCACTGCTGGTGTTTTCACATATTATGTATCTGAAGGACCAAGTAATTCCTGTACTGGAGAACGTACACCAATTACGGTCACAGTCCTCAATCCAATTACGATAACTCTAGATAGTGTAACAAATACAGGTTGCTCTGGAAATGATGTTGGAGCAATTAATATTTCTGTATCTGGTGGAACTGGAAATTATACCTATTCTTGGGATGATGCCTCTAATGCCACCACTCAAGACCTTACAGGATTACCAGCTGGAACGTATACAGTAACCGTAAATGATACAGATTCAAATTGTTCAGCAACTGATAGTTTTGAAATTATTGTTGAAGATACAGCTCCACCTACAATTACAGCCCCAACCGATGTAAGTTTAGAAGGTTGTGCGGCTGAAGATATTACAAATGGAGGTTTAACAGCTTTGGCTTTTTCTGAAACCGAGGTTACTATAACTGAAGCAGAATATTTAGCTGAAGGTGGTACTTTTTTAGAAGATAATGTGGCTAGTATTACATATCAAGATATTGCAACAGGCTCATGCCCTATAACAATAAAAAGAAATTTTACAATCACAGACAATTGTGAGCAATCGGCAGCGGCAATTCAAACCTTTACTATTACCTCACCTGCCGTTGTAGTGAATACACCTGATAATACTACAGCTGATGCTTGCGATTATGCAAGTCAAGCGGAAGTTGATACAGCCTTCAATACCTGGTTAAACGGTTTTACCGTTTCTGGTGGCTGTAATGCAACTGGTGATTACGGAACGCCTACGGCTCCACTTTTATGTGAAGGTGGTACTACAACAGTAACATATACAATTACGGATCTTTGTAATCCGTCTACTATTGAGAGAACATTCTCTATCACAGCGCCTGAAGCTGTTGTAGTGAATACACCTGATAATACTACAGCTGATGCTTGCGATTATGCAAGTCAAGCGGAAGTTGATACAGCCTTCAATACCTGGTTAAACGGTTTTACCGTTTCTGGTGGCTGTAATGCAACTGGTGATTACGGAACGCCTACGGCTCCACTTTTATGTGAAGGTGGTACTACAACAGTAACATATACCATTTCAGATCTTTGTAATCCGTCTACTATTGAGAGAACATTCTCTATCACAGCACCTGAAGCCGTTGTAGTGAATACACCTGATAATACTACAGCTGATGCTTGCGATTATGCAAGTCAAGCGGAAGTTGATACAGCCTTCAATACCTGGTTAAACGGTTTTACCGTTTCTGGTGGCTGTAATGCAACTGCTGATTACGGAACGCCTACGGCTCCACTTTTATGTGAAGGTGGTACTACAACAGTAACATATACCATTTCGGATCTTTGTAATCCGTCTACTATTGAGAGAACATTCTCTATCACAGCACCTGAAGCCGTTGTGGTGAATACACCTAATAACGCTACAGCTGATGCTTGCGATTATGCAAGTCAAGCGGAAGTTGATACAGCCTTCAATACCTGGTTAAACGGATTTACCGTTTCTGGTGGCTGTAATGCAACTGGTGATTACGGAACGCCTACGGCTCCACTTTTATGTGAAGGTGGTACTACAACAGTAACATATACCATTTCGGATCTTTGTAATCCGTCTACTATTGAGAGAACATTCTCTATCACAGCACCTGAAGCCGTTGTAGTGAATACACCTGATAATACTACAGCTGATGCTTGCGATTATGCAAGTCAAGCGGAAGTTGATACAGCCTTCAATACCTGGTTAAACGGATTTACCGTTTCTGGTGGCTGTAATGCAACTGCTGATTACGGAACGCCTACGGCTCCACTTTTATGTGAAGGTGGTACTACAACAGTAACATATACCATTTCGGATCTTTGTAATCCGTCTACTATTGAGAGAACATTCTCTATCACAGCGCCTGAAGCCGTTGTAGTGAATACACCTGATAATGCTACAGCTGATGCTTGCGATTATGCAAGTCAAGCGGAAGTTGATACGGCTTTCAATACCTGGTTAAACGGTTTTACCGTTTCTGGTGGCTGTAATGCAACTGGTGATTACGGAACGCCTACGGCTCCACTTTTATGTGAAGGTGGTACTACAACAGTAACATATACCATTTCGGATCTTTGTAATCCGTCTACTATTGAGAGAACATTCTCTATTACAGCACCTGAAGCTTTAGTTATTACAAATGCTGCTACAAATATTGATATTGAATGTGATGGTACTGGAAACAATGGCGCGATTCAAGAATGGTTAGATAATCATGGTTATGCAACAGTTTCAGATAATTGCTCGGAAGTAACGTGGACAAATAATTATGGTGGTGTTAGCTCTGATTGTGCTAACCCAATTGAAGTAACTTTCACAGCTACTGATGCCTGCGGAAACTTTGTTACGACTACGGCTTCTTATTCAATTATTGATACTGTTAATCCAGTAATTACCGTTGAGGCATCGCCACTAACAGTTGAGTGTGATGGTAATGGGAATACAGCTGATTTAACGGATTGGTTAGAAAGTAATGGTGGTGCTTCGGCAACAGATGATTGTTCTGCTATTTCTTGGTCTCACAACTATACAGGTCTATCAGATGATTGCGGAGCAACAGGGTCTGCTTCTGTAACTTTTACGGCCACAGATGCTTGTGGAAATACAAGCACGACAATGGCTATCTTTACTATTGAGGATACCACGGCTCCTGTATTAGATGTAGCTCCTGCCGATATTACCGTAGAGTGTGATGCTGTTCCTACAGCGTCTGCTACCGATTTAGCGGCAACGGATAATTGTGATGCTGACATTACAGTAACTTATTTAGAAGAAAGAGCGAATGGTAATTGCGATTCTAATTACACATTAACGAGAACTTGGACGGCTACTGATAGTTGTGGGAACACCGCTTCAGAGGTACAAGTTATTACGGTTCAAGATACCACGGCTCCTGTATTAGATGCAGCTCCTGCTGATATTACTGTAGAATGTGATGCTGTTCCTACAGCGTCTGCTACCGATTTAGCGGCAACGGATAATTGTGATACTGACATTACAGTAACCTATTTAGAAGAAAGAGCGAATGGTAATTGCGACTCTAACTATACATTAACTAGAACTTGGACGGCTACTGATAGTTGTGGGAACACCGCTTCAGAGGTACAAGTTATTACGGTTCAAGATACTACGGCTCCTGTATTAGATGCAGCTCCTGCTGATATTACTGTAGAATGTGATGCTGTTCCTACAGCGTCTGCTACCGATTTAGCGGCAACGGATAATTGTGATGCTGACATTACAGTAACTTATTTAGAAGAAAGAGCGAATGGTAATTGCGACTCTAATTACACATTAACGAGAACTTGGACGGCTACTGATAGTTGTGGGAACACCGCTTCAGAGGTACAAGTTATTACGGTTCAAGATACTACTGCTCCTGTATTAGATGCAGCTCCTGCCGATATTACTGTAGAATGTGATGCTGTTCCTACAGCGTCTGCTACCGATTTATCGGCAACGGATAATTGTGATACTGACATTACAGTAACCTATTTAGAAGAAAGAGCGAATGGTAATTGCGACTCTAACTATACATTAACTAGAACTTGGACGGCTACTGATAGTTGTGGGAACACCGCTTCAGAGGTACAAGTTATTACGGTTCAAGATACCACGGCTCCTGTATTAGATGCAGCTCCTGCTGATATTACTGTAGAATGTGATGCTGTTCCTACAGCGTCTGCTACCGATTTAGCGGCAACGGATAATTGTGATACTGACATTACAGTAACCTATTTAGAAGAAAGAGCGAATGGTAATTGCGATTCTAATTACACATTAACTAGAACTTGGACGGCTACTGATAGTTGTGGGAACACCGCTTCAGAAGTACAAGTTATTACGGTTCAAGATACTACCAGCCCAATAATAAGTGTTGAAGCTTCTGATATATCCATCGAATGTGATGGTACTGGAAATAATGGCGCTATTCAAAATTGGTTAGATAATAATGGCTTTGCTGCGGTTTCAGATAATTGCTCTGAAATTACGTGGACAAATAATTATGGAGGTGCTAGCTCTGATTGTGCTAATCCAATTGAAGTAACTTTCACAGCAACTGATGCTTGCGGAAACTTTGTTACGACTACGGCTTCTTATTCAATTATTGATACGGTTAATCCTACCATTGAAATTGAAGCAAGTGATTTAACCGTGGAGTGTGATGGATTAGGCAATTTAACTGAATTACAATCATGGTTAGATAATAATGGAGGTGCTACTGCAACGGATGATTGTAGCGCTATAGTTTGGGACCATGATTACAAAGGCGTTTTAATTCCTGGTTGTGGCCTAACTGGTTCTGCTATCGTAAACTTTAAAGCAACAGATGCTTGTGGTAACGAAAGCTTCACTACAGCAACCTTTACCATTATTGATACTGTTGCGCCTGTTGCTCCTGCTGCGCCGGATGCAATAGCAGTAGAATGTATTTCAGAATTACCAGAGGCGATGGACTTAACGGCTACAGATAACTGTGCTGGTGATATTGTGGCTTCGCCGGTAGATACAACAGATGATTCGGATCCTTGTAACATTATTGTAACGCGTACTTGGACTTTTACAGATGCTTGTAATAATACATCGTCGGTGTCGCAAACCATAACAGTAGCCGATACAACAGCTCCTGTTGCACCTGCTGCTCCTACGGATATAACTGCACAATGTATTACAGAATTACCAGAGGCTATGGACTTAACGGCTACAGATAACTGTGCTGGTGATATTGTGGCTTCGCCGGTAGATACAACAGATGATTCGGATCCTTGTAACATCATTGTGACGCGTACTTGGACTTTTACAGATAACTGTAATAATACATCGTCGGTGTCGCAAACCATAACAGTAGCCGATACAACAGCTCCTGTTGCACCTGCTGCTCCTACGGATATAACTGCACAATGTATTACAGAATTACCAGAGGCTATGGACTTAACGGCTACAGATAACTGTGCTGGTGATATTGTGGCTTCGCCGGTAGATACAACAGATGATTCGGATCCTTGTAACATCATTGTGACGCGTACTTGGACTTTTACAGATAACTGTAATAATACATCGTCGGTGTCGCAAACCATAACAGTTGCGGATACTATTGCGCCTGTTGCTCCTGCTGCTCCTGCGGATATAACTGCACAATGTATTACAGAATTACCAGAGGCTATGGACTTAACAGCGACAGATAACTGTGCTGGTGATATTGTGGCTTCGCCGGTAGATACAACAGATGATTCGGATCCTTGTAACATCATTGTGACGCGTACTTGGACTTTTACAGATAACTGTAATAATACATCGTCGGTGTCGCAAACCATAACAGTAGCCGATACAACAGCTCCTGTTGCTCCTGCTGCTCCTGCGGATATAACTGCACAATGTATTACAGAATTACCAGAGGCTATGGACTTAACGGCTACAGATAACTGTGCTGGTGATATTGTGGCTTCGCCTGTAGATACAACAGATGATTCGGATCCTTGTAACGTTATTGTGACGCGTACTTGGACTTTTACAGATAACTGTAATAATACATCGTCTGTATCGCAAACCATAACAGTAGCCGATACAACAGCTCCTGTTGCACCTGCTGCTCCTGCGGATATAACTGCACAATGTATTACAGAATTACCAGAGGCGATGGACTTAACGGCTACAGATAACTGTGCTGGTGATATTGTGGCTTCGCCGGTAGATACAACAGATGATTCGGATCCTTGTAACATCATTGTGACGCGTACTTGGACTTTTACAGATGCTTGTAATAATACATCGTCGGTGTCGCAAACCATAACAGTTGCGGATACTATTGCGCCTGTTGCTCCTGCTGCTCCTGCGGATATAACTGCACAATGTATTACAGAATTACCAGAGGCTATGGACTTAACAGCGACAGATAACTGTGCTGGTGATATTGTGGCTTCGCCTGTAGATACAACAGATGATTCGGATCCTTGTAACGTTATTGTGACGCGTACTTGGACATTTACAGATAACTGTAATAATTCATCGTCGGTGTCGCAAACCATAACAGTAGCCGATACAACAGCTCCTGTTGCTCCTGCTGCTCCTGCGGATATAACTGCACAATGTATTACAGAGTTACCAGAGGCTATGGACTTAACGGCTACAGATAACTGTGCTGGTGATATTGTGGCCTCACCGGTAGATACAACAGATGATTCGGATCCTTGTAACATCATTGTGACGCGTACTTGGACTTTTACAGATGCTTGTAATAATACATCGTCGGTGTCGCAAACCATAACAGTAGCCGATACAACAGCTCCTGTTGCTCCTGCTGCTCCTGCGGATATAACTGCACAATGTATTACAGAGTTACCAGAGGCTATGGACTTAACGGCTACAGATAACTGTGCTGGTGATATTGTGGCTTCGCCGGTAGATACAACAGATGATTCGGATCCTTGTAACGTTATTGTGACGCGTACTTGGACTTTTACAGATAACTGTAATAATACATCGTCTGTATCGCAAACCATAACAGTAGCCGATACAACAGCGCCTGTTGCTCCTGCTGCACCTGCGGATATAACTGCACAATGTATTACAGAGTTACCAGAGGCTATGGACTTAACGGCTACAGATAACTGTGCTGGTGATATTGTGGCTTCGCCGGTAGATACAACAGATGATTCGGATCCTTGTAACATCATTGTGACGCGTACTTGGACTTTTACAGATAACTGTAATAATACATCGTCGGTGTCGCAAACCATAACGGTGGCCGATACAACAGCTCCTGTTGCTCCTGCTGCCCCTGCGGATATAACTGCACAATGTATTACAGAGTTACCAGAGGCTATGGACTTAACAGCGACAGATAACTGTGCTGGTGATATTGTGGCTTCGCCGGTAGATACAACAGATGATTCGGATCCTTGTAACATCATTGTAACGCGTACTTGGACTTTTACCGATGCTTGTAATAATACATCGTCGGTGTCGCAAACCATAACAGTAGCCGATACTATTGCGCCTGTTGCTCCTGCTGCCCCTGCGGATATAACTGCACAATGTATTACAGAGTTACCAGAGGCTATGGACTTAACGGCTACAGATAACTGTGCTGGTGATATTGTGGCTTCGCCGGTAGATACAACAGATGATTCGGATCCTTGTAACATCATTGTGACGCGTACTTGGACTTTTACAGATAACTGTAATAATACATCGTCGGTGTCGCAAACCATAACAGTTGCGGATACTATTGCGCCTGTTGCTCCTGCTGCTCCTGCGGATATAACTGCACAATGTATTACAGAATTACCAGAGGCTATGGACTTAACAGCGACAGATAACTGTGCTGGTGATATTGTGGCTTCGCCGGTAGATACAACAGATGATTCGGATCCTTGTAACGTTATTGTGACGCGTACTTGGACATTTACAGATAACTGTAATAATTCATCATCGGTGTCGCAAACCATAACAGTAGCCGATACAACAGCTCCTGTTGCTCCTGCTGCACCTGCGGATATAACTGCACAATGTATTACAGAGTTACCAGAGGCTATGGACTTAACGGCTACAGATAACTGTGCTGGTGATATTGTGGCTTCGCCAGTAGATACAACAGATGATTCGGATCCTTGTAACGTTATTGTGACGCGTACTTGGACTTTTACAGATGCTTGTAATAATACATCGTCGGTGTCGCAAACCATAACAGTAGCCGATACAACAGCTCCTGTTGCTACAAATGATTTATCTGACATATTTGTTAATTGTGCAGATATACCAGATGCTCCTACTCTAGTCTTTGACGATTGTTCAAGTGATGTAACCATAGTTAACTTTGAAGAAGTAAACACGTCGGATGGTTCTGAAACAGATTATGAAATAATTTGGAGCTGGACAGTTGTTGATACCTGTGGAAATGAGGCTCAATTAAGTCAGGCTGTGTATGTAACAAATGAAAACAGTATCATGACGTTAAATGATGATCGTTGTAATGATGATGGTATAATTGACTTATTTGATTACTATAATGGATCGGACATGTCCGGAGAATGGGTAGCATTATCCAATGTTGTAACGCTGAATGGTAATTTATTTGATCCATTAAGTGTTGATTTAGGTGACTACACATTTAGTTATACGATTATGGAAAATGGCTGTACAAGCACAACACAAGTTACAATAAACGTAAATGATGATTGTGTGGTACTTGCACCGGCACCAGAACCATGTGATAGAGAAAACATAATCGTTTCGACTGCTATTACACCAAATGGTGACCAATGGAATGAGAATTTTGAAATTTCTGGTGTTGATACTTGTGGATATACTTATGACGTTCAAGTCTTTAATAGATGGGGAGCAATCATATATAAAGCAAATAACTACCAGAATAACTGGAATGGTACAGCGCACAAATCATCTGTTGGTGGTGCTGACAAAGTACCTAATGGAACATATTATTATATCATTAACGTAAGAAATAGTGGATTTAAACCATTAACAGGTTACTTCTACGTAGGAACCAAATAAAACTTTAACCTATGAAACTTATAAAACATTATATAATTGCATTAGCATTATTGAGTTGTACGGTTGGAATTGCACAACAATTACCGCAGTTTACCCAATATATGTATAATACCATCTCTATAAACCCTGCCTATGCGGGAAGTAGAGAAACGTTAAGCGTTGTTGGTTTACACAGAAGTCAATGGGTTGGCTTTGATGGCGGACCAATAACCCAAACCTTATCTGTTCACTCTCCGTTAAGGAATGACAAAATAGGTTTAGGATTGTCTTTTATTAATGACAAATTAGGTGACGAACGTTTTTCATATCTGTATGGTGATTTTTCATATACCATACAAACTGGTCAGAAAACGGAGTTAGCATTTGGTATTAAAGCTGGTTTCACAAGTTATACTTTGGACAGGTATTCTGCAGATAGTTCGGGTGATCCAAGCATTTATGGTATTGACGATCGTTGGGACCCAAATATTGGTGCGGGTGTTTATTGGCATTCAGACAGATGGTATTTAGGTTTATCCACACCGCGTATTTTAACGAATGATTATAACGATGAAACAGGAGTCGGTCAAGACTATGCGGCATTGGAACGCGTGAGTTATTACTTTACAGGCGGATATGTTTTCACATTAAGTGAAAACACAAAATTAAAACCCGCGTTTCTTTTAAAAGCAACCAATGGAGCACCACTATCTTTTGACCTAACGGCCAACTTCCTATTCTACGAGAAGTTCTGGGCAGGAGCTGGTTACCGAATTGATAATCAAACCTCGGCTTTAGCGGGTATAGTTGATTTTCAAGTGTCCAAGCAGTTTCGCATAGGTTATGCCTATGAATATCCGTTATCAGACTTAATTGACTATACTGGAGGAACCCACGAAATATTGGTCATGTTTGAATTATTTAAAACAAAACGAATCAAATCACCAAGATACTTCTAAAATATAATCGTATGAAAACTAAAATTATATTCACATTTATTGCCTTAAGTAGTACGTTTCTATTTTCGCAAAAAAGAGTAGCAGATATATTCTTCGAGAATTACTCGTATGTTAAAGCTGCAGAATTATATGAAGAAACCGTTAGAAAAGGTGATAGTAGTGAGCACGTATTAACGCGTTTAGGCGATTGTTATTACAACAACTCGGATACTGAATCTGCCGCAATATGGTATAAACTGGCCTTAAATAAATATAAAAAGGTAAATCCTGAATATATTTATAAGTACATCCAAACGCAACGTAGTTTAAGTAACTATGAAGAAGCTGACACCTGGTTAGCCAAATTTAAAGATATTCAAAATGATGATAGACGTGCCGATGATTTAGACGGAAGTAATATTGCGCTTTATGAATCTTTAGAATCCTTAAAAGGTGTGGAAGTAAAAGTTAAAAATTTAGATATTAATTCGAAATATTCTGATTTTGGTGCATTTGTTTATAACAACAATATGTACTTCGCTTCTGCAAGAAATACGGAAAATGATATCTACAAATGGAATAATGAACCCTACCTAGATATTTATTCTGCGGAAGTTAGTCAAGGTGAAAATAATATTGACAGCATTTCAAACCCAAATAGTGTCATTATAAAAGGAAAAGACCGAAATGATGTTCATGAAGCTAGTGTTGCCATAACTAACGATGGAAATACCATGTATTTTACTCGTGATAACGTTAACAAGAAAAATAAGCCGATCTACGATAAAAAAGGAACATCACACCTTAAAATTTATAAAGCCACTAAAGCGGAAGATGGTAGCTGGGATAATGTAATAGAATTACCGTTTAATGACGACATCTACTCTACGGGCCATCCTACTTTAAGTCCAGATAACAAAACATTGTATTTTGTGTCTGATCGTGAGGGCGGTTTGGGACAAACCGATATTTATCAAGTTGCTATTCGCGGCGATTCATATGATGCACCCGTAAATTTAGGCAAAAAAGTAAATACAGAAGGTCGTGAAATGTTCCCATTTGTTGCAAAAGACAGTACACTATATTTTTCCTCTGATGGCTATTTAAACCTTGGTTTATTAGATATTTTTAAAACAAACATCCTTAAAGATGCCGAAGCTGAAGTAGAAAATATGGGTGCTCCATACAATAGTGGCTTTGATGATTTTGCATACTTTGTAGATAGTGATACACAAAAAGGATATTTCTCATCCAATAGAGCCGATGGAAAAGGTGGTGATGATATTTACGGTTTTGTAGCACAACCTTGCAAGCAAATAATTACGGGAACAGTAAGAGACAGTAAGTTACTAACACCAATTGCAATGGCAACCGTTCAATTAATTGATGAAACCGGAAAAATTGTAAGTGAAGTATCAAGTGATGAAAATGGTTTATATCAAATTGAAGCCGACTGTAGTCAAAAATATAAAATTCTCGGTATGAAAGCCGATTACAAAGACGACCTGAAAGATGTTGAAACAACGGATGTTACGGGTGAAGAACACGTAGTAGACTTGAATTTAATTCCGTTAATTAATGATAATGAAATCGTAATTAATCCGATATTCTTCGACTTTGATAAATGGGGAATTAGAGCTGATGCGGCTTATGAGCTGGAAAACATTGTTTCAGTCATGCGCGCACATCCAAATATGGTAATTAAAATTGAATCGCATACTGATAGTCGTGGTGGTGATAACTACAACTTAAAACTTTCTGATAGAAGAGCGAAGTCTACCCAAGAGTATTTATACTCTAGAGGTATTACAACAGATCGTATTGAAAGTGCCATTGGATATGGAGAAACACGTTTAATAAATGAGTGCTCAAACGGTGTGAAATGTTCCGCGGAAAAACATCAAGAAAATAGACGTTCTAAATTTATTATCTTAAAAGATAATGATTAACTACCAGTTGTTTTTAAACATACAGTTAATAAGATTGGCGAACTGGTTTAATATGCTTACACATCATTAAAACCTTCCTAACAATAGTCTTAATAACTATAAAGCCACTCCAAATGGAGTGGCTTTTAAATTTTAAATAGATAAGATTTAATGAATTAATTATAGTAGATTTATGAAAAAAAAAAAATTAAATCTCAATCTACTATAATTCTAAATGAAACATAATCTACTACGCGCATGTCTTGTATTTTGTATTTACTATTCGTCTCAAGCACAAACACAAACATCTTCGTCTAGTGTTGAAAAATCTGTTTTTGGTATACAAACTGGCTTCTTAGGAATTTGGGTTCATCATGAGGCCAAATTAAGCAATAGTATAGCATTAAGAACGGAACTAGGTTTGGAAGCTGGCATTTTTGATGGTGCTAAATACCCTAAAACGGGATACTTTTTAGTTCCTGCCATCACTTTAGAACCGCGTTGGTATTATAATTTAAATAAACGTGTTAAAAAATCCCGAAATATTTCAGGTAACAGCGGAAATTTTATTGCCTTAAAAACAACCTACCACCCCGACGTTATTGTGGTTACTAATTATGACAATGTCAATTTTATTAGTGATTTTTCTATTGTCCCAACCTGGGGAATTAGACGACAAATTGGAGAACATTTCAATTACGAAACCGGAATTGGTATTGGTTATATTCATTTTTTCAATCCGAACAACGTCTCTTTTGATAATGAAGCCGATCTAGCTCTTAACTTACACTTAAGACTTGGTTATCGTTTTTAATTTCAGGTATTAATAACAAAAAAAACTACCAACTTGGTATCCAAAGTGGTAGTTTTTTTAAAAATAATCTGAATAAACTCTTATTTATTTCTTAACAAAGATGTTTGTATAATACCAATCGCCTTCCGCATTTTGATCCGCTGATAAGTCAAAATCGGTAAAGTCTCCTTCTATATTCGCTTTATGATTTGTACTATTTAACCAAGCAGTTACAACCGTTTGAGCAGATGTAAAGCCATAAGCTACATTTTCCGATACATCGCGAGCCCCTAAACTACTTTCTAAAAATAATTTACGTTGGTAAAAATTATCATGAGAAACAATATTATTGGTAATCATATAATCTGTATGATTAAATGCCTGCGCTTTAATAATGCCAACATTATTCAACGGGTTTAACCCTTTACTTAATCTATAGTCATTAATCAATTCCATAATTTCTATTTCTATGGTCTTGGTTTCTGGAACTACTAAATTAGATGTATTTATTTCAGCAGCCTTATCTTCTATGGAATCAGAAGAACACGAAGTCATAAACATGACTAATAATACCATAACTGGTAGTAAAGTAAACTTTTTCATTGTAGGTTATTTAGATTTGGGATTATAAAATTATAATCCTTTCTCTAAACAACTGTTAACAAAATGTTAAAATCGACAAACGACATGCATTTAATCGTTTTTTAATGTATTTAATCGATGAAATACACTTTAATATTTAATTTATATGCATTTCGTCGTCATAATCATGGCGATAATCGATTTTTAACCCAATTAAACGCTGTATCCAATTGATAATGAATCCGGTCATGCAATCTATTAGGCCGTCCTTGCCAAAACTCAATTGAAACGGGCTTTACCATATAGCCACCCCAAAAATCAGGTCTTGGAATTTCTTTTCCTTCGTATGCCTGTTCTAATTTTTTTAAATCGGCTTCTAATTCTGCCCGATCTTTAACCACAGCGCTTTGATTTGATGCTATAGCCCCTAACTGACTTCCTCTTGGGCGCGATTCAAAATAACCATCACTTAAATTCGCTGCTAACTTTTCGGCAACGCCTTTTATTATTATTTGGCGTTCTGCTCCATGCCAGAAAAATGATAAGCATACATGCGGGTTTTTAGCAATAGCTTGACCTTTTTCACTTTCGTAGTTTGTAAAAAAGATAAATCCTTCATAGGTAAAGCGTTTAAGTAACACGACACGGTTTTTAGGAAAGCCATCTAATCCAATAGTTGATATCGTCATGGCATTGGTTTCATCCTGCTCAAAATGAGTATCCACTTCATGAAACCATTTCTTAAAGAGCTCCATGGGATTTTCAGGTGTTTCCTTTAATAAAAGCGCGCCTTTAGCGTAGGTTTTTCTATAATTACTTAAGTCTCCATCCATTGATAATGTCATTTAATTTTTTGTACATTTGCACCAATTTATATGCATTTTACGCCCTAAATTTAAGCATTATTTAATAGAATGAAATTTGAAAATAGCATTTATTTCAACCAATTAAAACATCAAAAAGTAGTATTTCCATTTGGCACCTATTATCTCTTTGATAATTATATCATTGCCGAACATACAGAAGGAATCCACTTCGATTGGCCAGAAATTAAACAAATATCCGATTATTTGATTGAATTTTATGGACCTAATTTAAAAATTGGTCATATAACAAATCGTATAAACCACTACTCTATTGACCCCAATCTATGGATTAAGTTCAATAAAGAATATGGGTTTGTTATTGCATCTGCTATTGTAATCTATGATGACTTTGGCTACCGAAATGCTACTTTAGAAAAACAATTTTCTACTAATAGCATTAAGCGCTGCACCAGTTTGGAAGAAGCTATTTATTTTATGCAAAATTTAAAAGAGTTTAAAACGTAATAACCTTACCATCTCTTGCCAACTCTACAGATTCAAAAATAGTTTCAGCCTCTAATTTAAAATCTTTTAAATTATCGTAACGTGTGGAATAATGCCCTAAAAGTAAGGTACCTACTCCAGCCTGTTTGGCAATGCTAGCAGCTTGCTTGGCGGTACTATGTTTAGTTGGTGCTGCTAATTTTTCATGCTTCTCTAAAAAAGTAGATTCATGATACAACAAATCAACGTCTTTTATAATTGGAATAATGGCTTCTGAATAAGCAGTGTCGCTACAAAACGCGTAGCTTTTTGGTTTATTTGGGGCTTTAGTAACCTCCTGATTTGAAATGATTATTCCGTCCATATTTTCTACATCAAAACCTTGTTTGAGCTTTCTATAATAGGCCACATCAATATCTGCATTCAAAACTGCATTCATATCCAGTTTGCGCTCACCTGATTTTTCTTTAAAAAGAAAACCGTTGGTGTAAATCCTATGATCTAAAGGAATGGTATGAACTTCCACCTTGTCATCTTCAAAAATCAACGCTGACTCTTTAGACGTGAGCTCATGAAAAATAAGTGGATAATTTGTCCAGGATTCGGCCAATTTCATTTGAAGGGTAATGATATCTTTTAAACCTTTAGGGCCGTAAATATGAAGTTCCGTTTCACGTGTTAATAAACGAAATGTAGAAATTAACCCAACGAGACCAAAAAAATGATCGCCATGTAGGTGTGAAATAAAAATATGCTTAATTCGTGCAAATTTAATTTTATTTCGGCGTAATTCCACTTGAGTACCTTCACCACAATCTATTAAAAATAAATGATTATTTATGTCCAGAACTTGTGCCGTTGGATTGGTATCGGTACGTGGTGTAGCGCTATAACAGCCTAAAATGGTAAGTTTCATTCGTGTTGTTTGTCGTTAAGTTGTTAAGTCGATTGCGTTCAGATAGCTTAATACCCTGCGACTTACCAACAAACTTTTTTATAAACCTAAATCGCGTTCCATTTCTTCCATTTCAATAATATCGTGCGCTTCTTTTACGGTTGGAACCACTAACAATTCATCTGGCATATCGTCTAAACTTGCTTGATTAGTAACAATTACAAACGATTGTTTTGCTTTTCTATGCTTATTTGATAATTGGAGGAACTCTACAATATCTTGTAACACCACAGGTTTTAAGGTATTTAAATTAACAATAATATTGTCGTTTTTAAAGCGTTCGTATAGCACGTCTATTTTTTTAATTAATTCAATTACCGAAGCTTTCTCTTGGGTAATAATTGTTGTATTGTCAGTTTTATCAAAAATCATAGCGTTATTGTTTTATTTTGGATGCTAGTAAATAAATAATGGCCATTCTTACCGCTACACCATTTTCTACTTGGTTTAATATAATAGCTTGGTTGGAATCTGCAACTTCACTGGTAATTTCTACACCGCGATTTATAGGGCCTGGATGCATTATAGTTATTTCCTTATTTAAACTATTTAAAACATCCATAGTTACACCGTATTGTTGAGTATATTCTCTGGTGGATGGAAAATAATTAACTTCCATACGTTCGTTTTGAACTCGAAGCATATTAGCAACATCACACCAATTTAGAGCTTTCTGCAAATTGGTTTCTACCTTAACGCCTAATTTATCAATGTATTTTGGCAAGAGCGTTTTTGGTCCGCACACCATCACCTCTGCGCCTTGCAACTGCAATGCAAAGATATTTGATAAGGCTACACGACTGTGTAAGATATCGCCAACAATAACCACCTTTTTTCCTTTGACCTCTCCTAATCGTTCTCTAATGGAATAGGAGTCCAATAAAGCTTGTGTAGGATGTTCATGAGCACCATCTCCAGCGTTTATAATACTGGCATTGACGTGTTGCGATAAAAATACGCTTGCGCCTGGATTGGGATGACGCATAACAACCATATCTACTTTCATGGATAATATGTTACTAACCGTATCTATTAAGGTTTCTCCTTTTTTTACGGAGGATTGTGAGGCCGAAAAATTTATAACATCAGCTGAAAGTCGTTTTTCGGCTAATTCAAACGATAATTTAGTTCGGGTAGAATTTTCAAAAAATAAGTTAGCAATCGTAATATCCCGAAGCGAAGGTACTTTTTTAATGGGTCTGTTTATCACTTCTTTGAAGTGATCAGCAGTTTCAAAAATAAGCTTGATATCGTCTTTATTAAGGTATTTTATTCCTAATAAGTGGTTGACACTTAATTCGCTCATGATTATTAATTATTCTTTGTTAACTATTAATTAAATAAACGGCATCTTCTCCTTCGTTTTCAACCCAATTTACTTTTACGCGTTCATCATTTATAGCATCTACTTGTCGGCCTTTATAATTAGGCTGAATTGGTAAATGCCTGCTAAAGCGTCTATCAATTAGGGTTAAGAGTTCAATTTCGTGAGGCCTGCCAAAAGATTGAATGGCTGTTAAGGCTGCACGAATGCTTCGTCCAGTATATAATACATCATCTATAAAGACAATTTTCTTGTCTTCAACTAAAAAATTAATTTCGGTGGTATTGGCTTCAAGGGGTTTTTCGCCGCGTCTAAAATCATCTCTAAAAAACGTAATATCTAAAAGTCCTAATTGGACATTTTTGATTTTATATTCTTCTTTTAACATGGTAGCTAAACGGTTGGCAAGAAACTTACCGCGCGGTTGAATGCCTATTAAAACAGTATTGGTAAAGTCGTTGTGATTTTCAATAAGTTGGCAAGCCAATCGATGAAGAATGATGTTGATTTCCTTGGCGTTAAGTAACACTTTTTGACTCATAAACTATCCAAACATATTTGCTAAACAAAGTTACGGTAAAAAAATTGAGTTCACAATGCTTTTATAATACAAAGCATCTTGCGTGCTCATTACTAATTGGCTTTATTCCCGCTTATAAAACTGCTTATAAGCCACAACGTCCAAATAAGCATTAGGCCAGATACTAATCAAACATAACACTTAACAGGTTTTGGAAATCTGTTAAGTCTAGCTTATAAAAGGTGTATGTTTCAAGAAAATTTAAGCATAAAAAAAGCCTCTCCAAATGGAAAGGCTTTTTAGTATTATAGAATGAAGAAATTATTTTCCTTCCATTTTATTTTTAAGAGCTTGTAAAGCATCATTGGCATCACCTAAAGTTGGTTTAGCTTCTGCAGCTGCGTTACTAGCAGCAGCTTTTACATTTGCAGCTTCTTCTTCTCTGAAGATTGCTGTATGCGATGCTACTACACGTTTGAACTCTTTGTTAAATTCAATGATTTTGAATTCAGCTTCTTCGCCTTTTTTCAATTTCTTGCCATCTTCTTTTTCAAGGTGACGAGATGGTACGAAAGCTACGATATCTTCATTAAAATCAATAGTTGCACCTTTGTCAACAATCTCCGTTAATTCAGCTGTATGAAGCGTTCCTACTGCGAATTCAGTTTCATATTTATCCCAAGGGTTGTCTGTAGTTTGTTTGTGCCCTAAACTTAATTTACGACCTTCAACATCTAATTCAAGAACAACAACATCTAATGTATCACCTACATTACAGAACTCACTAGGATGCTTGATTTTTTTAGTCCAAGATAAATCAGAAATGTAAATTAATCCATCAATACCTTCTTCTAATTCAACAAACACACCAAAGTTTGTAAAGTTACGTACAATACCTGAATGCTTAGAACCTACAGGATATTTTTTAGTAATATCAGTCCATGGGTCTGGCGTTAATTGCTTAATACCAAGAGACATTTTACGCTCTTCTCTATCTAATGTTAAGATAACGGCATCAACCTCATCTCCTACTGAAACGAAATCTTGTGCTGAACGTAAGTGTGTAGACCAAGACATTTCTGATACGTGAATTAATCCTTCAACGCCATCAGTAACTTCAATAAATGCACCGTAATCTGCAATTACAACCACTTTACCTTTAACTTTGTCTCCAACTTTAACCTCTTCACCTAATGCATCCCAAGGATGTTTAGATAATTGTTTAAGACCTAATTGGATTCTAGATTTGTTTTCATCAAAATCAAGAATTACAACATTTAATTTCTGATCTAACTCAACAATCTCATTTGGATGGTTGATACGAGACCAAGAAAGATCTGTAATGTGAACTAAACCGTCAACACCACCAAGATCAATAAAGACACCATAAGACGTAATGTTCTTAACAATACCTTCTAATACTTGTCCTTTTTCTAATTGACCAATAATTTCTTTCTTCTGCTCTTCAATATCAGCCTCAATAAGGGCTTTATGAGAAACAACAACGTTTTTAAATTCGTGGTTGATTTTAACAACTTTGAACTCCATTGTTTTATTAACATACTGATCGTAATCGCGAATTGGCTTCACATCAATTTGAGAACCTGGTAAGAATGCTTCAATTCCAAAAACATCTACAATCATACCACCTTTAGTTCTGCACTTAACAAAACCATTAACGATTTCACCTGTTTCATGAGCTGCATTAACGCGATCCCATGCTTTGATAACACGTGCTTTTCTGTGTGATAATACTAACTGACCTGTTGCGTCTTCACGAACATCAATTAATACTTCTACTTTATCACCAACTTTTAAATTAGGATTGTAACGGAATTCGTTTAATGAAATAACACCTTCAGATTTTGCGTTAATGTCAATAATGGCATCACGATCTGAAATGTGAATCACTTCACCTTCAACAACTTCATCATCTAAAGTGTCTACGAAATTTTCTGCTACTAATTTTTCAAATTCTTTTAATTGAGAATCTTCAACCTCATCAATACCTTCTTGGTAATTGTGCCAGTTAAAATCTTTTAAGAATTTTTCAGGGTTTGCTTGAGCTTCAGATACAACTGGAGCTTCTGCTGTTTTTACTTCTGTTGCTTCAGTTGCTTCAACTTCTGCTTGTTTTGCTTTTTCAGCCATTTAATATAAGTTAATACAATGCGTTAAAAGTTTTCAACTTCGCGAAACCGCAAGCGCATTGTGTTTTGTATTCTGTGTTGTTTTAGAAAATGGGCGACTAACACACAGAAGGATTATTGTTTTTTTAGTTTATTCCTTTTATTTTCTAACGCGTCGCTAAAAGGAGTGCAAAAATACTATATTTTCTGCAATTAAACAATAAGTAATTTTCTAAAAATTAAAGATTTAGTTATTTTCTTGAATCGCTGCTTCTGCCAACTTAACAATTTTTTGGAATTGTTGGTCCAGAGACAAATGAGAATTGTCTATTTCAATAGCATCATCTGCTTTTCTTAAAGGTGAATCTTCTCGGTTAGAATCAATATAATCCCGTTCTTGAATATTATGGAGTACATCATTATAGGTTACTACATCGCCACGGCTAATAAGTTCATCAAAACGACGCGTAGCACGCGTTTCTGACGAAGCCGTCATAAATATTTTGAGTTCTGCTTGAGGGAAAACAACGGTTCCTATGTCGCGACCATCCATAACCACTCCTTTTTCAGCACCCATTTTTTGTTGCTGTTTTACTAATTGGTAACGCACTTCTGGAATAGCAGCAACCTGACTCACAAAATTACTGACTTCTAAAGTGCGAATGGCTTTTTCTATATTTTCACCATTTAAATACACATCAGCAACATTTGTGGTTTCGTTTAGTTTGAAATAAACAACCACATCGTGAAGTTTGGATACCAAACCGACCACGTCAAATTGAGTCGAATTAATAAAACCATATTTCATGGCGTAATACGTCACGGCACGATACATAGCACCAGAATCCACATAAATATATCCTAAATGTTTGGCTAGTTGTTTAGCAACGGTACTTTTACCTGTTGAAGAAAAGCCGTCTATGGCAATGGTTATTTTTTGCATTTATCTTAAATCTAATTGCATGCCGAAAAAATTGGCATTGGATGCGCTTGTATATCTTACATGCGTAAAACTAAATCTAAATTTATTCAATTTCAGTCCAATTCCCGCAGAAATACCTGAAAAATTTCGTTGATCTACAATACGCAGCTCCTCACCCTTTCTGAAATTATAACCCAATCGGATATTAAAAGCACCTGCTGGAAAAATTTCAGCACCCAATATCGTATGTCTTATAACATTGCCAAAGAAACCAACTTTTTCTTGTGTTTGATTTCCTTCTAAATCCGTTTCAGCACGAGCCGGATTAGAAACGCCAATGGGCCATTTTTGTAAATTTTCAAAAGTAACGTGCCAACGTAATGGTACGTTTTCTAATGTTTGTGACATTCCAAAAGCGACTTCAAACGGCAACGGCTCATTTTGTCCTGCATAGGTTGTAATTTGTAATCCTAAATTGCGAACTACTAATGTAGCTTGAAATTCAATATCTTCATTTACATACATTAAACCAGCATCTAAAGCAGCTCCGAATGAGTTGTATTGTTCTAATTTGGATGTAATTAATTTAACAGTTCCTCCTAAATAAAAATCGGAATACCCAATTTGTCTGGAATGTCCAAAGGATATAGCCGCTTCATTTCCACTAAACGAGCCTGTGGCGTTTCCTTGTTCGTCATAACCATCAAAACTTCCGTAATTTATATAGGTAACACCTCCAAAGAATGTGAGTGTGCGTCTATCCCAAGTGTAACCATAAGCTGCCGTTCCATAACTTATGCCTCCTAAATAACTAGAGTAATTAAGCGCTAACTGATTATCCATTTCGTCATTTATAGCTGCAGGATTGGTTAAAGCTTGACTAACATCATAATCCAAATTGGTAAATACTTTACCACCTAAAGCGGCTTGACGTGGGGAAGAAATTAGATTTAAAAATTGATATGTAGATTCACCACCAACTTGCGCAATCGCAGAAAGGCATAAAAGCAAGCAAATTCCAGTGGTAATTTTCTTTAACATATAAGGTTACAACGAAAGTAAGTCTATCTATAAACGGCTGCAAGTATAATTTATTTTTACATCATAAAAAAACCTCGAAAATAATTTCGAGGTTTTAATCTATGTAATGTCACTTTTTACAGTTTTTTGGCATTCTTCACCTTCTGATTAGTGAGTGCTAACTTAATAACATCGCTCATTTCAGACACATAATGAAAGGTTAAACCTTTTAAATATTCTGGTTTTATTTCTTCAATATCACGTCTGTTTTCTTCACTTAATAAAATTTCTTTTATACGTGCACGTTTCGCAGCAAGAATTTTCTCCTTAATACCTCCTACTGGTAGCACCTTACCACGCAGTGTAATTTCGCCAGTCATGGCTAAACTATTTTTTACTTTTTTCTGTGTAAATAAGGAAACTAATGATGTTAACATAGTAACACCTGCACTTGGTCCATCTTTAGGGGTTGCGCCTTCAGGCACGTGAATGTGAACATTGTATTTATCAAAAACATCAGGGTCTAATCCTAAATCTTCTGCATTGGATTTAATATATTCCATGGCAATCGTTGCCGACTCCTTCATTACTTTCCCTAAATTACCGGTAACCGTTAAGGTACCTTTTCCTTTAGATAGAATAGATTCAATAAATAAAATATCGCCACCAACACGTGTCCACGCCAAACCTGTTACAACACCTGCAACGTTATTATTCTCATACTTATCGCGTTCCATTTTTGGGCCGCCAAGCACTTCAATAATATCTTCATTGGAAATTTTAACGTTATACGTTTCTTCCATAGCAATACTTTTGGCTGCATAGCGCACCATTTTGGCCAATTGTTTTTCCAAACCACGTACACCAGATTCCCGTGTATACCCTTCTACTATTTTCTCTAATTGCGGCTTGGCAATTTTAAGATGTTTATCCGTTAATCCGTGTTCCTTGAGTTGTTTTGGCAATAAATGGCGTTTAGCTATTTCCACTTTTTCCTCTATAGTATAACCCGTTACATTTATAATTTCCATTCTATCCAATAATGCTGGTTGAATGGTAGACAAACTATTAGATGTAGCAATGAACATGACTTTAGATAAATCGAAGCCCATTTCTAAAAAGTTATCATGAAATTCGCTGTTTTGTTCAGGATCTAAAACTTCCAGCATAGCAGACGAAGGATCACCTTGATGCGAATTAGACAATTTATCAATTTCATCTAAGACAAAAACAGGATTGGATGTTCCGGCCTTCTTTAAACTTTGAATAATACGCCCTGGCATAGCACCAATATAGGTTTTACGATGTCCGCGTATTTCCGCTTCATCTCGTAAGCCACCAAGCGACATACGCACATATTCGCGTCCCAATGCTTCGGCTACAGACTTTCCTAATGAAGTTTTACCAACACCTGGAGGTCCATATAAACATAGGATAGGCGATTTCATATCTCCTCGTAATTTTACGACCGCTAAATGTTCAATAATCCGACGTTTTACATCATCTAAACCGTAATGATCACGATCAAGAATACGCTGGGCGCGTTTTAAATCGAATTTATCTTTACTGAATGTATTCCATGGTAAATCTAGAAATAAATCCAAATAATTTCGTTGTATAGAATATTCGGCAACTTGAGGATTCATGCGTTGCATTTTAGCTAATTCTTTTTCAAAATGCTTGGCTTCCTTTGTTCCCCATTTCATTTTTTTAGAACGTTTACGCATGTCTTCTAATTCCTCATCATGACTTACACCACCCAATTCTTCTTGAATGGTCTTCATTTGCTGGTGCAAGAAATATTCACGTTGTTGTTGATTCATATCACTTTGAACCTTGGATTGAATATCGTTTTTAAGTTCCAATTTCTGGAACTCCATATTCATATATTTCAACGTTTCGAGAGCACGATCTTTTAAATCGTTTGTTTCTAATAAACTTTGTTTTTCCGTAACACTTAAGTTCATATTAGAGGATACGAAGTTTATTAAAAACGAATTACTCTGAATGTTTTTAATAGCAAACGATGCTTCACTTGGAATATTTGGGCTTTCCTCAATAATTTGAAGAGACAGTTCCTTTATAGAGTCTATAATAGCTTCAAACTCCTTATTTTGTTCAGCTGGTCTTGCTTCCGGAACATCTTCAATGGTTGCTCTTATATAGGGATCTTCTGTTAATACGTCCTTTATTTTAAAACGTTTTTTACCTTGAATAATAACCGTTGTGTTACCATCAGGCATTTTTAAAACTTTTAAAATACGCGCTACCGTTCCTGTTTCATGAATATCCGAAGCTTTTGGGTTTTCAACCGCTTCATCCTTTTGCGATACCACACCAATTACTTTACTGCCTTTATTGGCGTCGTTAATTAGTTTTATGGATTTATCACGACCGGCTGTAATAGGAATTACCACACCTGGAAACAAAACTGTATTTCGTAATGATAAAATAGGAAGCGTTTCTGGTAAAGCTTCGTTATTTATTTCTTCTTCATCTTCAGGTGTCATTAAAGGAATTAATTCTGAATTTTCGTCAAAATCTTGAAATGACAAACTGTCAAGGTTTAAAAAATTAGATTTCTTCATAGATATATTTAAGTCATTCTGTCATTAATTGGGGTTAAAAACAGAATCGTCTTTATGTTTTAATAATTCATTTTAGAAATATACAACTCGTAATCAGCTATTCATACCGTATTACAGCTGTATATATGCCTATAGTATTCAATTTATATGCCATGAATAAAAAGTCCCTTAAAACTAGTGCATTTTGCAATTATTCTTAAGGCTTATTTAATTCATACCTGCTTAAATATACATTTTTGTTAAATTTTCAGAGCCGCAAAACTTCGCGTATAACAACTCTATTGATAATGTATCAAGGGTTTAACAGGTTAGGAATAGTAGTTTGATAATTTATTTACTAGATAATTTATGGTTGATTTTGTTAACCTTTTATTTCGTTACACATTAATATATAGAAATATTAAACACACAAATTATGAGAAGATTACATGTATATGCCATTACAGCCCTATTAATTTTTGCATTTAGCGCGCCTTTACATGCCCAACGCGGCATGATTAAGCGAAAAATTAAAAATGATATGAAGGAGAAATATGCGGAACCGGAACGAGAAAAAGGACGCGATGCCCTCCGCGATGTAACCTACGAAAATGATACGCGCTACCCAATACCAGAGAATCCTGTAAAAGCCACACTAGCAATGGAAATTAAATCCTTTAAAAAAAATGGCAAATTAGATGATACAAATACCACAAAACTCGTTTTTGGTGAAACGGGTGAATGCATGATTATGAATGAAGATGATAAAAATGAAACCCGAATGCTTTTTGACTATAAAGGTGCAGCCATGTATATGGTAAATCCTAAACAAAAATCGGCTACAAAAATGCCTATGATTAATTTTCAAAAAATGGCGCAACGCATGGCGGAACATCAAATGGATTTGGATGACGATACTGGAACTTGGGAACGTACCAATGAGCAAAAGGAAATTAATGGTTATAATTCTCGTAAGTATATTTATACCAACGCAGAGGAGAAAACGATTACCCATGTTTGGGTTACCCAAGATATTACAATCGATTTAAGCGAAAACCATCTTTTTGGCGGACAGATAAAGAATTTTATAAATTCACCAGCCACGGCCAATTCAGCTTCAACAGACGAAAATGCACCAAGAGGCATGATGATACGAAGTGTTTATTTTGAAAAAAATCGAGACACGCCGAGTATGCAAATGGATATAACAGAGTTTAGTGAAAAGTCAGATCCTAAATATTTTGATTTAAGCAATTATGAGGTAGTTGACGTTTTAGGTAAACTATAATTTAAAATATCCATTTTATTATAAAAATAAGGTCTATTTATATTGTAGGACAACTTGCATTAACATCCAATAGGTTTGGTTAAAGCATACTACTGGATGATTTTTTATGGTAAACGTTTAGGATATATAAAATAATCCCATTGAAAACTATATCACAGATAGCTTACAGTTTTAACCATAATTTCAAATTATTATGGCGAACTGATAAATCGATTTCATAAAACACCCTAAATAACTCAAAAGTAACTAGGCCTTTATATAGAAAATTAAACTTTTTAAAAATTTATTAAGTAATGTGTTTACCTATCTTTTTTAAAACACTAAAGAAATATAAAACGGTTTCGATAACCGAGAAATTAAGAACAACGTTTTAAACTATAAAACCAAGCGTAATTCATCAAGGTCTTTTGCCTTTAGATATTACAAAAGAAAACACAGAATCTATTTTTGTTAAACTATATAATAAATAAAACTAATTATGAAAAAATTACAAATTACATTAAAACCATTAATCTTTTTACTTGCCATGGGCTTCGCTATTTCGAGCTGTAGCAGTGACGATAGCATAGAGCCAATTCCTCAAAATAATGTGCCACCAACACTTTTGGACTGCGATTTCTTTAGTGCTGGAGGTGATATTCATCTCGAAAATATACCGGATGCGCCAGTAGATTATATTATAAGTTGCGATCCTAGAATTAAAGCCAACCTACTAATTGACGCAGGTGTTGTAATTGCGTTTGAAAAAAATGCAGGATTACAATTTATAGAAGATGAAAATTATAAAATAGAAATGAGGGGAACCTCTAGCAATCCTATAATTTTAACAGGTACAGAAAAAAACAAAGGACATTGGAGAGGTTTATTAATGACTAGCGATAATCCTTCTAATATTATGAGCCATGTAACGGTTGAATATGCAGGTCAAATTCGTCCTGGAGGCTGGAACTATAAAGGTGCTGTTATAGGTTCTTGGGGAGCTGTTATGGAGTTGGATAGCTGCACCATTCAAGATTGTCAAGAAATAGGCCTGCATTGGGTAGGATACGCATCCACCTTAAACATTTCAAATTCAACGTTTACAAGGAATGATCTTCCTATTTTAACGAATCCAAATTTTATCAATTCTATTGATGAAACTAGTACCTATTCTGGAAATGTCAATGATTATATCCGGTTAGAACACACTGATGTTAATAAAGATATTACATTTCATAATATAGATGTACCATTTTTCTCCAATGGATTTAAGCCAAGCAATAGCGCTAAAAGGCGATTTACATTTAAGCCAGGTGTTACATTAATTATGGATGCAGGAAGTGAAATTCGTTTTAATAATGCGTTTTCTTACCAACATGAAACTATAATGGTTGGTACAGCAGACAATAGAATTACCATTAAAGGAAAAGAAGCGGTTCCAGGGTATTGGAAAGGAATAAGTATAGAATCTAATAGTCCATTAAATGAAATAAGGTTTTTAGATATTTCGGATGCTGGTAAAACTACAGGTTATCCAAATGGCGCTATAAAATTAGGACATACTGATTATTTAAAAATTCACGATGTTAACTTTATTAATTGCTTTGAATATGGTGTGAGCATCAATTATTATTATGGTTATAATTTTTTCCTCGAATATAGTAACCTCACATTGGATAATACACCAAAATTATTCTCAGATTGGCAAGGAGCGGAAGTTATTGATCCATATAATCCATAATAGATTTACGAGGTTTATTCCCAAATCTTTAATTAGTCTGTTAGACCATTAAAAAAAGCGTCCTTTTAGAATTAAATCTAAAGGGCGCTTTTTTCATTGGCCGGAAATAAAACACCCGTTAAATTCTATATTGTTTTATCGCCAATTCAAAAAATTCTACTAGTGATTTTATCTTTTATCTAAAATAATTCTACCACCTTCAAAACACGCATTCATTTCAATGAGAATTTGTTACAGAAGCTTCTTCAACTGACTTCTTAATTCATAAATTTAAAGAATATATAAACTTTTTTCTTTTCAACTGTAACAATTCGTTTTTTCTAGCATCTTTATAATAACAAACCGATTTATTCTTGACACTAACCACAAAAAATATTGAAGAGCTCATTGCTTTGTGCCAATCTGGTAACCAACAAGCGCAGTTGGAAATTTACAACAGATATTACAAAGCCATGTATAATACCGCTTTTAGAATTGTAAAAAACGCTTATGAAGCTGAAGATATTATGCAAGAATCATTTTTATCAGCCTTTACCAAGCTTGACACTTTGCAGGAAGCAGCAACATTTGGAGCTTGGTTAAAACGAATTGTGGTAAATAAAAGTATTTACCTGTATCATAAAAATGATAAGCACCAAAATGTTCCTGTAGACGCCGTTTTATACAAATTAGAGGATGAAAGCTCTAGTATAAGTAGTGAAGAAACAGAAAGTACCAATAAGGTGAAGGTAATTATTCAAGCCATAAACAGTTTAAAAGATAATTACAGAATTGCATTAACCCTCCATTTAATTGAAGGATATGATTATGAAGAAATTGGCATCATTACCAATGTAACCTATGCAAATTGCAGAACCACCATTTCACGTGCAAAAGAAAAATTAAGACAAGCCCTAGAGCCTATATTAAATTATTAAAACAGTTATTATGAAACCAGACGATTTAGATACGTTATTTACTGATTTACAAGCTGATTTTGATATAGAACAGCCTAAAGACAAACATGAAGAACGTTTTTTAGCAAAGCTAAATAAACAGGCAATCACCAATAAACCCAAACCTAAAGTTCGAAAACTGTGGTTACCAATTATAAGTATTGCGGCCTCCATTGTATTATTGGTCTCGCTAGCTATTGGATCCAATTCAAATTCAGAAATTACAGGATTAGCAAGCGTTTCGCCAGAAATGGCTAAAACAGAAAGTTTTTTTACAGCTACTATTTCTGCAGAATTAAAAAAATTAGAGGCATCCTCCAATAGTAAAACACGCTTACTTATTAAAGATGCTATGGTGCAGCTAAACAGATTGGAAGCTGAATATAAAATTCTTATTTCCGATTTAATTGAAAGCGGACAAGATCAACGTGTTATTTATGCCATGATTTCCAATTTTCAAAATCGTATTGAAGTTCTAGAAAACACCTTAAAACAAATTGAACATGTAAAAGCATTAAACAACAACTTATCAGAAAAAACTCTTTAAAATATACCTCATGAAAACAAACATTTTATATAAACTCGTCTTGATTTTCGCACTTTTACCTGTAGTAGTTTCAGCTACTACAAATCCTGAAAAGCGTGATAAACATTCTGAAGAAAAAACAATTAAGAAATCTTATAATGTCTCTAAAAACGCAACCTTAAAAATTGATAATAGCTATGGTAACTTAAATATTATTACATGGAATGAAAACCGCATTGAAATCACGGTTAATATTACTGTTAGCGGTAATAATGAAGATAAAGTGCGTGAAAAAATTGACAATATTAACGTCGATTTTGAAGCGAGCTCAAATTACGTTTCAGCAAAGACTATTTTTAGTAAAGGAAAATCTAATTCTTGGTGGAACTGGGGCAGTAACAGTAGTATTAATATGAAGGTGAATTATGTAATAAAAATGCCAATGACCAATTCCGTTGATTTGGATAATGATTATGGCAGTATTATTTTGGATAAATTAGAAGGAAACGCCAAAATTAATTGCGATTACGGTAAAATTACCACCAAAGAGTTAATGGGAAATACGAATGAGATTGAATTTGATTATACTAAAAATTCCTACTTTGAATATATAAACAACGGAACGATAAATGCCGATTACAGTGAGTTTACCGTTGCAAAAGCTAAAACTATCAACCTAGAAGCCGATTATACCAACTCCAAATTTGAAACCATTGAAGATTTAAAATACGATTGCGACTATGGATCACTTACAGCGGATAGAGCTAATAATGTTAGTGGCTCTGGCGATTATTTAACCATTGTTTTAGGCGATATCTATAAAAACGTATCAATCGATTCAGATTATGGTTCTATTAAAATAAAAAACATCAAAGCTACAGCTAAAAACATTACGATAGATTCCGATTATGTTGGAATACATATCGGTTTTGAATCGGGTTATCATTTCAACTTTGAAATAGATTTAGACTATGCATCGCTTCGCAGTCATGACGGCTTTGAATTTAATAAGAAACGTGATGAATCGACCAGTAAATATTATCAAGGGTATTACGGTTCTTCCAACACGAATAACTACATTAAAATTATTTCAGATTACGGAAGCGTAACCATTGACAAAAACTAAATAGTAATCAAGATAATAACCACTAAAATCAAACACTATGAAAAATCAAATTTTATTACTCACCATCTTATTAACCACTGCTGTTAGCTGCGCACAATTTGGTAAAAAAGTTTCAGGAAACGGCAACGTTGTAACTCAGGATAGAAACACCAGCGATTACTCCGAAATTAGTTGTGCAGGACCATTCGATTATATTTTGGTTTCAGGAACCGAAGGACAACTTACAATTGAAGGTGAAGAAAATTTGCTGAAACATGTCATTACCGAAGTAAAAAACGGAACGCTTTCAGTAAAAACAGAAAATGGCATTAATTTGAATACCAGTCGCGGAAAAACAATTAAAGTAACAATTCCTTTTAAGGATATTGAAGAAGTAAGTTTAGCAGGATCTGGAGATTTATACAGTAAAGACCAAATAACGGCTGATGAATTTGATGTTAATTTGGCTGGATCTGGAGACATTCGATTGGAAATAGTAGCCAACGAAATAGAAAGTCATTTGGCAGGTTCAGGCGATATTACATTAACAGGAAAAACCAGAGACTTGGAATTAAGTATTTCCGGTTCTGGAGATTATAGCTGTTATGGATTAGAAGCTGATAATACAGAGGTCACCATTTCGGGTTCTGGCGATGCTCAAGTTGTAAGTAATGCTTATTTAAAAGTGCGCGTTTCTGGTTCTGGAGATGTAACGTATAAAGGAAGACCAGCAAAAGAGGATACGAAGATTTCGGGTTCTGGGAGCGTGAGCATGAAGTAAAATACGGACGAATTTTATTAGGAGCGATACAAAAAACCCGAAGCACGTGCTTCGGGTTTTTTGTAAAGTGACATTAAGTTACCCTAATTTAATGTGTATTCTAATAATGTAACAGAACCACCGCCTGAGATATATTCAATTAAGCCAATATCCTTTGCGTAAAAATAATTCGCTTCTTCAGTTTGTCCCGATGCCGACACAACTAAATGCACATGTAAAACATTGGTATACGCGGTTCCCTCTACGGTTTTAGTCATATCCCGTTCAATCATCTCTAACGTATATAGTGCATTTACAGGTGTATCGGGAATTCCTGGTGCCCCATCTGTTGGCGTAAACGAAAGTGTATAGTTAACATTAGAACTCCATGTATCACCTACTTCTGCATCATCCTTAAGCATATTTACCACAAACGGTGTGGACTGCACCTCAAAACCAGGAAGCTCATAATAAATTTCATTGCGCACATAATAATTGGCACCTCCTTTACGCATCCATGCTGGAATCCCTAATAAATTATCAAACTCAAAGTAATTGAAACCATCAATGATTTCGGTTCCTATTATGGTATAGGTTTCTTCCGTTCCGCCTAAAGCATTATACGTCCATGTATTTCCCACCGCTCTTGGCCAGTAGTCTCCCGTTGTGTTGCCACTTGGTTCATTATTTCCATTACCTTCGGCTCCGTTTAAGCCGGCATCAAGCGGCTCATTATCACAAGCAGTAAACGTAATGAAAAAGATTGAAAGAGATAAAAGTGTCAAAGATTTGAGGTATTGTTTCATGTTCCTAGTTTTATATTAATTTTTTATTATGTTGTTCGATTCACGTGGCACTCTAAATAAGAGGAAAATTCCAAAGAGGAAAAATACGAATAAAAATAAAATGGCATTTCGCATGCTTCCCGTAATCTGATCTATAGTTGCAAAAATAATCATACCAATGACAATTCCTATTTTTTCGGCTACATCATAAAAACTAAAATAAGATGTGGTATCCGCAGTTTCAGGCAAGAATTTAGAATAGGTGGATCGTGCCAAAGCTTGAATTCCTCCCATAACTAATCCCACAAAACCTGCAGTAAGATAAAAATGAATAGGCGTAATAACGAAATAGGCAGCTAAACATAGCAGCATCCAAATAATATTTACAGCAATTAGCGTTTTAATATTTCCAAATTTTTCAGAAGCTCTAGATGTTAGAAAAGCACCTAGAATTGCCACCACTTGAATCACTAAAATACTGATAATTAAGCCAAAGGTTTTTTGACCATCGTCAGCCCATAAAATCTCCTCCTCGCCAAAATAAACCGCAATCAGCATAATAGTTTGTACGGACATACTGAAAACAAAAAATGCCGCTAAATAGCGTTTTAAGCGTAAATTTTCTTTTAATTGTCGCCATACTTGGCGTAACTCCCTAAAACCATTCAGTACCACATTCCGTGTTACTTTTCCGCCATTTTTAACGCCTTTAGGTAATATGTAAAAGGTGTATTGACTGAATAAAATCCACCATAATCCCACAGTTACAAATGCCACACGCATGGCTTCAACAGACGCCGCATTTTTAGCATCCTCCAATGCCAAAGCAATTTCGGCATTAGTACCGGTTTCTCTAATAGAATCGGCTATACTAATATCAAAGCCAAATACGCCAGGAAACATAACCAACCCTAAATTAAATAACAGGAGAATAACACTACCTACATACCCTAATGAAAATCCTCTGGCACTAATACGGTCTTGTTGCTCAGGAAATGCAATATCTGGTAAATAGGAATTGTAAAAAACCAAACTCCCCCAATATCCAATAAGCCCCATAAAATAACAGAGTAAACTAATGTAAATGTGATCTAAACTAAACCAATATAACCCAATGCAACCAATGCCACCCACGTAACAAAAAAACTTCATAAAGGCTTTCTTATTCCCTATATAATCGGCAATTCCAGATAATAAAGGCGACAAGATAGAAACTACTAGAAATGTAAACGCCGTTACAAATGTAATGAGTGCTGTACTCTTAAAATTGTAGCCAAAAGCCGATACGACCTTAATTTCCGAAATAAATAAGGACGAATAGAAAATTGGAAATATAGATGATGCTATGGTTAACGTATAGACCGAATTGGCCCAATCATAAAAAGCCCAAGCATTTAGAAGTTTTTTACTGCCTTTAGGTAGTGGTTGTTTCATAAAAAAAGCTGCTCTTTTTTGAGCAGCTCCTAAAGTAAACAAATATTTTTAAACAGTTAATATTTCCCTAACGATCTAAATTCAGATACGCCAAATTTTTTGGCTTCTGACTTGGCTTGTGGTACTAAATTAGTTAAGTTTTCAATTCGTGAAGCATTGGCTGGGTGTGTGCTTAAAAATTCAGGTGGTGCTTGTCCACCACTATTGGCATCCATACGTCTCCATAAATTGGCCGCTTCTTCTGGATTATAACCAGCAACAGCCATTAAAATTAATCCTATTTTATCAGCTTCCGTTTCATGGCTTCTACTAAACGGCAACATAACACCAACCTGCGTACCAATTCCGTACGATTGGTTAAAAATATCACGTGTTTGGTTATCTTCAATAAGTACGTTTCCAGCTAAAGCAATACCTTGCTGTATATAAGCAGCACTCATACGCTGCTGACCATGATTAGCCAATGCATGCGCCACCTCATGACCCATAATTGCAGCAATAGCTGTTTCGTTTTCAGCAATTGGTAAAATCCCTGTATAAAAGGCAATTTTACCACCTGGCATACACCAAGCATTAACTTGGTCGGATTCTATTAAATTGTATTCCCACTTATAGCCTTCCAAATAACCTTGATAGCCATTGGCATTTAACCAACGTTCTGCCGAGACTGAAATACGCTGACCAACACGCTTAATCATTTCAGATTGAGACGTACCAGTTATTACTTTATTTTCTGCTAAAACTTGATTATACTGCTGAAATGCCGTTGGGAATAATTGATCATTCGAAACCAAAGCCATTGTTTGACTTCCTGTAAATGGATTTGTTGCGCAGGATGCGACTAAAAGTAATACGAATAATCCACTTATTTTTTGTTTGAATTTCATGTGTTTTGGGTTTTCTTTTTCTAAATTAACAAAAATTGAACCATTTTAAAAGTTCAATTTTAAATAGTTAACAAATATAAGTTATAAATACATAAATTGAAATAACCTGTTATGTTTTAATAGTCTTTCCGACCAAATAAGAAAAACAACTATGAAATATATCCTATCTGTAGTCCTATTAACGGTTTTTTTTAGCTGTAACAGTTCTGCTCAAAAAAAGAATTCTAATGAGAATACAGCATTTCCAATTTCCAAAACCGAAGCTGAATGGAAACAAGAATTAACTCCTGAACAGTTTTACGTGATGCGCGAAGCTGGAACAGAACGTGCGTTTTCAAGCCCTTTAGATAAAAATTATAAAAAAGGAACCTACGTATGTGCTGCCTGTGAAACACCCTTGTATAAAAGTGAACATAAATTTGATTCCGGAACCGGATGGCCAAGTTTTGATCGTGTTATTGAGGGCAATGTTGCGTTTGGAACCGATAACGATTTAGGCTACGCCAGAAATGAAGAACACTGTGCAAATTGTGGTGGGCATTTAGGTCATGTTTTTAATGATGGTCCACGGGAAACTACTGGAAAACGTCATTGTATAAATGGTACGGCTTTAAAATTCATTCCAGAGTCTTAAATTTCCCATTCTTTAAAAAAGTATAGCATTATAAAAATTTCTATTTTTGTAATGCTATTTATATTTTATGGAAAACGATTTAATAACGGGTATAATAAAGCAGTTTAATTACTACAAAACGGTTGGAGATAAAACGTTCGACCAATTAACTTTTGAAGAAATGACTTGGCAGTATAACGATTCGGCCAACAGTATTTCCATAATTGTTAAGCATATGGTTGGTAATATGTTCAGCAGATGGACCAATTTTTTAACGGAAGATGGTGAAAAAATTTGGCGCCAACGAGACCAAGAGTTTGAAGCCAGCTATACCAATAAAGACGAATTAATATCTGCGTGGGAACGCGGTTGGAAATGTCTTTTTGATGCCATTGAGCCTTTAAAAAACAACGAACTAAATACCATAGTTTATATCCGGAATGAAGAGCATTTAGTTTCTGAAGCCATTTTTAGACAATTAGGACACTACGCCTACCACATTGGTCAAATAGCACATATTGGCAAAATGTTGAAAGATAATGAATGGCAATCCTTATCAATTCCAAAAGGGAAATCCGTAGCCTATAACCAAGTGAAATTTTCAAAGGAAAAAGAAAATAAATAGTTTACAAATGATGCGTATCTATTAAAGATTTCTATGTCATTGCAAACAACTTAATTGCTTATGCCTTTTGCTAAAAAATTAGCACATCTGCGTGAGTGATAGTAACGGCATCCTTTTGCTTTTTCTGCAAAAGATATAGTGAATAGCACGACCTTTAGGTCACGCCCAAATAAAAATGAAACTACAATTTATTATATCGGCTATGTTTCGTAAATTCGTAGCATCAAAAAACGATTAAAAAAAACACAATGAGTAAATACGATATTATTGTTCTTGGAAGTGGCCCTGGAGGTTACGTAACTGCTATTAGAGCATCACAATTAGGTTTTAAAACTGCTGTAATTGAAAAAGAAAACCTTGGTGGTGTTTGTTTAAATTGGGGTTGTATTCCTACCAAAGCCCTTTTAAAATCGGCTCAAGTTTTTGAATACTTGAAACACGCTGAAGATTATGGGTTATCTGTTAAAGAAGCTGACAAAGATTTTGATGCGGTTGTAAAACGCTCAAGAGGTGTTGCAGATGGCATGAGCAATGGTGTTAAGTTTTTAATGAAGAAAAATAAAATTGACGTTATTGAGGGTTTTGGCAAATTAAAACCTGGAAAAAAAGTAGACGTTGATGGCAAAGAATATTCTGCCGATCATATTATTGTTGCTACTGGTGCACGCTCTCGTGAGTTACCAAATTTGCCACAAGATGGTAAAAAAGTTATTGGTTACAGAGAAGCCATGACGCTCAAAGAGCAACCAAAAAAGATGATTGTTGTAGGTTCTGGTGCTATTGGTGTTGAGTTTGCATACTTCTACAATTCTATGGGAACAGATGTTACTATCGTTGAATTTTTACCAAACGTGGTACCTGTTGAAGATGAAGATGTATCAAAACAGTTAGAGCGTTCATTCAAGAAAAGTGGTATTAAAATCATGACATCTTCTGAAGTTACAAAAGTAGACACATCGGGAACTGGTGTAAAAGCAACGGTTAAAACCAAGAAAGGTGAAGAAGTTCTAGAAGCAGATATTATTTTATCAGCTGTTGGAATCAAGTCTAATATTGAAAATATTGGTTTAGAAGATGTTGGTATTGCGGTTGATCGTGATAAGATTTTAGTAAACGATTTTTATCAAACAAATATTCCTGGTTACTACGCAATTGGCGATGTTACACCTGGACAAGCTTTAGCACACGTTGCGTCTGCAGAAGGTATTTTATGTGTTGAGAAAATAGCAGGTCAGCATGTGGAAGCTTTGGACTATGGTAATATTCCAGGTTGTACATATGCATCTCCAGAAATTGCATCTGTTGGTTTAACGGAAAAGCAAGCTAGAGAAAAAGGATTGGATATTAAAGTTGGAAAATTTCCGTTTTCGGCTTCTGGAAAAGCGAGTGCTTCTGGTGCTAAAGATGGCTTTGTTAAAGTAATTTTTGATGCTAAATATGGCGAATGGTTAGGTTGCCACATGATTGGTGCTGGTGTAACCGATATGATTGCAGAAGCTGTTTTAGGAAGAAAACTAGAAACTACAGGACATGAGGTATTAAAAGCAGTACATCCACACCCAACAATGAGTGAAGCAGTTATGGAAGCTGTTGCTGATGCTTATGGTGAAGTAATACACCTTTAATAAATAAGGAATCCGGTTTACGGTTCTCAAATGGAAGAGCTTATTACCGGAGGAATCCCATTTAGAAATATAAAAAAGCACGATTCTTATAAGAATCGTGCTTTTTGCTTTTATGTTTTTAATATTAAGGAATTTTTACCTTGAATACGGATTTAGGATGGAATAAAACTCTGAATAGCCAATTCATAACTTTGAAGACCAAATCCTAAAACAACGCCTTTGGCATGAGGTGCAACATAGGAATGATGTCTAAATCCTTCGCGCTTAAACGTATTAGAAATATGAACTTCTACAACAGGGGTTTCTATGGCAGCAACTGCATCACCAATGCCTACAGACGTATGCGTATAAGCGGCTGCATTTAAAATAATCCCATGATAGCTAAAACCGACTTCTTGAATTTTGTCAATAATTTCACCTTCAATATTAGATTGAAAATGCTCTATTGTAAATGATTCATATTTTGACTTGATGGTATCAAAAAATTCAATGAACGTTAAGCTCCCGTAAATTTGCGGTTCACGTTTCCCTAATAAGTTTAAATTGGGACCGTTTATGATGATTAGTTTTTTCATAAAGTAAAGGTATAAAAAAAACCGAAGTGTGGACTCCGGTTTTAATTTATGATTATGTGTGGTTTAGAACATAAAACCAACACCTACTTGCCATAGTGCGTTTTTGGCATCTACATTTTCAAAAACAGTATCATCTTTAAAAATATCTGTTAAACCAAATGTATAACGACCATTTACAAAAAATCCGTTATCAAATTTATAAGCGGCTCCTAAAGCTAAACTTGTATCAAAATCTTTGATATAGGAATCATCTTGATTAATTTCAATATCACCACCATCCGAATTTGGTTGAAAATCTAACTCTTCATGAATTTTAAAACCAAATTGTGGTCCGGCTTCTACACTTAATCCTTCAACTAAATACACTTTAACTAATACAGGTACTTGGATATAATCCAATTGGTATTCTATATTATCGTCCGTATCAAAAACATTGTCTTGATCTATTTCACGCACATCAAAACCTTGTCCAGAGTACATAACTTCTGGCTGAATGGATAAGCGTTCTGTAATTGGGATTTCGGCTAAAACACCCACATTAAAACTAGTACGCGATTTTAAATCATTAAAATCATCACTCGTAATTGTGGAAAAGTTTACACCACCTTTTACTCCAAATTGAACGGCTTTTGAATCCGATTGTGCATATATACTTGTTAAGCTAAAAACTGCAGCTGCAGCAACTAAAAATACTTTTTTCATTTGTTTTGCTTTTTTAGGGTTTATAATTATTATGGTACAAAGATGTCTATCTTTTAAAATAGAAATTGACGTTTTCAGTAAGAAAAATAACGCAAAAAATAATTTATAAAATTGGAAACCCTCAAAATGGGTGTTAATAATTATCTAACAAATTGATAACTTTAACTTTAGATGAAAAACACGTAATATTAGGATATGCTAAAAAAAATCAGGCATAAAAAAACCGAAGCCAAGCTTCGGTTTTAAATGATTTTATTAATCTATAAATTTAGAACATAAATCCAGCAGAAATTTGAATTACGCCATTATTAATTTTGTATTCATCGCGAAATTCATCCTCATCATTAATATTCATTAAACCTAAATTATAACGTGCTCCAAAGTTTAGGCCGTTATCTAATTTATAGCCTAAACCAAAATTAAGACCGAAATCAATTCCTTTTAATTCGTCATCAATATCAATTTCTTCTGATCCTGATTCTGAAAAATCTGTTCCACCTCCAGATATAGAGTACTCATACTCATATTCACCTTTAGCAGAAACCAAAAAGCTAACTTGTGGTCCTACTTCAACGTTAAAGCCATCTACGATGTAATACTTAAACATTACTGGTAAATTGATATAATTTAATTTTAAAGTAGATTTTTCAAAATCTCTTTCGGTAACTCCACCAATAGTTGACGTTTCAGTATATTCGTTTTTCGCACCTTGCATTGAGTATAATAACTCGGCTTGAAGGCCCATTTTTTCATCGAACATATATTCAGCTGCACCACCAATGTGTAAGCCTACTTTAAATTCAGCATCTTCAATATCACCTGTTAATGTTGCAAAATTCACACCAGCTTTAGGACCAAAGCTAAACTCTTGAGCTGATACTTGACTCAAACCAATTACAGCAATAGCTGCAGAAAGTAATAATTTTTTCATGTAATAAATTTAATTAAGTTAAGATATTTTTGAATTGCCAAAAATAAGCCGAATGATTATATCCACCAAATTAAAAGTAAGTTTAATCTTATAGTTTAAAATTCAAATTCTACGCCAAAATTAAAGGAATTGAAACCACTACCAGAAACATAGGTTCCACCATAGTAAGTATCTCCATAATCTACACCTCCAGAAATACTTTGGAAAGATGCTATTAAGGCAATGGTTCCCAAATCAAAACCAAATTTTGGTCGTGCATAAAATCCTGATTTAGCATCGCCAGACACGTTAAGTCCCACACCTAAATCAATTCCACCAAAAAACTTACGGTCTGCAAAATAATATCGTGCTGAAGCCGCAATAGGAATAAATGATGCGTCTTCGTAATCCGCAATCACCACTAATTCATCATCAAAATAGCGGTTATAACTGTAGCTTCCATCAGCAATAAAATGTGTGTAACCTAATAAACCACCTATTTCTAGGTTATCAATAACCTCAAATAAATAAGCACCATCAAAGCCAAAGTTAAAAGAGGCAATATCACTAGAAGTACTTAATGGCAACCCTATATTGGCACCTATATAAAACCCTCCTGTTTTAGCCTTTTCCACAAAATCATCCTGTGCATTCATTTTTGTTAACCCGAACACTGCTATAGCAGCCAATAAAATTGTTTTTTTCATAATTGTTAGTTTTAGTTAATAGATTGATATACTTAAAGATAAACAAATAACATAAACAAAAAAAAGCCAAAACAGTGTTTTGGCTTTTTAATATCATTAGGTTGTAATGTTTAAAACATAAAACCTGCGGATAATTGAATTACACGGTTTTTACGTGAAAAAGAAAATAATCCAAAATCAGCAAAATCTCCGTAAAAATCTTCATCATCCACTTTAGATAATCCTAAATTATAACGAGCCGTAAAGAAAAGTCCACTTTCCATTTCATAACTCGCTCCAAAATTTAATCCAAAATCAAGTGACTTGTATAAATCCTTTGTATCAATTTTAACATCGCCTTCTTCTAGATAATCATTATAATAATCATTTCGCTCATCTTTAGCCGAAACTAAAAAACCTATTTGAGGTCCCGCTTCTATGCTTAAACCATCAATAGGAAAGAATTTAGCCATAATTGGAATGTTAACATAGCTTAAATTTACATTATAATCTTGTTTACGATCATCAATATCGAAATAAGTCGATTTGAAACCCTGGTTAGAAAATAATAATTCAGGCTGTAATGCAAACTTTTCAGTGAGCTTTAATTCAGCTAAACCACCAATATGAAAGCCAACTTTCATTTCAGCGTCTTGAAAATCCTCGTCAAAACCAGAAACGCCAAAATCTCCAGCTAAATTTGCAAAGTTAACACCACCTTTAACACCAAACCTGACGTCTTGTGCTGATAGTGCACCCATACTGAACACAGCAACAGCTGCACATACTAATAATTTTTTCATAATTTTAAGTTTTAATTAATTGATTATCACAAACTAACCACTTTTTTCGCAATAATTAAAGTTTTGAAGCTAACTTATTAACATTCTAATTAACAATAAAAAACAAACTATTGATTTTCAGATGTTTATATCTTTAGTTGTTAACAATTACAAAACCTATATCCGCTTTTAAGGAGATTTACATACATTTAAAACTTTATCCTATCTTTGTTACAATGACCTGGAACCAAGCCTTAACGGATTTTAATTTATACCTAAAAATTGAACGTGGATTATCGCCAAATACCATTGCCAGTTATACTTTTGATATAGAGAAATTGATAGCTTTTCTAGAGGAACATAACATGAACAGTTCTCCTAATCAAATCACGTCTGAAACGGTTCAGCAATTTATTTACGACATAGCAAAAGATATCAATCCACGCTCACAATCCCGCATTATATCCGGGTTGCGCAGTTTTTTTGGTTATTTAGTTTTTGAGGATTATAGAACCGATAATCCAATTGATTTAATTGAATCCCCTAGAATTGGCCGGAAACTTCCAGACACTTTAAGCTTAAAAGATATTGACCGGATTATTAATGCTATTGATTTAACCAAAGAATACAATCAAGTACGGATTGGTGAACGCGATAGAACCATGTTGGAAACCCTCTATGGATGCGGTTTACGCGTTAGTGAATTGGTGAGTCTGAAAATTTCAGATTTGTTTTTTGAAGAAGGATTTATCAACGTTACTGGAAAAGGTGATAAACAGCGTTTTGTTCCTATTAGTCCCACAACTCAAAAATATATAACTATTTATATTCGCGATGTTCGTTCGGCTATAGATGTTCAGAAAGAATATAACGACACCTTATTTTTAAACAATCGTGGCAAGCAACTAACGCGTGCCATGATTTTTACCATTATTAAAAAATTAGCGACTGAAATAAATCTCAATAAAACCATTTCCCCACATACCTTCAGGCATTCCTTTGCAACACATTTATTAGAAAATGGTGCCGATTTAAGAGCTATTCAAATGATGTTAGGTCACGAAAGCATCACCACCACCGAAATATATGTGCATTTGGATAAAAAACAATTGAAGAAAGCCATCCAAACATTTCATCCTAGGAAATAAACTGCCAAAAAAAAAGTCCCTCTTTTTAAAGAAGGACTTTTTATATATCTAAAATATAATATTTTATTTCGCAATATTTACTGCACGTGTCTCACGAATAACGGTGACTTTAACTTGACCTGGATAGGTCATATCTGTTTGAATTTTTTGAGAAATACTAAAGGATAAATCAGCTGCTTTCTGATCATCCACTTTTTCGCTTTCTACAATAACACGTAATTCACGACCTGCTTGAATAGCATAGGCTTTTTTAACACCTCCAAACCCGAAAGCAATATCTTCCAAATCTTTTAAACGTTGAATATAACTATCAAGAACTTGACGTCTTGCGCCAGGTCTTGCTCCTGAAATAGCATCACAAACTTGAACAATTGGCGCTAATAAGGATTTCATTTCAATTTCATCGTGGTGAGCACCTATGGCATTACAAACATCATCTTTCTCACCAAACTTTTCAGCCCATTGCATACCTAAAATAGCATGTGGTGTTTCCATATCTGCTTCCGCATCTGGCACTTTACCAATATCATGTAATAATCCGGCACGTTTAGCCATTTTTGGATTTAAGCCTAATTCGGCCGCCATTATACCACAAAGTTTAGCAACTTCACGCGAGTGTTGTAATAAGTTTTGACCGTAAGACGAACGGTATTTCATACGTCCAACCATCTTTATTAGTTCAGGATGAAGGTTATGAATTCCTAAATCGATTATAGTTCGTTTTCCTACTTCAATAATCTCTTGTTCAATTTGCTTGGTTGTTTTTTGAACCACCTCTTCAATACGTGCTGGGTGAATACGACCATCTGTTACCAATTTGTGTAAGGATAATCTAGCAATTTCACGACGTACAGAATCAAAACAAGATAAGATAATGGCTTCTGGTGTGTCATCAACAATAATCTCTACACCTGTTGCTGCTTCAATAGCCCGAATATTACGACCTTCACGACCAATAATACGACCTTTAACATCATCTGATTCGATATTGAAAACAGAAACACAGTTATCCACTGCCTCTTCCGTTCCAATACGCTGAATGGTATTAATAATAATTTTTTTAGCTTCTTGCTGCGCCGTTAGTTTAGATTCTTCAATCGTGCTCTGGATATACGCCATAGCATCATTTTTAGCTTCACCTTTTAAAGACTCTACTAATTGTGCTTTGGCATCTTCAGCAGACAGGCTAGAAATAACTTCTAGTTGTTCAATTTGACTTCTATGTAACCTATCTACTTCTTCTTGTTTCTTTTCAATAACTTCTAAGCGATGGTTGTAATCCTTAACTTTTTCTTCCAGTCCATCGTTTAATTTTTTACTTTTTGAAAGCTCTCCCGACAATTGCGATTCTTTATCACGTGTACGCTTTTCGGCATCTGCCATCTTTTTGTCACGTGAGTTAATCACTTTTTCATGTTCTGATTTTAACTCAATAAATTTTTCCTTTGCTTGAAGTATTTTATCCTTCTTAATTGATTCGCCTTCACTTTTAGCTTCTTTTAAAATAGCTGAAGCCGATTTTTTTGCGCTTTTAATAACTTTAGAAGCGTTGTTGCGCTCTAGCACTTTAGCAACAATAAAACCTATTATAATACCTAATAATATTCCACCTACAATAACAATTGTATTATCCATTTTCTAGTTGATTAATTTATATAAAAAAAGCCTGCACCAGAATAAAGTTTTGTATAAACTCCTTAAAACAAGTTTAGGGATACCAAGCTGATCAAGGGTCTGTTCGAGATACTGAATAAATTCAGCACTAACAGCATGCTTTTACAACTTAAACTCACCCTTTTTAAAGAATTCGTGTTGAGTTTATCAAAAAAAATAACTAATGCAGGCAGTAACCTTTATTTTATTTATAAGAACGTTAAGAGTTTAAATGCGAATCTAATAGGTCGTTTAAAGCATCTAACTTTAATTCCACTGTTTCATTCGCATAGTCTTTATCTAATGATTTCTGTTCCACTTGAGAAGCAAATTGCAAAGCGCACATGGCTAATACATCTTGCTTATCTTGAACAGAATAACTTTGCTCAAATTGCTTTATCATAGCTTCAATATTTTTGGCGGCTTTTCGCAACCCTTCTTCCTGACTCGGCGTAATCGTTAACGGATACACACGATTGGCTATTGATAATTTAATTTTTAGTTTTTCTGACATTGAAAACTATGATTCATTACTCGGAAAGTTGCGCAATACAATGATCAATTTCCCGAATTAATGCGTTTATTTTGAGTTTTGTTTCTCTTTTATTTTCGTCACTGCCAAGCATGGAATTGGCCATTTTCAGCGCTTCATATTTTTCTTCCCAATCAGCAATTTGCATTTTATGAGACTGAAGCATATGTTGAGAAGATTGGAGTTCTTGCTGTAATTTTAAATTTGCTTCTTTTAAAAGTCGCTGCTTATGTAAAACCTTGTTGATTTTGTTTTCTAAAGCATTTACAGTTTCTTCAATTTTACTCATCTATCATATCCATACTTATCTCACAAAGTTAACATACCTCGATTTAAATAACAATAGTTTTTCAATAAAAATTAAATAATTTACGTTTCTCCCTAAAATCGCTTCCTATGCTAATGCTTGCGGTTTTTGCTTGTCCAATTTGAATCAAATTGATATTTTAGCAACAACATCCATTTTATGCAAAAATTCCTCACATTTTTTTTACTATTCGCGTTTATAGGCCACGCCCAAACCCCCTACCCTACTGATTATTTTAGGCATCCATTAGATGTTACCATCATTCCATCTGGTACATTTGGCGAATTGCGTTCCAACCATTTTCATTCAGGAATGGATATTAAAACCCAACAACGCGAAGGTTTAAAAGTATTTGCAACGGCTGATGGGTATATTAGTCGTATAAAAATTGCCCATTATGGTTACGGAAAAGCGCTTTACATAACACATCCAAATGGCTACACCACGGTGTACGCACATTTGCAGCAATTGTCCCCAACTTTAGAGGCTTATATAAAAAAGCTCCAATATGAACAGGAAACATTTGAGATTGAGGTATTTCCAAAAATAGATGAATTACCAGTTTTAAAAGGCGATTTGATTGCTTTTAGTGGAAACACAGGAGGTTCAGGCGGTCCACATTTGCATTATGAAATTCGTGATAATGCCGAAAGACCAATAAATCCGTTACTTTTTGGAATAGACATAACCGATACTACCAAGCCCATTATAACGGAAGTTTATGCCTACCCTATTTCTGAAGATTCCCATATAAATGGGACTAAAGAACGCCAAAAATTGCGTTTAATTAATACGCCAAATGGCGATTATACCGTTGAAAATATTCAAGCATTTGGAAAAATTGGCTTTGCTATTGAAGCAAATGACAGACAAGATCTAGCCTCTAATAAGAATGGTGTAGAGAACATTCAAACCTTTTATAATGGGAATCAGAAATTTGAAATGGATTTTAAACGCTTTACATTTGATGAATCCAGACTCCTAAATCGTTATATTGATTACGGTCATTATACAGACAAAAAAGAACGGCTTCAAAAATTATTTGTAGAAAGTGGCAACACCTTAAGCATGTTGAAAAATATTGATGATAATGGTTATATTCAAGTAGAAGATAGTACATCATCAGTTTATAAAGTCCGCGTTAAGGATTTTCATAATAATGATGTTTGGCTTACCATTAATATTGAAGGTTTAGTAGGAACCGATGTAAAACCAAAAGAAATTATAGAAACACCGTTTCATATATATTCAAAAAAAGCCAATGAACTTATAAATAAAAATGTCTCGGTATATTTTCCGCAGGATGCTTTTTTTGATGATTTTTATATCAATTTTGAAGTTAACAATGATACCATCACCTTACATGAAGATACCATTCCACTTCGTGAGAACTTTACAATAACCTACGACATTAGCAGTTATAAAGACCAAGATTCTGATAAATTATATATTGCACGTTTAGTAGGTTGGCGGAAACAATACACTATTTATTCTAAAACCTATAGAAAAGAAAACACGCTAACAACATATAATAAAACGTTAGGAACTTACGCTTTAACCGTAGATAACATAAATCCCACAATAAAACCCATCAATTTTACAGAAGGCAAATGGTTGAGTAAATACCGCTTTTTAAAAGTGAAGATTGAAGATGAAGGTTCAGGAATTTCTAATTATCGCGCTACTATAAATGGCAAATGGATTTTAATGGAGTATGATTATAAAACAAATTTACTGGTTTATGATTTTAATGATAATGTTTCAACCGAAACAAAAAATAATTTAAAGATAATTGTAACAGATAATGTGGGAAATAATTCTACTTTTGAAACAACCTTTTTCCGAAAATAAAAAATTAAAACCTTGACATATAAATCACTTTCAGTTTTCGTTGTTCTTTTGCTACTGGTGTCGTTTACAGCCATTGCTCAAACAGGAACCCTAAAGGGTGTTATTTTAAACAGCACCAACACACCCATTTCAGACGTTAATATTACCGCAGGAAATTCAGGAACCACAACGGATGAAAACGGGTATTACAGTATAAAAATACCTGCTAATCAGGAAATAACCGTTGTTTTTACACACATCACGTTTAAATCGATAACAGCAACATTCAATCTTAAAAATGGTGAAGATGTCGAGTTTCATCCCGTTATGGATGAAGCGGTTGAGCAAATGTCAACCGTAGTTATTTCGGGAAAAACGCGAAAAGATGTTCAAGGAATTATTACCCTGCAACCGGAAACCATTAGAAATATTCCAGGCGCCAATTCCGGTGTTGAAAATTTATTAAAAACCTTACCAGGTGTAAGCAGTAATAATGAATTGAGTACACAATATTCGGTTCGTGGTGGAAATTTTGATGAAAATTTAGTTTACGTAAACGGTATTGAAGTGTATCGTCCCTTTCTTATTCGTTCCGGACAACAGGAAGGTTTAAGTTTTGTTAATACGGATTTAGTTCAGAATGTCGATTTTTCAGCTGGTGGATTCCAAGCCAAGTATGGCGATAAATTATCATCTGTTTTAGATATTACCTACAGAAAGCCTTATCAATTCGGTGTGACTGCCGATTTAAGTTTGCTTGGCGCAAGCGTTTCTGTGGAAGGACGAAGCAAAGATTCTAAATTTACAGGTATTGTTGGCATGCGTTATCGTGATAACAGTTTATTGGTGAATGCCAAGGAAACGGAAACGAATTACGATCCGAAATTTGCCGATGTGCAAACCTTTTTAACCTATAAATTTACCGATAAATTTCAATTGAGCTTTTTAGGAAACGCCTCCATCAATAAATACAACTACGAACCTGAAACACGCCAAACTAATTTTGGAACGCTTCAGAATCCACTTGCACTATTGGTGTTTTATGAAGGTCAAGAACGTGATAAATACGAAACCTATTTTGGTGCTTTAAAAGGAACCTATTTAGTTAATGACGATTTAACATTGAATCTTATTGCTAGCACATATCACACCGTTGAAGAAGAACATTTTGATATTTTGGCGCAATACCGTTTAGGTGAAGTCAACACCAATATTGGCGATGAAGATTTGGGTGAAGTGGAATTTAGCGAAGGCATTGGTGGTCAATTAAACCACGGAAGAAATGATTTAGATGCTTTAATTACGACTATTGAGCACCAAGGAAGTTATAAGAAAGACGATAACGATTTTGAATGGTCTATAAAATATACCAATGAGGATATTCGCGACCGGTTAGTAGAATGGGAAGTGATTGATTCTGCTGGTTTTTCTATAAATCCACCGAGTTCAGATGCCTTTAATGACCAACCCTATTCGCCATATTCAGGACCATTGGAACCTTTTCAAAACGTACGTGCCAAGAACAAAACACAAATTGACCGACTGCAAGCCTATTTACAATGGAGCAGACGGATGGATATTGGTGATAATGAAGCGTGGTTAAATGTGGGTGCACGTGCTCACAATTGGACCGTAAGTGGTGAAGGCATTGAAAGTACAAGCCAAACCGTATTTAGTCCGCGTGCACAATTCGCTATTAAACCCAATTGGGATAAAGATATGCTATTCCGGATTGGAACTGGTTTGTATTACCAACCACCATTTTATAGAGAGTTACGCGATTCTTCAGGAACCGTAAGGCCAGATGTAAAAGCTCAAAAATCGTTTCATATTGTTCTTGGAAACGATTACAGCTTTAAAATGTGGGACCGACCCTTTAAGTTAACCACGGAAGCTTATTATAAAAAAATAACGGATGTAAATCCGTACACTTTAGAAAACGTACGTATTCGCTACAGAGCCAAAAATAATGCCGAAGCTTATGCATACGGATTGGATATGCGCTTGAATGGCGAGTTTGTGCCAGGAACCGAATCTTGGTTTAGTTTTGGGTATTTAAAAACCGAAGAAAACATTGATGATCGTGGTTATATTGCCAGACCAACAGATCAGCGTTTAAAATTTGCCGCGTTGTTTCAAGATTATGTACCCAGTTTACCAAAAATGAAAATGTATTTAAATTTGGTGTACAATACAGGTCTTCCAGGAGGATCACCAAGTTATGCCGATCCGTATGAGTATCAAAACCGATTGCCTGATTATAAACGTGCTGATGTAGGTTTTCAATATGTTATTGTTGATGATAAAGATGACTACCAAAGTGGCTGGAGAAAGCCCTTTAAATATTTATCAATAGGCATTGAAATTTTCAATGTGTTTGATGTACAAAACTCGATTACCAACACCTGGGTTCGTGATGTGTATAGCAAGCGCCAATATGCGATACCTAATTACTTAACACCGCGTGTGTTTAATGTGCGGACGAGTATGCGGTTTTAAATAATAAGCCAAAAGTATATTATTTTGTAATCAAAAATTTAACAAAGTTTTGATTCAAGCAATCTGACTTTATACTACTTTTGTGTTGTGAAAACAAAATTTCAACTACATATAGCCATTTCCTTACTCCTAGTTTATGTATTAAACTTCGGAACGGCTATTCATGATGTTTTTATAGATTCGTTTTCGGAAAGCACGTTTAAAACACAGACGGCTGATAAACAATCTAAAGATGATTCGTCTCGTTTTTACGCCTATCAAGATCTTGAAATTTTAGGCAACACACCTACAGATTTTGAATCTGCTGACGATTTTACGGATCGTTTTGTAACTTATAATAACACTTCAGTTTTAGATGCTTCGCAAACAGCTCGAGATAATCAATATGTTAAAGCAGGACAGTACATTATTCCAAGTTATAACACGCAAACCTGCATCTTCCCCTTTCACGATTTTATTTAAAATCCTTTTTTAGTTTTTGTTTCGCTGAATTTTCAGCCACTATTTCATGCTTTTAAATAAGCGCATTTTAAACATTCTAAAAAAATAAAAATCATGGATTTAAATACCATTATCATCGGTTTAGTTATTACAACAGTAATTATTGTGCCACTAGTGTACATTCAAATGTCTCAAAATATTCAAAAGAAAAAAGCGAAAAACACATTTATTGCGAACGCCAAATCAAAAAACATTCATGTTTCCGAAATGGATTTCTGGGGAACCTATTATGCGATTGCTTTAGATGTTTCGGAAAATAAACTGGTCTTTTCTAAAAAAACAGAAGAAGAAACCGTTTGGATTACAGCCGATTTAAACCTCGTAACCGACTGCTACATTCATAAAACAGATAGAACCATAAAAAATAAAACGACCAATAAAATTGAAACAGACCGGATTGATCTCGTGTTACGCACCAAAGGTCAGGAAGATTATGTTTTGGAGTTTTTTAATGTGGATATTAACTTTGAAATGACAAATGAAAAAGTGTTGCTAGAAAAATGGCAAGCACGTATTTCAAAGCAATTGGTAACAACTAAAATTGCTGCTTAAAAATTTTATATTTAGTGTTAAGTTTTAAGGTTCAAAATTCAAGTTTCATCATGCTTGACTTTTGGACCTTATTAATTAAAATAGGTAATTACTTAAGCCTTAACAAATTCCTTTAAAACAGAAATGACATAATCAATTTCATCTTTCGTGTTATAAATACTAAATGAAAAGCGAATAGATGGTTTCTTTAAATCATCTTCACTTAAAATTTCACTCAAAACATGTGATCCTTTTGTACTTCCACTTTGACAGGCACTTCCTTTAGAACAAGCTATCCCTTTCAAATCCATTTGAAATAATAAAATCAATGCTTTTTCAGGTGGAATAGGTAAACATACATTAATTAAGGTGTAAGTGCTTTTTTCTAAATTACCAGACATGCCATTAAAACGAACATCTGGAAATGCTAGCTTTAATTCAGCAATAAAATGTCGTTTTAAATCTAATACATACGCGCTTTCCGTTTCCAAATTGGCATAGGCCATAATGAAGGCTTTTTCTAAACCTACAATATCATGAACAGCTTCCGTACCTGCCCGAATGCCGCGCTCCTGCTGACCACCAAAAATTAACGGTTTTAAACCTGAATTTTTTCTAATAAAAGCAAAACCTACACCTTTTGGTCCATGGAATTTATGGGCACTTGCCGCTAGAAAATCAATGTGAACATCTTGTAGGTCCAGTTTATAGTGTCCAATACATTGTACAGCATCACAATGAAACAAAGCGTTATTAGCTTGGCATAAATTGCTCACACGTTTCACATCCAAAATATTTCCTATTTCATTATTAACATACATGAGGCTTACCAAAGTCTTTCCATGTGTTTTAAGAAGTTGTTCTAAATGTTCAAAATCTACCTGACCATCAGCATCTAATTTTACATAGCTCACTTGTATATCACATGTTTTTTCCAGTTGCTCAACCGTATGCAAAACCGCATGATGTTCAATTTTGGAGGTTATAATATCTTCAACCCCTAAATCGCGAATAGCGCATTGCAAGGCTAAATTATCAGCTTCCGTACCACCTGACGTGAAAACAATTTCACCAGCACTTACATTTAACTGTTTCGCAATTGTTTTTCTGGCTTGTTCTATTAAAACTTTGGAAGCGCGTCCAAAACTATGTGTGGATGAGGCATTACCATAATCATTGCGCATAACGGCTGTCATAGCATCAATAACTTCATCCCTTACTTTTGTGGTTGCTGCACTATCAAAATATACTGGTTTCATAAGCTTATTCGTCTCCATAAATTAATCATACAAAATTACGAGAAATAAAATTATTTGTTCCCGATGACGTTGTATATTTACCAATTCTTTTAATTTTGTATAAAATATACTCGTCATGCGAAAATTACTTCTAGTACTTCTAACATTTTCAATGGTTTCATCTTGTGATGATGGTGACATCATTAACGTTGATTTTGAATTTGGCGATACATTTGTAGCCTGTGGCGAATTGGTTTTCTATCAAGTTAAAGAAAACCCATTTGAATCGTTATCACTCCAGATAGTTGAACCTGCATGGACTTTAGAAAAATTAATAGAAGTAGATACCATTACAGGACTGCTTGTAAATGACGAACCTATTGAAATTGCGATTGAAGGAACAGCTAATCAATTTAATTACCGCTCCTATAATAGCAATCCAGCACCTTTATTTTGTAATGACGTACCTCCTTCTGATATTCAAATTAATGAAGATTTATCAAGTGTTTCAGGAACTGGTATTATTAATGTATTTTTAGTTGAAGATGATAATGATGGTATTCCAGCCGAAATGGAAGATGCTAATCTAGACGGCGATTTTGATCCGGCAACAAACCCAACCGATACTGATGGTGATGGTATTCCAGACTATTTAGATGTGGATGATGATGGCGATAATGTTTTAACGTCTGTTGAGATTGAAGATGATAATGCGGATGGAGACAATGATCCATTAACAAACCCAAGAGATACCGATGAAGATGGCATTCCAAACTATTTAGATACCGATGATGATAATGATGGCACATTGACGATTGATGAAGAAAATGCACCAGCCGATCAAAACCCTGCCAATGATTACACAGATCCTAGTATAGCGGATTATTTAAATCCAAATGAAAGTGCTACACTTCCAGCAACAGCGTATCGTGCGCACCCAATCAATCAAGTGTTTACTATAACCTTGCGGGTTGAATACGTGCAATTTCCTACTATAACACAAGATGTTTTCGATATGGGCTCATTAACCGATTCTAGATTAACTAATACTCGTATGGTAACACCAGAGTTTTAAGGAATTAAGAGTTATTGGCATTTTGATAGATATAGACCTCTGTAGCACCAACACCATATTTCTGGAAGTCGGCGTCATAAAACTTAACAGCATCGTACCTGCTAAATAGATATTCTAATTCTGTTTTTAAAACACCTTCACCCACACCGTGGATAAACACCATTTTTTGAATGCGTTTTCGGATGGCGAATTCCAATTGCCCGCGTGCCGTGTCTAGTTGTAAGGTTAACATATCATGATTGCTCATCCTGTTGGAGTTTTCAGTCAAATGATGAATATGCAAATCCACTTCCATAGTTGGCTGATAGCGTTCTTTAGCTTTTTTTGTAGTTGCCTGCTTTCTTTTAGGTTGTTCCTTCTCTCTTATAATGGCTTCTGCAGCTCTTAAATCTATTTTCATTGGTTTGGTAACAACCAATTCATTTGGTTCAAAATCAAGCTGAAAACCATCAGGAGTTTCAATGGTTACCACGTTGTTTTTTACTTTAGTAACTATTCCTGACAAGTCATCATCTAAAACAGCTACGGTATCTCCTATTTTAAATGTCTTCATGTTCATTTTCTTTATCATTGGACTCTTTATCAAATTTGCTCGGAATCTTACTCGAGATTCTATAAATACCATACATTAAAATAATAATTCCTATTATTAAAATGGCGACGTTTTTCTCATCTCCAGACTGACCATATATTGCTGTAATACTGCCAATTAAAATTAATAAATAGGAAACATATTGCTGCTTTTTCATGAGGTGGTCGATAAAATTTTACTGTTTGTCGAATTTAATATTAAATGTTGAAACCACATATATTTTGCATTCTTTTTTTTCGTAGATTCAAACAAGTTAATCCATTAAATGATAGCGTATTATGAAAAACAATACTTCAGTAACCCGAATACTTCATGTCTTTATTTTAACATTTTTCCTTCACGTCGGCTTGTTTGCACAGGTTGGGATTGGGACCACTACTCCAACAACAACATTAGATGTTAATGGCGCTATTTCCTTACGAGATGGTGGTACCTTGACTTTAACAAATGGAAATAACAACAATATAAATTTAGGAGCTGTTCCATACTCCAACTACAGAATTATTGGTCCAACTACTAGCTTTTTTGTAAATAGTATAATTCCCATAGCATCTTCAGACGGCCAAATAATTACATTACAAAATACAACTAATGCTGTAATGATAATTAGACATGATGCTGGTGGCAATGTAAACAATCGGATTCTTGTTCCAAGTGAAAAAAACCTAGTGTTAACTGGAAGATATTCATCTGTAACATTAATGTATAGTGATAATCAAAACAGATGGATAGTTCAAAACAAGCTTTCAGATGAAACTATTTATGTAACTGCTCCAGCAGATTATGCACCATTTACAATTTATAATTTAACCTATCCTATTGCTGCTTGTACTTCTACATCTGCGGTTAGTGTAAATTTACTTGGTGATTGGAGCGTTTTGAACCAACCATGGGAGGATATAACTATACATCATGTAGAAGCAAGAACTGGTGAAGTTAGGTTTGTTTTAGTGAATAGTAGTCCAGGCACTACCTATATTGGGATGGACTTTGTAATTAGTGTTAGAAATTAATTCAATTAAATTATGATGAAATATCTATATATCTGTATTTTTTTATCCTGTTTTTTAACCTTTTCTCAAAAAACAAATAGTGGTGTTAAAATGAACCAAGTCACTTTAGAAAATCAAAAAAGTTATTCATTTGAAGAATATATTTTATTACCTAAAGTAGAAAAAAATGCTGTTAAAACGATTGAATCTATATCTAATGGCGAAGAACAAATTAAAAAGATTGTTTATTTAGAAAATCAAAAAACATATAGTGTCGCGGATTATCTAAATAAACCTAAATCTGAAAAAAGTGTCATTTCGGTTGAAAATTCTAAATCGGAACAAAAAAAGACCCAAGTAAAAAATATAATTATTTTAAAAAATCAAGAAGTATTAACAAGAGAAGAATATTTAGGGAGACCGAAAACAACAAAATCTATAATTATTAATAATTAAAATATTACCATGAAATATTTATATACATTAATTCTATTTGCGGTTAGTGGTTTATCATTTTCACAATCTGATTTATATGTTAGCAATGGTAGCTATGTTTATGTTGATGGCACAGGTTTTACTAGTGGGACCAATAACGCATCCTTATATGTAACTAATCGTATCAATCTAAATGGAACCAACAGTCATATATACTTGCGCAACGAGGCTCAATTATTACAAGGCAACAATGTTGGTAATTCTGGAGCAGGTAGATTGAGTGCTTTTCAAACAGGTACTGCAAATACCTATGCTTACAACTATTGGAGTTCTCCTGTAGGTATTAACGCTGGTGCAGCTGGAAATACAGCTTTCAGACCAAACAATAATATGTATCGTGAAACCGCGGCGCCAATTACCAGCACACCTTTTGGATATGTCGCAGGCTATAATGGTACAACCACACAAATTGCGAGTTATTGGTTATATACATTTATTGGATTACCATCTACGACTAACGCCTATGAAGATTGGATTGGTTTAGGTGGTGGTTCATTGCCCGTTGGAGGCGATCCTAATGGGACCCTAGCTTCAGGCTACGGTTTTACTATGAAGGGGAATCCAAGTGGAGGCCAACAATATGATTTTAGAGGACGACCAAATAATGGAAATATAACCGTTACCTTAAATGCTAACAGAGAAACATTAGTTGGCAACCCATACCCTTCCGCTTTAGATGCACGGGATTTTATTCACAACGCTACCAATGCTACACGTATGACTGGAACTCTTAAATATTGGGAGCAAGCACCAGGCGCTAGCTCCCATAATTTATCGGATTATGTTGGTGGTTATGGTATTTATACCATTTCGGCAGGAGGTGTTGACTCATTTACCAATGCGACATTTACTACTTATTTACTAGATGGCACACCAACAAACGCGCCGTTTGGAACGGGCTCTAAAGTAGCGCATCGTTATATTCCAATTAGTCAAGGTTTTATTATTGAAGGTAACGGAACAGGAGGCACTATTGTTTTCAATAATGCACAACGTGAGTTTTATAAGCAATCTGGTATTGATAGCTATTTTTATCGAAATCAGCATGATGATAACGACGATACAATAGCGGAAACTACTTATAATGAAGACGGTTTCAATATCGTACCAGCAGATTTTAAACGTTTCCGAATTAATGTCGATTTTACAGAAAACGAATTATACACACGACAGCTGCTTATGAATTTTCACAATTCGGCAACACCTGGTTTTGACTACGGTTTAGAAGGAAAAGGTGATACGCCGTTGGCATCGGATGCGTATTGGACATTAAACAATGAACCCTATGTTATTCAGGCTTTCAGTTATGATCAAGCTTTACGAATTCCATTGATTGTTAAAGCACGAACTAATCAGCCTGTGCGTTTTAGAATTTATGACATTCAAAATTTTGATGATAATCAACCTATCTATATTCATGATATAGAAAATGATATTTATGTGAATTTAAGAGAATCTAATTACGACATTAATTTACCTCTTGGAACGTATTCAGAGCGTTTTGAAATAACGTTTACTACTCAAACATTGGGAATACCTGATGTTGCATTTACTGATTTTACCATCTTTCAAAATAATGAAACATCCCAAATACATTTAATAAATCCAAACCTTCGTGATATTAAACATCTTATAGTTTATGATGTGTCTGGAAAACAGGTTTTGGACATTAAAAACATGCCGCTTTCCGAAAAGCACACTATTTCCACTAAACAATTTAGTGATGGCATGTATGTGGTTTCTGTTGCTTTTAAATCTGGAATACATCTGAATAAAAAAGTAATCATTGCAAATAAAAAGTAAAATATTCATGGCTTTTTTTAACTTTGACTAAATTCAATTTAAAATAGTTATGTCTTCACCAGAAGATTTTATGCTACCCTGTTTAAACAAACAAATCTTTGGGTTTGATTGTATGGGCTGTGGTTTACAGCGTTCCATATCGCTTTTATATCATGGTGAATTAGTGGCTGCATTCAAAATGTATCCAGCCGTTTTTCCATTAATTGCCTTATTTATCTTCATAGCTTTCAATATTTTTTTTAAATTTCAACATTCAAACAAAATTATTAATACACTCGCCATTACAACCGTAATCGTTATAATTGGGAGTTTTACTTTAAAACTAATCACTTAAATTTTACACATGGAAAAACAAAGACTCAATCCAACACTAGTTTATGTACTGGCTATTTTAGGATTATTATGCTGTTGCGTTGCCGGTTTCGGCTTTATTTTAGCAGGAATTGCTTTTTTTATAGCGCATAGCCAAATTCAAAAAGCCCAACTAAATCCGGATGATTATGATTTAAAAAGCGTTAATGCTATGAATACCGCAAAAACGGTTGCATTAGTGATATTGATAATCAATATTCTATATTTACTTTGGTCAATCTATCAAATTATTTCAATGGGTGGATGGGATGCTTATATGGAACAATTTGATGACGCTATGAAACAGTTTCAGCAAGCCCAAGTTGAATAATGTTTAATTTATCTATAAAAAAAAGCGACTCACGTCGCTTTTTTTTATTTATAATAATAGGTTTGTTTACTAATTTTACTTTTCAAATTGTTTTAGGGTTTTGGTAATAATAGCGACACAGTCTAATAATTGCGCTTCTGTCATCACTAAAGGTGGTGCAAAACGAATTATATTGCCATGCGTAGGCTTCGCTAATAAACCGTTATCACGCATTGCTAAACAAATGTTCCAGGCAGTATCACTATCTTCATCATCGTTAATTACAATAGCGTTTAATAAGCCTTTACCACGAACCAAACTTACAATAGAGCTCGTTTCAATAAACTTATTTAATTCACTGCGGAATAATTCACCAAGTTTATAAGCATTTTCTGCTAGTTTTTCATCTCTCACTACTTGTAAAGCAGCAATAGCAACGGCTGCAGCAACTGGATTACCTCCAAAAGTACTTCCGTGGTTTCCTGGGCGAATAACACGCATAATAGCATCATCAGCTAAAACAGCAGATACTGGATAGGCACCACCAGACAAGGCTTTACCTAAAATTAAAACATCTGGCTTAACATTTTCATGATCTACCGCTAATAAACGACCAGTTCTAGCAATTCCTGTTTGAACTTCATCTGCAATAAATAAAACATTGTATTTTTCACAAAGTGCTTTTGCTTTTGCTAAATAATCGGCTGCAGGCACGTAAACACCAGCTTCACCTTGAATTGGTTCAACTAAAAATCCACCAACATTAGGGTTGGCTTTTAAAGCACTTTCCAAAGCGTCTAAATCATCATAGGCAATTTTGATAAATCCGTCTGTATATGGTCCGAAATTTTTACGCGCAACAGGGTCGTTTGAAAACGAAATAATAGTGGTTGTTCTACCGTGAAAATTATTTTCACAAACAATAATCTCTGCTTTATTTTCATCGATTCCTTTTACTTCGTATGCCCATTTTCTACAGATTTTTAAAGCAGTTTCAACCGCTTCTGCTCCTGTGTTCATGGGTAATAATTTATCGAATCCGAAAAATTCGCAAGCAAATTTCTCATACTTACCTAACATATCATTATGAAATGCTCTGGACGTTAATGCCAATGTAGATGCCTGCTTATGCATAGCATTAACAATTTTAGGGTGACAATGCCCTTGGTTTACTGCGGAATAAGCCGATAGAAAATCATAATACTTCTTCCCTTCTACGTCCCAAACATAAACGCCTTCACCTTTAGCCAAAACCACAGGAAGTGGGTGGTAATTGTGTGCGCCATACTTGTTTTCTAAATCAATTGCTTGTTGCGATGTTGTTACTTGGTCTAAAATAGCCATTTTAATAAATTTAAGTTGTTGAATAAAATAACCATTCCTACTGTACCTTTATTCTTCCGAAATCCCGATAGTAATCGAGACGAAAATTCAGCGTGGGAGAGAAATCATCCCTAGGGCTCGCAAATTACTAAATATCTCCTGTTTCTTAAAATATTTACCACATGTTTTTTGCTACGAAAAAAGAAAGTACTTTTGCAGCATGGCAAGAAAAAATAATAGAAAGCAAATATTCACCAATGTCGAAGTAATTGATGCTGGTGCAAAAGGAAAAGTAATAGGGAAAGCACCCGATGGTAAAGTCATTTTTATGCCAAATGCGGTTCCAGGTGATGTGGTTGACGTGCAAACCTTTAAAAAGCGTAAAGCCTATTTTGAAGGTAAAGCAACTATTTTTCATAAACTATCCGAAAAACGTACCGAACCTGAATGCCAACATTTTGGGGTTTGTGGTGGTTGTAAGTGGCAAAATATGGGCTATGAACACCAATTATTTTACAAGCAAAAAGAAGTTACCAATAATTTAACACGTATTGGACATATAGAATTACCTGAAGTTACCCCTATTTTAGGTTGTAAGGCCCCCTACTTTTATCGTAATAAAATGGAATTTTCCTTTAGCGATAGCCGTTGGTTAACCTTGGAAGAAATTCAATCAGATAGAGATTTAGGCGATAGGAATGCTTTAGGCTTCCATATTCCAGGCATGTGGGATAAAATTTTAGATATAAAAAAATGTCACCTGCAAGCAGATCCATCCAATGCCATTAGAAATGCGGTTAGGGAGTTTGCCATTGCAAATGAGTTGGCGTTTTTCAACACCAGAAATCAACATGGTTTATTGCGAACTATGATGATAAGAACATCATCTACGGGAGATATTATGGTGATGATTCAGTTTTTTAAAGAAGATAAAATCAAGCGTGAATTACTATTAGATTATTTAGCGGAAACCTTTCCTGAAATCACCTCACTGCAATATGTAGTGAATGAAAAAGCCAATGATACCATTTACGATCAAGACGTGATTTGTTATAAAGGCTACGATTATATTTTTGAAGAAATGGAAGGCTTACGATTTAAAATCAACGCCAAATCATTTTATCAAACCAATTCGGAACAAGCGTATGAATTGTATAAAATTACCAGAGATTTCGCTGGATTAACAGGAAACGAATTGGTTTACGATTTATATACCGGAACCGGAACCATTGCGCAATTTGTTGCCAAAAAAGCGAATAAAGTGGTTGGGGTTGAGGCTGTTCCTGATGCTATTTTAGCTGCCAAAGCTAATGCACAATTAAATGGCATTGCTAACGTTGACTTTTATGTGGGCGATATGAAAAACGTCTTTAATCAGGATTTTATTAATACACACGGTCATCCAGATGTTATTATAACCGATCCACCACGCGATGGCATGCATAAAGATGTCGTTAATCAAATATTAAATATTGCACCGGAAAAAATAGTTTATGTAAGTTGCAACAGCGCAACACAAGCACGAGATTTACAACTTATGGATGCACAATATAAAGTAACACGTACACAAGCTGTGGATATGTTTCCCCAAACGCATCACGTTGAAAATGTTGTACTTTTGGAAAGAAGATAAAACCTATGAAAAAAATACTTGGCTTAATAATTCTGATTTGTTGTATCACTTTGAGTTGCGAACGTGATGATATCTGTACCTTAGATACTGTTACAACCCCACGTTTAACGATTTCGTTTTATAACATTGAAAACCCGGAACAGCAAAACCCTAGAAATGTTGCTAAATGTCGTGTTCAAGGAATTGGTAACGATGAAACACTTCCAGATTTAGATGGTACCCGAGACAAGCAAGTAATTTTACTTCCACTAAAAACAACAGAGAATAGTACGTCATATAGTATTTATAAAAATTACAAGTTAAATAATAATAATACGCCTGATAATCCAGATGATGATTTTATTACCGGTAATGAGGATATAATAACGATTTCGTACGTTACGGAAGAAGTTTACGTTTCCCGAGCATGTGGTTTTAAAACGGTTTTTAAGAACATTTCCATAACCGTTGAAGATGATGGAGACAAATGGATAAAAATTATTCAGTCTGTAAATGATAATCAAACAATAGAAAATGAATACACCACAAACTATAACATCTATCATTAAAACATGTTTGATTGGTTTGCTGTTTTGTTCAGTTTCATTTGCACAAAACGATAGCATTCCTTCAAACAAAAAATTAAAAGACAGTAGTAAGCAGCTAGAGAAATACGGACTGCGTGTTGGTGGTGATGCCAGTAAATTACTGCGTTCATTTTTAGATGATGACTATAAGGGTTTTGAAGTAAATGGTGATTTCCGATTTACAAAAAAATGGTATTTAGCTGGAGAATTTGGTGTTGAAGAAAAAACAACGACCACAGATTATATTGATGTTACAGCCACCGGAACTTACATAAAACTTGGAGCCGATTATAACGCTTACGAAAACTGGTATGGTATGAATAATTTACTGTATGGTGGTTTTCGTGTGGCATTCAGTAATTTTAGTCAAGATTTAAATAGTTTTGGTGTGTACTCGCAAAATCAATATTGGGCACCACAATTTTCATCGTCAGAATCTAAAAAATTTAGTGGACTAAATGCAGTATGGACTGAATTTATTGTGGGCTTAAAAGTAGAAGTTCTTACCAACTTGTTTTTAGGTGTTAATGCCCAATTTAAATATATAATTACGCAAAGCGAACCCGATAATTTTGAAAACATCTATATTCCTGGGTACAATAAAACCTATGATAGCGGGAGTTTTGGCTTTGGCTATGGCTATAATATTTCGTATTTAATTCCGATTTTCAAGAAAGCAAAATAGTGTTCAGTGTTCAGTGTTCAGTGTTCAGTGTTCAGTGTTCAGTGTTCAGTGTTCAGTGTTCAGTGTTCAGTGTTCAGTGTTCAGTGTTCAGTGTTCAGTGTTCAAAAGATTAAAAATTCCAGAAAATAAATACTAAATTCCAAAACGTAATTACAGAATTTCTACAATTAACTTCCTGTAATTACCCCAATAGCTTTCTCTCCTTGACTTTGCCAGAAGTATAAGGTCAAAGTTTATGAATCCAAATTTAAAGTTAGAAAAACGAGAGTTTATTCAGCTTGAGTTAAAAGTCATACGTCCTAACAACAGAAGGGAAACTTAATCCCGATCTTGATACTTCGCTTTTTTACTTCCTTCATACATGACATATTTAACTAAACGCGATTCTAATTTTGCATTCATTAAATGTATTTTTCGGGATGGTCGTAATCCCACATGCTTTAAAGCATCTAAATTAGATGTAATAAACCACGCATCAGTTCCTGGATAGTTTTGTTTTAAGGTGTCACCAATTGCAGCATAAAATTTTTCCATATCAATATCCAATCGTTCTCCATAAGGTGGGTTGAAAACCATATGGAGTTTGGCATCACCCGCTTTTTGAGTTTTAAAGAAATCCTCATGTTTGATACTTACAAATTCATCTAAATGGGCATTCTTCAAATTATCCTTGGCTTTTGCCACGGCACTAGGCGATTTATCATAACCTATTATTTTATGATGAAAGTCGCGTGTTTTTTTCAAAAGTGATTCTTCAATTTTTTCAAACAGTTCCACATCCCAATCATTCCAACGTTCAAAGGCAAATTCCTTTCGCATTAAATTTGGTGGAATATTACATGCTATCATAGCAGCTTCAGCCAAAATAGTACCACTTCCACACATGGGATCCATAAAATCCGATTGACCATCCCAACCGGATAACATAACCAGTCCTGCTGCCAAAACCTCATTTATTGGCGCTATATTTGTAGCCGTTTTATAGCCACGTTTATGTAAAGATTCGCCGGAAGAATCTAACGAAATGGCACATTGATTTCTATCTATATGAACATTCACTTTTAAATCAGGAAACCGTAAATCAATATTTGGTCGCTCATTCGTGGTGTCTCTAAATTTATCCACAATGGCATCTTTAGTTTTTAGAGAAATATATTGCGAATGGGTAAATTGTTCTGAATGAACGGTAGAACTAATAGCTAAAGTACCACTAGATTTCATATACTGACTCCAATCCATTTTATAAACTTGGTCATACAGGTCTTGTTCATCTTTAATCCGAAAACTATTTATAGGTTTTAATATTTTTATAGCCGTACGCAAACCTAAATTAGCTTTGTACATAAAACCTTTATCACCAGTAAAACTAACCATCCTAGTCCCCTTCTGGATATCAGTAGCTCCCAGTTGCAGTAGTTCTTTTTCTAATAAATCTTCAAAGCCAAATAAGGTTTTGGCAACCATTTTATAATTATTCTCCATTGCAGACATTAAATAGATTGCAAAAATACAGTATTTTTGTGGCAAGACAACAGACTTTACTCAACAAAGACATATTTTTGGGTGACTAAATAACGATTATAAGATCAAATCCCAGCATTGGGAAAACTTCTATGGAAAACACATCGCAATGGTTTGCTTCATGGTTTGACACACCATATTATCACATACTCTATAAAGATAGAGATAATAGCGAAGCACAGCTATTTATGGATACCTTAACCAATTATTTAAATCTGCCAGAAGCTGGTGAAATTTTAGATTTAGCATGTGGAAAGGGCCGCCATGCTATATATTTAAACTCATTAGGTTATCGTGTTACAGGTGCCGATTTATCTGAAAACAGCATAGAACACGCGAAACAATTTGAAAATGAAACCTTAAATTTTCAAGTACATGATATGTGTAAACCTTTTAAAAAGCAGTTTGATGCTGTTTTTAATTTGTTTACTAGTTTTGGATATTTTGAAAATGAAGCGGATAACTTAAGAACCATTAAAGCTATTCAAGCGGATTTAAATGAAACCGGATTTGGAGTTATAGATTTTATGAATTGTGATTTTGTTATTGAAAATTTAGTTCCGGAAGAAACAAAAACAGTTGAGGGAATTGAGTTTCATTTAAAACGTTATGTCCAAGATGGCTATATTATAAAAGACATTCAGTTTGAAGATGCGGGAGAAAATTATCAATTTCAAGAACGTGTTCGGGCGTTTACTTTGGATGATTTTCAAGAATTATTTGATCAAGCAGGTGTTTATTTATTAGATATTTTTGGGGATTATAAATTAAATAAATTCAATAAAAACACGTCTGAACGTTTAATTATGATTTTTAAGTAATGTTACACTATTTATTACCCATATTAGCCGTTATTATTGGAGCGGCCTTGGTTATTTTAACACGCAAAAAAGCCTGTTTTAACTTTAAATTGCTACTTGCTTTTAGTGGTGCCTTTTTATTAGCTCTAACGCTTTTTGAATTATTACCCGAAGTATATCATCATCTAGATGCCAAGGAAACTGGACTCTATATAATGTTTGGAATTCTAATTCAAATAATTTTAGAATTCTTTTCCAAAGGTGCAGAACATGGTCACGTTCATGTCCATACACATGATGACTCGTTTCCTTGGGCATTATTTATAAGTTTATGTATTCATAGCTTTTTAGAAGGTTTTCCAATCCATGAACACAATGATATGGTGTATGGCGTTCTTGTTCATAAAATTCCAATTGCTACGGTTATTACGGGTTTTTTAATCCATTCAAAAGCTACTAAATTCCAAGTCATTGCCTTCTTAATAATTTTTGCTGCTATGACACCTTTGGGAACTTACATTTCGAATCACGCCAATATTGCAACGCATTACATTAGTGCTATTAATGCTATTGTAATTGGTATCTTTTTGCACATTTCAACAACCATTTTATTTGAAAGTGGTGAAGGTCATAAATTTAATCTCACCAAGTTAATAGCAATCGTTTTAGGTATTGCTGCAGCTTACATGATTTAATCGTTTTTATGTTTTCAAAAGAAGAATCTAGACAACTCCGCCAATTATTCTGGACCAGTTTTGGGAAATCCTTTCCTAGAAAATGGATCTTGTATGATACAAAAATAAAAGGGATGAGTTTTAAATTTCATTTTGATACGAAACACGCCATGGTTTCAATAGATTTGGAAGATGATTTAGAGAACCGCATCAATATTTGGGAAAAATTAGAGGCGTTAAAAACCATATTAAAAGATGATTATTTGCCATTAGCTATTTTTGAAGAAGAATACTATTTAGAAAACGGCAAAGAAATCTCCCGAATTTATGTGCCTTTAGAACAAAAAGTATCCATTCATAACAAAAATACCTGGCAAGACGTAATGGTTTTTTTAAATGATACCATGAGTAAATTTGAATCCTTTTTTGAGGATTACAGAGACGTTATTACGCCTTAATCTTTTTTTTTACAAAACTCAAATTCTGCCTCTTTCCCCAACCATTATAAAACAAGGTGGATTGACACCTTTTAATGAATCCTGAAAATTAAAATTTAAAACGTGATATTCAGCCAATTATATCGCGTTGATTTCCTACCTTTGCAGCCTTAAAAAATCAAGTCTCAAAATGAAATTTATAGAGACGAAATAATTTTTAATTATTATCAGATAATGGACCACCTTGTTACTTTTTCAATAACGGTATTTACAGGATTCTTTGCTATTATGAATCCAATTTCAAATTTACCTATTTTTCTATCTCTGGTTGGAAATGCCGATAAGGAAACCAAGTTACGTATTAGTAAACGTGCCGTTTTAATTGCTTTTATTATTGTGGCCATTTTTGTTATTCTTGGAAAAACCATTTTTGAGTTATTTGGTATTACTATTCCTGCCTTTAAAATTACAGGTGGTATTTTAATTTTTTATGTAGGTTTTGACATGCTGCAATCGAAAAAATCCAATTTAAAACATTTAAAAAACACACATATTGACGAGAATATTGCTGTTTCACCTTTGGCTATTCCTATTCTAGCAGGGCCTGGAACTATTGTTACGGCTATGAACTTTGTATCGGATGCTAACGCTTTAAAAATAGGCTTGGTATTATTAATTTTTGCTGTAATGTGTTTGCTTACCTATATAACCTTCAGTTTAAGCGACTTTATAGTGCGTAAAATTGGTAACAATGTGATTTCTGTAGTAGGAAAAATTATGGGTTTAATTATTGCCATTATTGGAACTAACATGATTATTGAAGGAATTAAAATTACCTTCCACCTACCGTAATATACAGATTTAAATCACGTAAAAAAAAGACCATTATAAAATGGCAAATGGCACCAGCTAATACAAAAAGATGCCAGATTACGTGGTTGAATTTTATTTTATCAATAGCATAAAATAAAATACCAGCTGTATAAGCAAAGCCCCCTGCAAATAACCAAAAAAGTCCTGTAGTACCTAAATTTTCAGATAAATAGCTGAAATCAAAAATAACAAGCCATCCCATTAACAAATAAAGTAAAACGGAAAAGAATTCAAATCGTCCTGTAAAAAACACTTTTAGAACGAGTCCAAGTGCTGTTATACCCCATACGGTCCAAAATAAATGCCAACCTTTGCTGGCTTCCAGTGTTATTAAGGCAACAGGGGTATAGGTTCCGGCTATTAAAAAGTAAATACTTATATGGTCTAGAATACGGAAATAATGTTTGGGTTTATCAGATTGTACAAAATGATACAAAGTAGAAGAACTAAACAATAAAATTAAGGTTATCCCATAAACTATAACGCTAAATAAACTGTAGTCCGTTTTACCGGAATTATACAGTATTAACAACACTAAAGCGGCAATACCTGTAAGTGCGCCAAGCGCATGAGTTAAACTATTTAAACGTTCTTCAAAGGGAGTTTGTACGCGCATTAGGGCATTTCTTTGGTTTTGAGCCATTTGTTGGTTAATTCAAAAAAATCAAAATCTAAAGCAGATTCTTGACGTTCCAAACGGCCACTTTGGAAATTACGCTCTAGAACATCTTCAATTAAATAATCTTCTTTTACATTCCAAGGATCAAATTCTTCTTTAAGAGAAATATTAAAAAGTAAGGCCGTATTATTAAACCAAAAGGCGCGCCAACCACTGCGTAAGTCTTTTATTAAATCGAATGTAGTTACCCCTGTTTGTCTATGAATTAATTTTACAAGAATTTGTCCTTCGGTCTTGGTAAGTTTTTTCAATTCGGCTGAAAATTCATCTTCAATATATTTCTGAATTAATTTAGCATAGCGTCGCTTTTCACTTTCACGTTCCAAGCTATTTAAGCGTTCGTTTAAAGACTCCAAACGTTCGGCTGCTAGTTTAGCATACGGATAGACTTTAATAGTTTTTCGTCTGATAACTAAATAGCGTTTCCGATCTTCATCACTATTAAATTTTAAACGATGAAGCAACATGACTTCATTTAAATTAATAGCGGTTTTAGGAATAGAATCGCCTTCAACCAAGATGTAAAAAACGTCTGTAGAGTCCTGCACCTCCTCCTCTATTTGAGCAAAAAGCATCATGGGAAAAACTAAAAATAAGTAGACAATTACTTTCATAGCTTAAAATGAATCCAAAATCGTTCCAAATTGGAAGTGTAAAATTAATAATTTAAAAACCCTTTAACCTTAAAATAGTATTAATATTGTTATTTTAGTGCAAAAATAATACAGATGGCAAAAAAGAGTATACTGAATAAAAAGTCGATGGACTTTCTAGAGAAATATTTAAATAATGCATCACCAACAGGTTATGAGTGGGAAGGGCAAAAAATTTGGATGGACTACCTAAAACCGTATGTAGATGAGTTTATTACGGATACCTATGGAACAGCAGTTGGTGTTATAAACCCAGATGCTAAATACAAGGTGGTTATTGAAGGACATGCTGATGAAATTTCTTGGTATGTTAACTATATTTCAGATAATGGATTAATTTATGTAGTTCGTAATGGTGGTAGCGATCATCAAATTGCACCAAGTAAGGTGGTTAATATTCACACGAAGAATGGTATTGTAAAAGGCGTTTTTGGATGGCCTGCAATTCATACCAGAAACAAATCCAAAGAAGAGGCACCAAAACCTGATAATATTTGTATTGATGTGGGTGCAAAAGACAAAGCAGAAGTGGAAAAAATGGACATCCATGTCGGTTGTGTTATTACTTACCCGGATGAATTTCATATCCTAAACAACGATAAATTTGTTTGTCGTGCTTTAGATAACCGTATGGGTGGATTTATGATTGCAGAAGTAGCGAGGCTTTTAAAAGAAAATAAGAAAACACTACCTTTTGGTTTATATATTACCAACTCGGTTCAAGAAGAAATTGGTTTACGTGGTGCTGAAATGATTACTCAAACTATAAAACCTAATGTGGCTATTGTAACCGATGTTACCCATGACACAACAACACCAATGATTGAACAGAAAAAAGAAGGATATGTGGAAATGGGTCTTGGTCCTGTTATTGCGTATGCTCCAGCTGTTCAACAAAAACTGCGGGATTTAATTACGGAAACGGCTGAAGAGAAAAAGATTCCGTTTCAACGTGCTGCACTCTCTAGAGCAACAGGAACAGATACAGATGCCTTTGCGTATAGCAATGGTGGTGTGCCTTCTGCTCTAATTTCATTACCGCTGCGTTATATGCATACCACTGTGGAAATGGTTCATAAAGACGATGTTGAAAATGTTATTAAAATGATTTATGAAACATTATTAAAAATGAAAGAAGGCGAAACGTATTCGTATTTTAAATAAGAAGCTTTAAAGCATAGAATAAGCTATGTAGCCCTCAATGTCACCTTGAGCGAAGTCGAAATATTAGCAAATAATAAAACCTCGACTTCGTTCAGTTTGACAAATTATAAACAAATACCAACTAGTACGACTTTTTGACCTGTTTTATTTTGCTGGCACAAATTCAATTTTTCTGGATTGCTCTATTATCTCCTCTTTATTTAGTAGCATTTTTCTAAATTCCCCATTAATATACATATCTGCTTGGTCTGAATAATGTTCACTAAACGGGTTTCCAGATTGACCGGTTGGTAGTATACTCATACTGTTTTCCACATCGGAAAAATCTATAATACGTCGTGTAGAAGGACCGCCTTTTGCTTCATACAAACCAGAATCGGTATAGTCAAATAATATATTATTTATAACTTCTTTATTGCCTTGCGCAGGAAACGGACCAACATTAAATACCGGTTTTAAAGCTTCAACAGCACTTAAAGCATGGTTGTGTTCCAAAGTATGCACTTTTCCCCAAGTCCAAGCGTTTAAATCGATTCCTAGCTGCGTATTTAAAGCCGCAACTGTTTCTTTTAAGGATTGGGTTAAAATAGCACTTTTAGTTTCTGTGGTATTCGTTGCTGTATTATTCCACCATATAGACTCATCATTAACGAGTTGCTTAATAATGGTTCTTTTTATCAAATGCGTTTTTAATAATTGATTAAAAAGTGTTTCGCCTAATTCATCTTTATAGGTGTTTTCTAAATAACGAAAGATAAACTTGGTGTAAATTGTTGGTGCAACTTCATCTGTATTACTATTACCTTTCCAGCTTTTTAAAACCTCTAAAGCGGCCATTTCTTGTTCGTTTAAATCCGAATTTGAAATATAATTCGATACATGCGCAATGATGTTTAAATGAACTGGTGATGTAACATCATTCATCATGTTGGAAGTACTTTCCATATCCCAATCATTTTTTGGATCCAATAATTCAACAATACGTTTGGCTCTGTTTTCAGGCAAATAGTAACCCGGATATAACATATTTGCAGTAGAGTCCGGTTGATTATTAGCTGAATACACATAGCCCCAATTGGGATTTTCAGCCATAGGGTTGTCCTTGAAATCTAAATATTCAATAGGATCATCTTCACCAGATGCACCATTTAAAATAAACTTCGGATTCACGTGAGGCTTATGTTTATAAAGCTTACCTGTTGCCCACCATGCTACGTTACCTTTGGCATCTCCATACATGATATTTAAACCTGGTGCATGAATTAAAGAGGCACCTGCTTTGGCTTCACTCATATTTTTTGCATGCGAAATTTTATAAATAGCATCAAGAAGATTATTGTCTAATTGAGTATAAACCCATTGAATGGCAATGGGACTATCTCCAGTAATTTCATCTTGAACATCAGTCATTATCGGTCCGTGATAGGATTTTTTGACCACCAAATCAATGGGGTCTTGATCCTTCACCTGAATAGTTTTAGTCGTATAGGCATATTTTTTATAACCATCTGCTGTTTTATAAAGCGTGGAGTCTGTTGGATGATTTTCTTCTTTGTAAAAATCTATATCATCGTTTTCAAACATGGTAATTCCATAGGCATAGTTTCTATTATGACCTAAAACAGGAAACGGAATTCCAGCTAAATAATACCCGTAAATTTCACGGTTAGGTGTTGTTATATGGGCTTCATACCAAACCGCAGGTTGCGCATAAGCAATATGTGGATCGTTGGCTAAAATAACACGACCAGACTTGGTTTTATTTGGCGAAATAACCCAACTATTACTTCCTATAAATAACGGAATTGGCAGGTTTTCTGTGACAGATTGGATGTTTTGTGCTATGTCATCCAAAACCGTTTCAGGAACTTTTACACTGTTTTTTATTAGGGTTGTTTGACTATTTGGCAAAACATCCAGATCTAGAAGATAATCATCACCTAACTTTTGCTTGATATTGGTAATTACAGGATCTGTTTTTTGAGCTTGTGCAAAACTAAATGCCATATACCCAAATACATTATAGATATCAGTCAAAGTAAAATGTTCTTTTTCTACGCCCGCCAAAGTAAATTCTATGGGTGTTGGTCCCTCGTCTATAAATTGATTAACACCATCTAAATAAGCCATAGCTTCTAAATAGGGATTACCTGTTTTATCGAGTTTGTTTATGGCTACTTCGGTAGCTTCATCAACAGATAATGTTTTAAAAAATTTATCGGTTTGAATTAATTTTTCGCCTAAAATCTCCGACAAATTACCTGGAGCAATTCGCTTCATTAACTCCATTTGCCATAATCTATCCTGCGCATGTAAATACCCTAAAGCAGTCATAGCATCTAAATTATTATTGGCATAAATATGCGGAATTCCATAGGCATCAAAATAAGCTTCTGTACCTTCCGAAATGTTTTTTAAATCAATGGTGCCAGAATAGGTTGGTTTTTGATAACGCGTATAGACAAAACCACTAATTAAAATAAGGAGTACTAAAAAAACTAATACTTTTAAAATCTTTTTAATCATAATAAATTTGGATGTATAGAGGTAATCTGTAAATATAATACCTTTTGTGTTTATCTTCATTAAATTTGCTCCTAGTTTGAAAACCAATTAGTACATGGAAAAAAATATTGACATTGTTACCAAAACCGGAGAACCAACTAGAAAAACCGCATTAAAATCGGAAATTCACAGTAAAGGCTATTACCACAATACAGCACATATTTGGTTTTATACAGAAGATGGCCAGATACTATTAGCACAACGTGCAGCAAGTAAAGCTATTTACCCATTGCTTTGGGATGTTTCCGTTGCTGGACATGTAGACGCTGGCGAAACAATTGAAGAGGCTGCTATTCGGGAAACACATGAAGAAATTGGCTTAACAATTTCCGAAACGGATTTGCATAAAATTGGTGTTTTTCCTTGTTTTCAAAGCTATGAAAATGGGATAATTGATAATGAATTTCACCATACCTATTTAGTGAAATTACAAGTTTCAATGGAAAATTTAATACCCCAACCTGGCGAAGTTGAAGCCTTGCAATTAGTAACGCTTAATCAGTTTAAATCCCTTTTAGAACAAAGTGAGACCAATGGTTATTTCGTGGTTACAAATGTTGGATATTATGAAACGGTTTTAAAAGCCATAACATCGTTCACGCTGTAAGTCCCAATTTTTATTTACTTTTCAACCATGAATCTATTCCTAGTTGCCATTGCGCCTGTTTGCATCATCATCCTATATATTTATTTAAAAGATAAATACGAGAAAGAGCCGAAGCTCCTACTCTTCTACTCCTTTCTTTTCGGTGCATTTGTTAGTGTAATTTTAACAACCATATTATATATTTTATTTGATTATTACTTCTTCCTAGATAAAGCAAGTGTTCTTCACATGTTTATTAGAGCCTTTTTTGTCGTTGGTTTAACAGAAGAATTTAGCAAATATATTATCGTTCGTTATTATGCCCAACCAAAGGAAGCTTTTAACGAACCTTTTGATGGGATTGTATACGCGGTAATGGTTTCCATGGGATTTGCGGCTACTGAAAACATTATGTATGTTTTGGAAGGCGGTTTTGAAGCAGCGTTTTTACGAGCCTTTACGGCCATTCCAGCTCATGCAACCTTTGGGATATTAATGGGATATTATATGGGGAAAGCCAAGTTTTCAAAAAATAAAAGATTGCTAAACATATTTGGTTTGATGCTCGCTATTATCTTTCATGGTGCTTATGATTTTTTCCTATTTATCGATTTTATACCAGGTATTTGGGTTGGCGCTTTTGTATCCTTATTTATTGGTCTGGTTTTATCCCGAAATGCCATTAAACGTCATCAAAACAATTCGCATTTTAAACTCTAGTTAAATCTAAAAACCGTTTGAACAAAACGGTTCATATTCCTTATATTTACACTTCTAAAATTAAATTAATGAGTCAAACTTACCGTACAAAAGTTAACAACATTTACGATTTCGATTTACAACAGGAGTCTATTGAAGCCCTAGACAGTATTCAAGAAAGTGCCAATAACTATCATATTTTAAGCAAAAACAAATCGTATAAAGCTGAAATTATACAACGTAATTTTAATGCGAAACAATATCAAATAAAAATTAATGGCACCCTGTATCAAATAGCCATTGAAGATTATTTAGATGTGCTTATTAAAGATTTAGGTTTCGAAATTGGCGCTTCAAAACAAGTAAACGATATTAAAGCACCTATGCCAGGATTAATTTTAGATATAGCGGTAAAAGTTGGACAAGAAGTCCATGAAGATGATACCTTACTTATTTTAGAGGCCATGAAAATGGAAAACGTAATTACATCACCGCGAAGTGGTGTTATAAAATCGGTTTCCGTGAATCAAGGCGATGCCGTTGATAAAAATCAACTATTAATAGAATTTGAATAAACTTTAAGGCGTACATGTTGTTCGCTTGAAAAAAGTATAATCCCTTCAGGGAATACGTAATAAAAAATAAGATTCCTGTTTCTTCAGGAACGATAATAAATTTATCGATGAAAAAAATACTAATTGCAAATCGTGGTGAAATTGCTATTCGTGTCATGCGAACAGCAAAAAAAATGGGCATTAAAACGGTGGCTATTTACTCAACTATAGACCGAAATGCGCCTCACGTAAAATATGCAGATGAAGCTGTTTTAATAGGCGAAGCACCTTCTAACCAATCCTATTTATTAGGGGATAAAATTATTGAAGTTGCAAAAAGCCTCAATGTAGATGCTATTCATCCAGGATATGGATTTCTTTCAGAAAATGCCGAATTTGCTGAATCATGCGAGGCTAATAACATCATTTTTATTGGACCAAAATCTAAAGCCATAAAAATTATGGGTAGTAAATTAGCAGCCAAAGAAGCTGTGAAACACTACAATATCCCTATGGTTCCTGGAACTGAAGAAGCTATAACAGATATTCCAGAGGCTAAAAAAATAGCTAAAGAAATTGGATTTCCTATTCTAATTAAAGCGTCTGCCGGTGGTGGTGGAAAAGGCATGCGTATCGTTGAAAAAGAAGAAAATTTCGAGTCCCAAATGAATCGTGCCATTAGTGAAGCAACCTCTGCTTTTGGTGATGGTTCTGTGTTTATTGAAAAGTATGTTACCTCACCGCGCCATATTGAAATTCAGATTATGGCCGATGCTCATGGAAATAATATCCACCTGTTTGAGCGCGAATGCAGTATTCAACGTCGTCATCAAAAAGTAGTGGAAGAAGCACCGTCATCCGTATTATCACCTGAATTACGACAGGAAATGGGAGAAGCAGCAATAAAAGTTGCCAAGGCCTGCGATTATCTTGGTGCGGGAACGGTTGAATTTCTATTGGATGACGATCATAATTTCTATTTTCTAGAAATGAATACACGGTTGCAAGTAGAACATCCGGTTACTGAATTAATCACTGATACCGATTTAGTGGAATTACAAATTCGTGTAGCGCGAGGTGAAGTTTTACCAATCACTCAAACGGATTTAAAAATAAACGGTCACGCATTAGAATTACGCGTCTATGCTGAAGATCCTTTAAACGATTTTTTACCAAGCGTTGGAAACCTTGAAGTTTATAAATTGCCGGTTGGCAAAAACATTCGTGTGGATAACGGTTTTGAAAAAGGTATGGATATCCCAATTTATTATGATCCCATGCTCGCTAAACTCATTACCTACGGGAAAACACGTGAAGAAGCTATAGAGCTCATGATTTCTGCCATTGCAGATTATCATATTGAAGGTATAGAAACAACTTTGCCTTTTGGATCATTTGTTTGCAAACATGAAGCGTTTCGTTCCGGAAATTTCGATACGCATTTTGTAAAAAACTTTTATTCGCCAGAAGCGCTAAAAGAAAGTCAAGAAGCTGAAGCAAAAATGGCCGCTATGATTGCCGTAAAACAGTATTTGGAAGAACAGAAATTACTACGATTGCCCTTAAAGTAACTTCCAGTCGTGTAATATAGTTTCCAATGAACAACGAGTAAATAACACAAAATATTTTAAAAGCCTTGTGCCTCTGCGCCTTGGCGAGAAAACATAAAAAAATGGATTCAAAAATAAAAACCCTCAACGAAAAACTAGCCCTAGCCTATTTAGGTGGTGGCGAAAAACGAATTGAAAAGCAACATGCTAATAAAAAACTAACAGCTCGTGAGCGCGTTTTATATCTTTTAGATACGGGTTCATTTGAAGAAATTGGCGCATTAGTTACTCACCGAACCAAAGATTTTGGTATGGAAAAGCAACAATATTATGGTGATGGTGTGGTTACAGGTTACGGAACGGTTTCAGGCAGATTAATTTATGTTTTTGCACAGGATTTTACGGTTTTTGGAGGTTCGCTTTCTGAAACCCATGCGGAGAAAATTTGCAAAGTGATGGATTTAGCTGTAAAAGTTGGCGCACCAATTATTGGACTCAATGATTCTGGAGGTGCTCGAATTCAAGAAGGCGTGCGTTCATTGGGCGGTTATGCTGATATATTTTATCGCAATGTGCAAGCATCGGGTGTTATTCCGCAGCTATCGGCTATTATGGGGCCTTGTGCTGGAGGTGCTGTGTATTCGCCAGCTATGACAGATTTCACACTCATGGTTCAAGATACCAGTTATATGTTTGTTACTGGGCCCAATGTGGTTAAAACAGTTACCAATGAAAACGTAACCAGTGAAGAATTAGGTGGTGCCAGTGCACATGCAACCAAATCTGGTGTCGCTCATATTACATCAACCAATGATGTGGAATGTTTAGAAGACATTAAAAAATTATTGAGCTATTTGCCTCAAAATAATCAAGAAAAAGCGAAAGATCTCCCTTTCGAATTAGGGGATGAAATGCGTAACGAATTATCACAAATCATTCCTGATAATGCGAATAAGCCTTATGATATGCATGCGGTTATTTCGGGAATAATTGATACGGATTCATTTTACGAGATCCATAAAGATTATGCTGAAAATATTATAGTAGGTTTTGCTAGGTTGGGCGGGAAAAGTATTGGTATTGTTGCCAATCAGCCCATGTTTTTAGCTGGTGTTTTAGATGTAAATAGCGCCAAAAAAGCGGCTCGTTTTGTTCGTTTTTGCGATGCGTTTAATATTCCGCTTCTAGTTTTAGAAGATGTACCCGGTTTTTTACCGGGAACAGACCAAGAATGGAATGGTATTATTGTACATGGCGCCAAATTGTTGTACGCCTTTAGTGAAGCAACGGTTCCAAGAATAACAGTTATTACTAGAAAAGCATATGGTGGTGCTTATGATGTTATGAACTCCAAACATATTGGAGCTGATATGAATTACGCCTGGCCAAGTGCCGAAATTGCAGTAATGGGTGCCAAAGGTGCTGCAGAAATCATCTTTAAAAAAGACATTAATGCAGCTGATGACAAAGAGGCTAAATGGAAAGAAAAAGAGGCAGAATACGCTGATTTGTTTGCCAACCCATATAGTGCTGCTCAACGTGGTTTTATTGATGAAGTTATTTTACCCGAAACTACTAGACGCAAATTAATTAAAGCTTTTTCTATGCTAGAAGATAAACAAGTTGAAAAACCGAAACGCAAACATGGAAATATTCCGTTGTAAATGACTCATTAAGCATAATATTTCTATGACAGTTAGTTGTTTTGGAAACACAACATCAACACCATAATTTACGCTATCATGATTTAGAGAAAATTTATTATTATTTAATTTCATGTATTTCGATTGAAAATATTATAAAACTTAATACGCTTTTAAAAATTCCAAGCACATAATGACTATCTTTAGTACACTCATTATGTGCTTTTTTTATGAAAAAACGTTTAAACCAATTGGCTGCCACTGCCATTTGTGGTAACGACATAAGCTCTTCTTGTTTATATGTTTCTGCACTTGCCATTGTTTATGCTGGACAATATGCCTGGATTTCATTACTTATTGTTGCATTAATTCTTTTTTTATTCAGAAAAATTTATGGTGAAGTTGTTGGAGCTTTACCATTAAATGGTGGAGCCTACAATGCTTTATTGAATACAACAAAAAAATCGACAGCCTCTTTTGCCGCAGCACTTACGGTATTATCATATATGGCTACTGCCGTTATTTCGGCAAGCGAATCGGTTAAATATGCACACAGTCTTTGGAATGGCATTCCCATAGTTTATACAACCATTGGTTTACTGGCGCTGTTTATGATTATTGTAATTTTAGGCATTGGCGAATCATCAAAGGTAGCTATTGCTATTTTTATTTTTCATTTAACTTCTTTAACACTTTTATGCGTTTTTTGTGGTATCTATTTATTTCAAAATGGATACGAAAATCTATTAGCAAATTTTAAAAATCCCATAAAAGGAAGCATAACTACTGCTCTGTTTTTTGGTTTTGCCGCTGCCATGTTAGGTATTAGTGGTTTTGAGAGTTCTGCAAATTATGTAGAAGAGCAAAAGCCAGGTGTATTTCCTAAAACCTTACGGAATATGTGGGTTATAGTTACAATTTTCAATCCATTGCTGGCCTTTTTAGCATTAGCAATCATTCCCATTTCTGTTATTGGAAATCACGAAGAAACCCTACTTTCATTTTTAGGCCAAACAGCAGGCGGAAACTGGTTGTTTTATATTATATCTATTGATGCAGTGTTGGTTTTAAGTGGCGCTGTTTTAACATCTTTTGTTGGTGTTGGTGGTTTGGTTGAACGGATGGCTTTAGATAGAATTTTACCAAAATTTCTTCTAGAAAGGAATAAAAGAGGAAGTTCTTATCTTATTTCTATCAGTTTTTTTCTGTTATGTATAACCATCCTAACTATCACACAAGGCAATCTAAAAGCTTTAGCTGGTGTATATACCATTGCGTTTTTAAGTGTCATGATTCTTTTTGCTGTTGGAAATATATTACTAAAAATTAATAGAAAACAATTACCAAGACCAGAAAAAGCTAGTGTGGGCGCACTTATACTTGCTATAACAGGTGTTTTATTAGCATTAATTGGAAACATTGTTTTAAATCCGCCCTACTTAATTATTTTTATGGAGTACCTCATCCCGACACTTTTAATCGTTGGCTTTATGTTATTTCGGATTCAAATATTACGTGGCTTTTTACAATTCATAAAATATATAATACCTACTAATTTGCCCATTTTCGAAAAATTAAATAAAAAACTGTTACTTACAATTCACCACATAAATAATCAGGAATTCGTGTTTTTTACAAATCATGATGATGTATCCACTTTGAATAAAGTTTTACAATATATTCAGAAAAACGAACATACCAAGCGCTTGAAAATTGTAACCGTATTAAAGCCTGATTATGTGACACCCAAAAATTTACAAAGTGATATTGCTGTATTAGATCGGGCTTATCCTGAAATTCACATTGAATTTATAGAAGAACATGGACATTTTAATCCTGAAAAAATTAAAGAATTATCAGAAAAATATAATATCCCAATTAACTTCATGTTTATTGGTTCTCCTGGTGAAACATTTCCATATAAGATTCAGGATTTAGGTGATGTTCGGTTAATTATTTAATTAAATAGTAAAATTTAATCATCACACAAATTGTTACATTTTATCAAAATTTAAAACGTGTTTAAGCACTGAAAATCAAATGTTTAAATACTCGTATTACTTCAATTGATAAGTTATAAAAAAATCTCGTGGCATAGAACTTGTAAGATAACTCTTCAAAGCTTTCTTAGGAATGTCTTTTAAAGATGAATTATTTATTTAAATTTATGTTAATTTTTAGTTTGTTAATCCCAACTGTAAACAGCTAACAATTTAAAAACTACATATAAAACTAAACTAGTTATGAAACCATTTTTATCAGTTTTGCTATTACTAATGTCTACTTTTTCTATGGTGCATGCCCAAGAGAAATATCGTGTAATATACGATTACAACACAGAAGAAATTAACTACTACCATCTAGATAAGTATAACAAGGTAGATGACACACTTTTGAAACCTAAATTCAAACGAAATAGTCTGGTTGAATTAAAATTAAAAAATGTAAATCCGTTTGCTATGGATATTCAAGCAGATGTAAAAGAAGAAGCCATCCATTCAGAATCTGGTGGTTTCAATTTTAGCTCACTTTTAGGAGGCATTAGTTCGTTTTCTGGAAGTGATCTTGGTTTGAATGTGGATAATTTACCCATTGACGAAAGTATGTTTAGTCAAAAAGTTGCTTCAAGAGGTGCAGGCGTTTCTAATAAGTTTTCCGATCTTAATAAACTTTCTTCAAATATTGATGCCATTAAATCCACCTTAATGTCTAACTTATTAAACCCAAATTTAGATAAAGAAGCTATTTTGGCAAATGTTAAAAATGCGGCAAATAAGGTTAGTGATTCACGTGTTAGTGATCCAGAAGATAATTTTTATGTATTCTTATCCAGTATGAAACGTGTTGTTCAAGAGGACTCGCAAGAGCTCGCTTCAGAATTAAATTCATTAGCAACAGATATTAATGAGCAAGAAGTATCAAATACAGAATTATCTCGCGGTGAATTGGTTGCACATAATAATGCGTATACAAATTTAAAAAACATGCTAAAATCTTTAAATGCTTCCTCCATAAACTCATCTGAAAACTTGAATAAAATAGAAGAATTGTATGCAACTTTAGAAGCATCATCATTTGAACAAACCTACGATTACTTAATTGAAGCCGATAAAGTGAACATTGAATTAAAATTTGTTCAGAGCGAATTTTCTAAAACGTCTAATGTTGAAAACTCACAAAGCACCTTAAAAACTAGAAATCTTAAATTATTTTCAAAAGGCGGTTTTAAAATTAATACAAGCGTGGCTTTAACTTTAAATAATTTTGGCGACAGTGCAAAAGACTTTTATATAGACGAAAACGGTGTTATTGGAGCGGACGTAAACGATTATTTTGTGCCTAATTTAAGCACCATGATAAACTTCTATCCAGTTATTGGTGAGAACTTTAATATTGGAGGAAGTTTCGGTTTATCCATTCCTATTACTGAAGATTTAAAAGGTATTAATTTCCTATTAGGTCCTTCCTTATTTTTTGGTAGTAAAAGTCGCCTTGCATTATCAGGAGGTATTGCTTATGGCCCTGTAAACCAACTAACAAATGGTTTAGAGGTTGACCAAACAACAGATATAATTGATATAGATAATTTTACAAAAAATGTTTACGATTTCGGATACTACTTTGGAATTTCATTCAGTTTGTTCGATTTAAATTAAAACACCAATTCATGAAAAAATTAAGCCTTATATTCTTATTTTTAATTACCATACAAGCAAGTTTTGCTGACAAACATGCCCTTATTATTGCTGTAGGCGACTACCCGAAAAGTACTGGCTGGAGCAGTATTAGTTCCGTAAATGATGTGCCACTAATTAAAGGAGCTTTATTAAGCCAAGGATTTCTTGAAAAGGACATCATTACACTTATTAACGAACAAGCAACTAAACAAGGCATATTAGATGCTCTGGCGCGTTTACAATCTCAGTTAAAACCTGGCGATATAGTTGTCATACACTATTCAGGACATGGCCAACAAATTTTTGATGATAATGGTGATGAAATAGATGACAAAGACGAATCGCTCGTTCCAATTGATGCTTGGGTTCGATACACACACAATTATAAAGGTGAAAATCATTTACGAGACGATGAATTGCATAATATTATTACTAATTTAAGAAACACACTTGGTCAAGATGGTCAATTATTAATGATTTTAGATAGTTGCCACTCTGGCTCTGCTACTCGTGGTGGTATAACACGTGGTGGTGAAGCTACCTTTGCTCCTGAAAACTGGAAAGCTAAAGACCAAGATGACAGCACAGGAAGTGCCATGTTAGAGCGGGAAAAAGTTAGTGATACCGCAGCACCATTTGTTATGATTTCAGGAGCTTCAGCAAACGAACTTAATTATGAATATGACGGTGTTGGGTCATTAAGCTATGCGTTTTCTAAAGCCATGAACGAATTGGGAAGTGATTTTACCTACCGACAATTATTTTCCAATATTGCAGCAAATATGAATGTCATTTCACCAAAACAAAAACCAACTATTGAAGGTGATATTGACTACAAATTATTTAAAGGTGATTATGTGAAACAACAACCCTATTTTGAAGTCACTAAAATTCCAACCTCTACCGTAATACAAATTAATGGTGGAAAATTACAACGCCTATTTAATAACACAACTGTTTATGTGATGCCTGCTGGAACAACAAAAGTTGACGAAGGAAAAGCACTAGCCAAAGGAACGATAAGTAATGCCAAATTTAATGAATCCTTTATAAAATTAAACAAGCCATTAACAGATAGAAATGAAAAAAACTATTGGGTTTTTATAGATAAACCAACTTACGGAGACATATCCATTCAGGTATATTTAGAACCTGATACAGATACGGAAATCCAAAAAAGTGTTGCTTCTTTTCTTGATGAAAATGGGTTAGGTTCTGTTGTTAACGATACCTTGAAAGCAGATGTGGTTATTTCAAAAACTTCAAGCGGTTATACTTTAAATAGTGCCAAAGGATTAGATGTCTTTGATGCCACTAACAAACAACGTGGCACCGATGTACAGGCGGATTTAAACAACAAACTGTTTAATTATGCACAAGGTATGTATTTGAAAAATTTAAGCTTAAAGAATTACGATTATGAATTCGATTTTAAACTTTTACCTGTAGAGTATGTTGCTGAAATAGGTGAATTAGGCGCACTACTTCCCGAAGATAGCTATAACAATTCGGAAGGGATTCTAGAAGTCAGACCAGGAATAGATCATGTGTTGCTAGAAGTTACTAACAAAAGTAATAGACCACTTTACTTTAGTTTAATTGAAATTAATAGCAAGGGCGAAATTGCACCATTTATGCCAAATAACAAATGTCGCTTAACAAACGACGACCGTAAATTAGCACCTGGAAAAACCATGATTTTCAAAGAATGTGTTTACCGATTTGGACCTCCTTACGAACGGTTAATTTTAAAAGGATTTGCTACAGATTCTCCCATTAATTTCCAATCTACTGTTGAAACTCGTGGTGAAAGAACTCGCAGTACCAACAACAATCCGTTAGAAAATTTTATAAAAAATAGCTATACGCAATCCCGTGGTTCAGAGGGTACTGAAGCATCTGGAAATATGGACGGTTACAGTACCGAGTTTGTTTATGAAATAGTAAAAGAGTAATTGGTTATGAGGTGTGTTGTTTTATTTATCTGTTGCTTTTTTCAAATAGTTACTTTTGCACAAGGCAAAAGAGGTGCCATTGGTGAAAGTACAGAAAGCAAAAATATAGGCAAAAAACATGCCTTGATTATTGGAATATCAGACTATCAAGAAGACAAACTAAAACTCAATTACGCACACAATGATGCCCTCCTTTTTAATGACTATTTAAAAAGAGTAGAAAATGTTCCAGAAGAAAACATGGTTTTATTAACCAACGAAGACGCTGTAGCCATAAATATTTTACGCGAATTAAAAAAGCTATTAAATACCGTAGAAACAGATGATACAGTTTATATCTATTTTGCTGGTCATGGTGATGTCGTTGACGATTTTGGTGAAAAAGCAGGTTTTCTACTAGCGGCAGATGCCAATGCCAATCAGGAATATTATGCTGGCGGATCTATTCCGTTAGCTTTACTTAACAATCGGGTTATAGGAAATATTACCAATAAAAATGCACAAGTTATTTTAATTTTAGACGCCTGTCGTTCGGGATTTATTTTTGAGGAAGGTACCCAGAAAAATTTGGGAACTATTCAAGCAATGTTTGAAAATGCTACAAAAATTTTAAGTTGTGGACCCAATGAATTATCCTACGAAGACAGCGCAATTAAACATGGCTATTTTACCTACTATCTGGTAAAAGGTTTAATGGGAAATGCCGATACCAACACTGACAATAATGTGATATATCGGGAGATTGACGATTATTTATACGAAAATGTTTACAATACAGTTTCAAAAAAATATAGTCAGAACCAAACACCCGTTGTAAGAACATCAAACGACCGTGCTGTTTTTAAAGCCATAAACCCCAATAATCCGGTACTTGCGTTTGAGGTTGTTGAAAGCGAATTGAGTAAAATAGAAGGTTATGCGTCACGAGGTTCTGTAAATCTCAATACTGAAAAGGCTTCAGAAATTTTAGCTTTTTCAAAAGCCATTCAAGCTAAAAATTACTATGGCAGGCCTTCCAGTGCATTGGAACTTTATAAAAAAGCGAAAGCATCCAAATCTGTATCTGAAAAGGTTTTAGAGTCTATGCAATATAAACTAATTAAAGAGCTTTCCGCTTCAGCACAAAAGTTAATCAATCAATATATTTCTGGAGATACAAAATTACCTAGCAGCCGCGAGTTTAGTAAACAAGCCCAACATTTAGAGATCTGTTTGGAGCTTATGGATCATGATGACTTTTTCCGTGAGCAAATTCAAGTAAATCAATTAGTTTTAGATGCTTATGCCATAATAAGAAGTAAAAATTTCCCTGCTTACAGCATAGCGAAACGTAAACTAAAATCTGCCGTTACTATGCAACCTCGTGGTGCATACATCCATAATGCTCTTGGATTAGTTTATAACTCTGAAGCTGTTTATGATAGCGCTCATTATCATTTTAAAGAGGCTAATAAATTAATTGGCACTTGGTCCAATCCAGTAAACAATTTAGGCGAAAATTTATTAGACCAGTATAAATACGACGATGCTAAACAGTTTTTTGACACCTCATTAGGGCTAAAAGGCTCGAATACTGAAGCCAACTTAAGATTAGGTGATCTCAATGTAAGTCAAGGTAAATACCAACAAGCGGAAGTCTATTACAAAACAATTTTAAAAACTCATCCCAACCATGCCATCGCGTTGCAAAAATTGAGCGCTTTAGAAAAACTAAAAGGAAATGCAGCTTTATCGGTAGACTACCACAATCAGGCCATTCAAGCAGATTCAATTAACACCATAACGGAGTATGGTTTATTTAACTATATTCAAGATCATGACCTGAACCCAAAAACTGCTGAAACTTTATTATTAAACGCCATTGATAGAAATCCAGATGACGCTTCCTCCTATACAGATTATGCCGACTATTTACGCGTTAATAACAGAAAACGAACACGTTTGTTATTAGCGGATTCATTATATAAAATAGCTATTAATAAAAATCCATTACATGCTTGGACCTATGCAGGACATGGATGGTTATTACGAAATTTAAGACAACCCGCTGAAGCCAAATTAAGTTTTGAAACAGGGATTTCAAAAAACCCAAATAATGCCAAAGCCTACTATTATTATGGTAATTATTTAAATGAAGGTATTAAAGATCCGCGGAATGCGGAAATAAATTATTTAAAAGCCGTAGAGAAAAATCCGTATTATTTACCAGCATATTCAAAGTTAATTAATTTATACAATGAGCAAAATCAACAGGAAAAGTCTATTAAACTTTTAAATACACTTTTAGCTAAAAATGCTCAAATCCCAGATGTATATAATCTTTTAGGGCAAACCTACGTATCTAATGGTGCATTCACCAAAGCCATTGAAGCTTATAAACAAGCTTTGCGTATAGACGGCTCCTACTCTAACGGTTATACAAATTTAGGCTACAGTGAATTACAAATGAATCAATTTGATGATGCTAAAGAACATTATTTAAAAGCAACTGTGTCAGATCCTTTTAAAAACAAAAAAAGTGATATTGCAACCTTTATGCTTACCACAGCACGAAACAAGCTGAAATTTGGTACGCCAGCTGAAGCCAAAGAATTATTTAGATTAGCTTCCGAAATTAATCCTTCTACAGAAACAGAATTAGCCTATTCTGAATTTCTTTATCTTCATAATGAACCCGAATTGGCATTTAATAATTCTGAAAAAACATTGAAACTTTGTGAAACAAAAACAGACCAAATTTCTGTACTAGAAATCCTTGTAAAAACTGGAATTGATGCAAGTAAAACACAAGAAGTAGATAGCTATTTCGGGCAGTTAATGAATCTTAATTCGAATCCTGATTTATTATTAGCATCCGTTTATTTTGCCTTTAAAGGCGATAGAAACAAAAGTTATGCGTTAAAAAGCAAAACAAACCCTATGCTACTGCGCTCCAACAAATTGAAAGAACTTTATAGCGGATCTACCATTAGAAATTATATTCTTGGTAACTAAATGAGGAATTAAAAGGACCAATCCCATTCAACGTTTTCAGAACGAGATGTAGGCTTTTGCTGGCCATTTGTTAACGTTTTTACCGAATTATAAATATAATCCTTTAACTTCGAAATGGGCACTTGCTGTTTCCCTTTCCAGGTATCATAACTCAAATCATACATGCCGTTTATAAAACTATATGTAAACACGCCATTTTTCCAATCATCACTTTCATAAGCAAATTCTTTACCGCCTGCTGCAGAAATAACATAAGCACCATTCCCACGGTCCAAATCATAAAATAGAGACTGCATCAGCTCAAAACTGGTTTTTAAACCTTGCTTACTATTTTTACTTTCAATACCGATACTGCCTTTTGGTGTAAACTCGGAAACATTTTCGTTTGTTAATTTCGTTTTTTGTAAAGTTTCTGTTTCGTCTAATTCACCACTATGGCAAGCATCCAAAAGCAACAACTTTCGTCTTGCTGGAATATCACTCAATAAATCCTGAATATCCTGATATGCCAATCCATTCGGTTTTGGATTATTAAAATCAATATCATGCGTGGCGAAATAAAAATTGAAATCATCATCTACTAATCCATGACCAGAAAATGATACCACTACAATATCATTAATGGTTGTTTTTTTTAGTTTCTCTTTCAGCTCCTTAATCAATTTTTTGGTTACCATCTGATTCGTTAGGGTATCAATTACCACTTGGTCTTTATATTTGGCTTTGAAAAAAGTTGATAAACTCCTAACATCCTTATCAGCGTACCGCAAATTCATTGTGCTATCTTGATATTCAGATACACCAATTCCAATATAATGCACGCTATAGTCCGTATCTTGATTAGCATGAGTTACAGTAAAAGTTTCTGGATTACTTTCCACGTCGTTATCATTTAAAGCCACAATAGTAACGGCGTTTTCGCCACTGTGAAGTTTAATAGTTTCCTCTAGAATTTGATTAGAAACAAGTTTTTTAAGAATAGGAACACCATTGGCATAAATATGAATTTTAGTAGCAGTTTCCGATAATTTAATCTGTAACTTCAAAGTACTGGTTTCCGTTACCAATGGAAGATTGTTTTTATTCAATAGTTCCAATTCTGGACGCTTAACTTCTAGAAAATTGGTATTCTCGGTGAATCCATGACGTTGTAAACGTTTTAAGAAAGCTTCCTTATACACGTCAATAGTCGTGTCATCAGCGAAACCTAATATTCTTAATATGGTATCTGGTCTGTTTAAAAACAACTCATAATTCAATATCGGAAATGCTGATAAGTTTTGAACAAAATGGAAATTTCGAATATCTTTTTTGGAGGCTTTAAAATAACCTTTGGGTGTCACGAAAGCCATTGAAACACTTTCATCTTTTTCAAAAAAAGACATATTAAGTTCCAGGTTATAGCTATTTAAATCAACAATCTTTATTTCTGAATCTTTTAATAAAACAAACAGTTTATTGTTATTTCTATAGAACGATAAAACTTCAGAAGTACCCAATCCTAATTTCTTAAACGGTGTTTTTGTGTCTTTTTTCCAAAAAAATAGATTCCCAGAATCATCACCTGCTATAAGTACTTTTTTATCTGATAGATAGGTAACTGTTTTTAAAAAAGAACGTGCAAAATAACGTTCGGGTTGGTTACTTGCTTCGGCATTGATATTGGTTACTAAAACATCTTGGTAATCGGTTTGATAACTATTTCCATCAGAATCTACTTGATGAATAATCTTATCAAACTCATAAAGTACGTCCAGTGTTTGTGTGTCAAACAATAAAGATTTCACGGTATTTGAAACGCCATATGGGTTTGAACTGATAAGCACTTGAGAATCCTGATTTGAAAATGACACATTTTGAACTGGAAAATCCAACTTCTGCTTTTTAACTGTTTGTTGTTTTAAGTCAATAACATACATTATCCCTGAATTGCTGTAAGTAGCATTATCGAAAGCAATGGCAAATGTATCATTAGGAGAAACCTTAAGGGTATACGAAAAATTAGAATCCTTTTTTTCATAAATTTTTTCACTTACCCATATATCGTTTTCAAGCGCATCTATTGGTGCTATTTTGAATTGAAAATACGGCCTATCCACATCATATACTTTAGAATCTATCTGCAATAAATCATCTGTATTATGTAGTAGGGCTGCATGATTAAAACTATGTAGTTTTTTGTCTACCTCCAAAGTTTTTAGGTCAACCAACCATTCATTTTTAAACAGCAAATAGCCATTTTTATTCAAACTAATATCGTCTCTCTGGGTAAATAGTGTTTCGCCGCTTTTCCATGAAATAGTCTGTTCCTGATTTGGTAAATACGTATAAATATCAGATTGGTATTGATAGGTAATTCCAAATTTATCAGCAAAAAAATTAGAGCTTCCATAGGGTAATGAAAAACGGCGTTCAAGTTTTTTGGTTTGTGAATTATAGTGATGAACCTCCAAACTATCTGAAAATTTATAATCATTTTTAGTAAGAACGACGTAGGAATTGTTTTCATGAGAAACAACAGATTCAACGTGATTATCTGTAAGTTTAATAAATTGAGATTGGGTATTTGTTTCTAAATTATTAATAGAAACAGACTGTTTGTCCATTTCTAAAATCTGGGTATTTGAAAACGGAAAGAGTGTTTTAAGTCCAGTTAATGCTTGCGTTTTAACAACTTGCTCCTGCCCTATACTAAAAGTTTCTAACGTTAATGCTTTAATTTCACTTTCTGAAACGCGACCTATATTATTGGTGTTGTCATTAAAATGCTCTATTAAAATGGTTGAATTATCTGGTAATACGGTAAAATTATGAATGGTAGTATTAGTATAATTCTTGTTTTCTAAATCTAGTACTTTGGATATTGTTAAATCGTCAGTATTTAATTTAATTAGTGATTCTCCACCTCCTATACACCACCAATTTTTAATATTGTTAGTTGTGTTAAAGCAAAAAATATTTGTTGTAAAAGGGTTAAAAAAATCGGATTTAAGTAAGTTAACACGTGCTATTCCTGTTTCAAGGTTTAAGACCTTTACTAAAAACTCATTGTAACCTTGCCCTTGATATTTTTCAAAAATAAGACACGTTTTTTCATCGGCTCCTAAAAAAGCGGTTACGGAGTTCTCAAATTTTAAATCGTATAATTTTTTTCGGTCTAAAACTGACCAAATTTGCAGCTTATCACCCTCACCTGTAATCATGAGCCTTTTGGACTTATTTAGCCTAGTATAACCATTGGTGAAATTATTTTTTTGAATGCTTATTGCTTCAGGGTTATAAATGGTATCCTGTGATGCTACAGTTTTTACCTTTGCGTAAATAGCATCATCTTTTAAAGAATATTTATAGAGGCCATGAATACCGTTTGAGTTAATTTGAGATGTATTTGAACCATATATAAAGAGATCATTCTCATTGATTTTGAAAAACCCTTGAATATTAAAAAACGGCGTTAAATTAGACCAAATTTTAGTTGAAATAATTTCCGTCTCAAAATCCTGATTGGTAATTTCACCATCTGTCATTTTCCAAATACTGTTACCTTCAACATAATGACCAATAGTTACATTCTCTGGGATTGTTTTTAACAATGATAGATTATCACGACTGTAAATACTGATATTTTCATTTTCTGAAAATCTATAATCATCAGAAGTTTTAACGACAAGTATGTATTTCCCATTTGGGCTAAATAAAATATCTTTTGGATGATTTGTAAATGAAATAGAATTCAACACAGACATATCATTTATTTGCCGTAATTCTAATGTGTATTGATAAATTCCTTCTTTCAAGTCATTGTAATACGCAACGGCTAAAAATTGGTTATCTGGTGAAATTGCCATCTTTTTTATAATCCCATTTGAGCCAATCTCTAATTTTTGTGGGTTAACATAAAAGCCTCCTTTTTTAGCACCTTTCATTGGGTTTCCAGACCGATCAGTATACTCAAAATAATCGTTCATACCCACAACATTTACATTCCCTGAACCAAAGGCAATATGTGCATTACCAGGCAGTTTTAAGTCTAATAATTGATGATTCCGAATGTTATAAAAATAAGTTGTGTCTTGAGGATACTCTAAAAACGGCTGTCGGTTTGCTGGTAATCCATAAGCTGTTTGCGCTACATATTTTGCTGAAACAACATCTAAATTTCCATTAACAAATTCAATTTTCTGAACTGTTTTATCCGGAAACTGTTTTATTGTTATGGAGTCTGTGAGTTTAAATGTCTCGGTATTTACAACATAAAGATAATTTCCTGTAGCCAATACCAATTCTTGGTTATCAAAACGCATCGTGGCATCAATAATAGGATTTGAAACCGCTATTATGTCATTTTGAGATATTGTTACTTGTGTAAAAAAAGCAAAAACAATTAATACTATCTTGTTTCGATTGTGAACACAAACTGAACAAAACTCTAAAAATAGTAGCCGTTTTTTTAATAAGTACATTTTAACCAATCATTAATTCGTGATTTTTTTTATTGTAGATGCGCCATCTTTTACAATAGCATCTTTATTTTTACTTAATATACTTGGCAATTGATTAATGTATTTACTCTTATTGCCTTCGTATTCTTCTAATTGCACATTTACTTTTAAAACACCATACGTACTATTGTTTGCTATTTCAGATGAAATAGGAATATCGTAATACCATGGTGATAAAATTGGTGTTTTTATTTGGTTGTCTGCTCCATACTTTAAATTTTTAAAGTCGTATTCTTGCTCAATTAGTGTTTTCTTCATGGGCGAACCATCTGTGCTTCGCCATTGTCCTTCAATTGAAATAGAAACCCGTGCATTTAAGTTTTCATCTGAAAACACTTTTGTATTGGAAAAAAACACTCGTAAAGCATCAAAACTAATGCGACTTACTCCAGGATTTTCTGGGTCGCTGATAATATCAATTTTAGCATAAAAATTTAAAAGATCGTCCTGGTCATCACGGATGACATCTTTTAAGGACAAAGCACCTTCTGCTCCACGTGTTTTTGGTAGCGCATTAACATCACTAGTTATTAGGCGAGTCATGCTTGTTTTTTCCTCAACAACCTGTGGTTTAGCGTATTTAAAAATTTCAATTGATTCGTAAGTTTTTTCTACTTTATCAGAAAACGTATTGTAATAATCATTTACTGAAATGGACTGTGCATATGAGCTTGTTAATTGCTTTGCGCTTTGATCTGCTAGATATTTGGCACCTATGAATAACCCTTGTAACGCTATATCTATCATCCCTCCACGAGATTCTGCTTGTTTCAAGGAAACAATAAATTCTTCTTCCGCTTTAATATGGGATCTTTGGTGTGCAGCACAAGAACTTAAGAGAATTGCACCTAAAATAAATGGAATAAAATGCTTCATGTTTAAAATAATAAATTAATTACTGATGTATAAAATTAAGGCTATAATCTGCCCTTACGTGCGTTTTTTAAATATTTAAAATTTGATTTAGATCCAGAGTTTTTAGCTGTTTTTTCAGGATAATCTCCGTCATTGTTTTTTTCATTAGCTGAAACACCTCGTTGAACAAAAAGCTGAATTAAATTAATACGATCCATTTGAGCAGCTAGATGTAATAAATTATTTCCATTTGAATCTTTAACGCCTAAATCAGCACCAGCATCAATTAACTGATTAATTCCTGTTTCAAAATTATTTTTAACGGCCAGCTGTATGGGTGTTGGGAGATTATCATAAGAAACATTAGGATAGATATCATAATCTAGCAAGATTTTTAAGAGTTTAGTGTCTTGCGTTGCAATGGCCTCCTTCATAAGGATATAACCATCAATAGGACTTAATGCGTCTTTTGTAGCAGACAACATAGCCTCTAGCATACTGTATTCCTTATTTCGGGCAGCAAGAAATTCAAGTCTAACTTGCAGGTTTGTATACTCATAGTTAAAAATCCAAGAATAGGAACTCCAACTATTAAAACGATCTACCAAACCGTTTTCAATAGCATATTCTAAATTCTCATAGACTGCTCTAATTAAAATTTCACCTGGAAGTTTATGTATTTTATGTGCTTGACAACCTGCATTATATTCTGCTGATGAAAACTGAACCGTTTTTACGCAGTCACATTCTGGGTCGTATATGTAATCGCCTGAATACGTTCCATTGCTATATTGTGTGGCTCCACGAACTAAAATACCTTCAATAAATCCATTCGGATCAAAAACGGGACCTCCTGAATTTCCGGGAAACGCATCGATATCACTTTTAAAAAATTGTTCCTCTTCGTTACTAACAACAATGGCATTTTCTGAAAATTTTAACGGTAAACCTGTTGGTGTTCCTATGGTATTAACTTGACTGTTTTTAGAAACCTCTCCACTTGTTCTAAAACGATACGGTGCTCTTTCTGATTTTCTATCCAGTTTTAATACCGCATAATCTTGATTGGTCTCGTCATCTAAAACTGACGCTAGAACATCCACTACTTCATACATATTATTTTTAGGAACTTCTACGTATTTATAGTATTCATCATACTCTAGCTCATTGGTATAATCAAAAACCCAAATCCACTTTTGGGCATCTTCTAACGTTTTAACACAATGTCCTGCTGTAATTAAAATATCTGGTGCAATTAAAAATCCAGTGCAATTTGCTACAGTTGGTTGATCAAGATACCGAACATTTTTATCAAAGTTTTTGGTCTCAAAACGATCAGAAAGCATTTCGCGTAGCGTATAGCTGTAAAGCTCATTACCGTCAATAACATTTTTAGAAACCATAGCTGCCGTAGCACGAACAAAGTCTTTGATTCCTTCGGCATCTTTTACTTCTTTTCTATCGTCATCGCCAAAAACACCGCGTGGTGTTGAACCCAATTCTCCAAATGGGTATTGAAAAGGTTCAGGGTCATTCTTTTCTTGTGCAAATAAGGTAATTGAACAGCAAAGGAATGCTGAACAAATAAGAAATTTTGTTTTCATGGTATTAAAATTTTGATACTATAGCGTTGTTATTAAAAACTTAATTCTCATTCCTGTTATTGTTGGGTCAGAAATTTCAAAGTAAGCATAATGCTAATTAACCAATTATTATACCAAGTCACAATTTTATTTAAATAAAAAAAACAAAATAACTTGTTAACATGTTAATAATGAATTGTTAAGTTAAAATATAATATACTAAAATTTAATCTTTAGAAATAAACAAGCCATACACTCATGTGTATGGCTTGTTCCACATAACTAATTATTAAAAAACTACGACATGAGTATTTTCATGTAAACGTCACTTTTAATTTTCCGATACGTTTCTAAATGTTTCCTATATCTGGAACAATAGGTGTCGTGTAAATTAATGTAATATACATCACATTCTAAATCATCACATTCATTATACTTTACAATAGATGTTCTATAATTGTATAACTCGTTTAATATAGTTGCATTCTGTTCGGATTCCTCCAAAAGCCTATCTCTCAACGCTTTGTCATTCAATTTATTAGATGCTATTTTCGCTAGCCAATCACTCTCGTCGGTCACGTAACTTAAATGAGAAATCCAAACGTCCAGCTCTTGTGTGCGCTTTACATGAATTATTTCTTCATCAGTATCATGATTAAAAAAGGTATTTGATTCCATTATAATTGATAGTGTTTGTTTGATTTATTTTGCTTCACATTAACAATACGGAGCTTTTTGATTCCGCCAGGAAATTCCCAGTCAATGACATCGCCTTGAGCATAGCCCATAACAGCAGATCCCATTGGTGTTAACACCGAAACCTTATTGTTTTGATAGTTTTTATCATTGGGCGTTACCAGTTCAAAAGTATTTTCCCAACCATCATCCGTTGCCACTGTAACTACAGAGTTAAATCTAATAACGTCTTGAGGAACTAATTCTTCATCACTTATTACAGCATTCTGCAATTCGGCTTCTAGTCTTTTTACAGAGTATTTACGCGTATCTTCTTTATAATTAATAGATAAGTTTAATAGGCGTTTTAAAACAACATACTCCTTTTTTTCTAAAATCAAGCTTCCGTATTTCATTTTAAATTAAAGTTTATTATGGAAAAATTCCACGTTGAATATATGCTTTCTCAATACGCTCTATTGCTATAAAGTAAGCAGCTGAACGCATATCAATTTGTTTCTCTTCGGAAGTTTTTAAAACTTTTCTAAAAACCTCTCTAATTTTTTTGTCAATTTTGGCAAGTATTTCATCAAGCTCCCAAAGTTCGCCATTACGGTTTTGTAACCACTCGAAATAACTTCCAATAACACCACCAGAATTACATAAGATATCTGGAATAACAGTTATGCCTTTTTCACGCAATACTTTTTCTGCCTCAACTGTTGTTGGTCCATTTGCACCTTCAGCAATTAAAAATGCTTTAATTTGAGAGGCATTTTCAGCCGTAATTTGGTTTCCTAAAGCGGCAGGGATACAAATATCACAGTCTAATCCGAAGAAGTCGACTTTTTCTACGGCAGTAGATCCAGTGAATCCTTGAACAGATCCGTTATTGTTTTTAGTATACTCGAATAAATGCTCTACCGATAAACCGTCTGCTTTACTTATAGATCCAAAAGCGTCCTGAACACCAACCATTTTAGCGCCTTCTAATTCTAAAAAGTGTGCAGCCCAATAGCCCACATTTCCAAAACCTTGAACAATAAAACGCTTATCTTTTAAATCTATTTTCTTGCTTTCAGCCCAATATTTAATCGTTAAGAACACACCAAACCCAGTAGCTCTATCACGACCTTCTAATCCTCCAGAACCAATTGGCTTACCAGTAACAACGTGCTGGTTTTTTGAACGCTCTGATGGCGCTTTAGTAGACATATACGTATCTGCAATCCAAGCCATAGTTTGTGCGCTTGTATTAACATCTGGCGCTGGAATATCGTGCTCTGGCCCAATGTTTTCACCTAAAGCGTAAGTAAAACGTCTTGTAATACGCTCTAATTCTGTATTAGAATATTTTTTAGGATCCATTTGAATCCCTCCTTTAGCTCCACCATAAGGCAAGCCAGCTAAAGACGTTTTCCATGTCATCCACATCGCTAAAGCTTTAACAGAGTCGATATCAATGGTTGGATGGTAACGCAATCCACCTTTGTAAGGCCCTAAAGCGTTGTTATGCTGTACGCGGTAACCTTTAAAAATTTCGACTTCACCATTGTCCATACGAACAGGGAAATGAATAATTAATTCATTATTCGTTACAGCTAATATTTTTTTAATGTTTGGATTTAATTCAACCATATCTGCAGCAGCATTGAATTGCTTCATAACATTCTCTAGCATGCCTTGTTTAGGTTGTTTTTTCTTTTTTACTTCTTTTGTTAAAGTCATTTTTTTTATTTGTTTAGATAAGTTCAACAGTAGGATTATTCAACACACGGTCGAATTTTTGAATATTATTTTTAGAATATTTGTTCATGTCTATTTTGGCCAGTTCATATTCACTACAGGACCAAATAGAACTTTTATTTGTCGTTAAGTTGCACGTTTGTACAAACGTACAATCTTGGCACAAACTTCTTTCCATAATATGATTCATAAACTAACCTTTAATTTCCACGAACCAAAAGGCAATAGGTATGCCAATTTAAAATACAATTTACAATATTATTATAACCGCCTGATTATTAGACTAATAAACAAAAACCAGGTGAAACTTCTTAAAACTATATTGAGGAATTATTAACCAGCTGTGTAAAAATTACCCACTTAAGACCATTGCTTATTTTATTTTTTCACTTAAAGTCTTTCTATCAATTTGGAGAATTTTAGCCGCTTGAGATTTATTGTTGTTTGTAGCCTCTAAAACCTTTAATATGTATTTTTTTTCAATTTCTTTAAGTGGCAACAGCTCATTATCATATTCGGGAAAGGATATGTGGTGTTTTAAATTTTCGGGTAAATCAGCCATCGTAATTTGCTTGTCACACATTATCACCGCACGTTGGATAACATTTTCTAACTCCCTAATATTCCCTGGCCAGTTATAACGCTCCAAAACAGCTAACGCATCGGGTGCTATAGAAATTAGTTTGTCCTTATATTCCACACCATATTTAAATAGAAACTTATCTGTTAATAAGGAAATATCGCCCTTTCGTTCTTGCAATGATGGCACATCAATTTCAACAACGGTTAATCGGTAATAAAGATCTTCCCGAAAACGCCCTTTATCAATAAGTTCCTTTAAGTCGCTATTTGTTGCCGCAATTACACGAACATCCACAGGTTCAATTTTTTGAGATCCCACACGCGTTACTTCCTTTTCTTGTAACACACGAAGTAAGCGGGATTGTGTAGCTAAAGACGCATTTCCTATTTCATCTAAAAAAATAGTGCCTTTATTAGCGGCTTGAAAAAAACCATTTCTATTTTCATCAGCTCCCGTAAAGGCGCCTTTAACATAGCCAAATAATTCGGATTCTAATAGGTTTTCAGGAATGGCACCACAATTTACCGCAATAAATGGTGCCGACGCATATTTTCCTAAATAATGAATGGAACGTGCCACCAATTCTTTTCCTGTTCCACTTTCTCCTTTTATAAATATAGTTGCTTTATTGTCTTTAACCCGATCTATAATTTCCGTTACTCGTTTTATGGCTTCTGATTGCCCAATTAACTCACCATAACTTTGGATGTCTTTAGGTTTCTCTGATTTGCTAGCAACTCGTTTTGGTCTACTTTCAAATGCTTTTATAACAGCTAATTTAAGTTCTTCTTTGGTAAATGGTTTGGTAAGGTATTCCATGGCTCCAGATTTCATAACTTCTAAAGCTCCGTCAACGGAAGGATAACCTGTAACAACTAATTTTGGAATAGTTGGGTAATGTTCAGACACATATTTCACCAACTCCAAGCCATCAACACCTGGCATTTTTAAATCGGTTATGAGTAAATCGATGGATTCATCTTGTAAAATAGTCATAGCTTCTTTTACAGAAACGGCTTTAAACGTATGATAATTTAAGGTTTGCAAATGACGCTGTAGGAGTTCTAAAATATGAACATCATCATCTACTAACAATATATTTTCTTGATGTAATGACATAATTTATTTTTTTGGAAAACTGATATGAAATATAGTGCCTTTTGGAGAGTTTTGTCTGTGTTTTATGGTGCCTTTATGACTTTTCACAATACCATGAACAACGCTTAACCCTAAACCAGAACCTTCACCAACTGGTTTTGTTGTAAAGAAAGGGTTAAAAATATTGTCACCTTTTTCTGAATCAATACCTGGCCCTTCATCACTAATTTCAATTATAATTTGTTTGTCACTTTGACTAACAGTTACATTTATAACACCTTTTTCTGGTGAAAAATAAATGGCATTAATCACTAAATTAAAAATAACTTGTGTAAGTTGAATAGCGTCTACACGCAAAGGAATATTTTCATCGGTAATGGTTACATGACACGTAATATCCTTTTTAGAGAAATTAGGTTTCAATAAACTAATAGCATCCTTTATAATCGGTGTCATATTAGTTAATTCCATTTGGTGAGGCATATCGCAAGAAAAAAACATCAATTTTTTGACCACTTCCCGCGAATAAATAGCACTATTCATTATTTTATCTAAATCGTTTAAAACCGCTTTCTGTTCGTGAAATTGATCTTTTAACAATTCCGAATAGCCTAAGATATTAGCCAATGGTGTATTGAGTTCATGCGCTATTCCAGCTGTAATCTCACCCAAAATAGACAATCTATCGGCACGCTCTACTTGGCGTCTAGACACGACTTCCTTTTCTATAATTTGCTTACGTTCAAATAAATTACCCAGTTCTAATGCAATCTTGGCTAACAGTCGTTTTTCTTCATTTAAAAAACTGTTTTCGTTAAATTTAGATTTAGAATACCCTACTTTAATGGAGCCAATTGCAATATTAAATTCTTTAATAGCAGATAACATAAAGACTTTATCTTCGGACTGCTGCCCAACTTCAATATGAAAATCGGCAACAGTTAGCTCCACAGAAGCTTCTTTTGGAAACCGAATAGCTTCCTGCAAACTTAAAGCAATAGCCTGAAGTGTGGGTTCCAAATTATCTAAATCACAATTGGATATATGCGAACTGATTGTATATAAACAGGATAATTCCTTAATGCGTTCTTTTAATTTATCTTCAGCCGTTATTAATTGTGACATATTGTTTTTTATGGTAGATATGTAAAATTACATTTTTAAAAAATAGTATTCAAGATTCGTCATACAATTAAGATTATTTAACAATGAATTAGTTATTAAAATCAAGCATCCTGATAATTTATAAATACTTTTGCAGGATGCAAAATGAAAAACCCCGTACAGAAAAAGTTAATATAGAATTTATTGCATTAATGGCATCATTAATGGCTATTGTAGCACTTTCCATTGATGCACTGCTTCCAGCTCTACCAGACATTGCATCTGATTTTGGTGTAACTGATGTTTCAAAAAATCAACTTTTGGTAACCATGATTTTTTTGGGCTTGGGTTTTGGTCAACTTATTTTTGGCCCTCTTTCCGATAGTTTTGGAAGAAAGCCTATAATCTATGTTGGATTTCTACTGTTTGTATTTGCGAGTATTTTATGTGTTACAACGGGAAGTTTTGAGATTTTGATTCTTGGCCGTATTCTTCAAGGTGTGGGATTAGCTGCGCCTAGAACCATTAGTATTGCTATGGTGCGGGATTCTTATAGCGGTGATTATATGGCTAAAGTGATGTCCTTCGTGGTTATGATTTTTATTTTAATTCCAGTAATTGCGCCCACTTTAGGACAGTTTCTAATAACGTTTTATGATTGGCACTCTATCTTTTATGTCAACTTAATATTTGGCATTGCCGTGATGTTTTGGTTTTGGAAAAAACAACCCGAAACGCACACCAAAGAAAAGCGTACCAAATTAACACCGCAACTTTTTATAGCAGGTGCCAAAGAGTTTTACAGACATAAAGATGCGGTTGCCTACACCGTGATTTCGGGTTTAATTACGGGTTCTTTTATGGTGTATTTAAGCACATCTCAACAAATTTTTGAATACCAATATAATTTAGCTGAATTGTTCCCGTACATTTTTGCTAGTTTAGCCATTTCTGTAGGATTTTCTACTTTTATAAACAGCACATTGGTTATTCGTTTTGGAATGAGACGAATTGCTTTCACTGCTGCCGTCTGCTTTTCCATTATATCCCTTTTATATGTTCTTATATTTTCGTCAGGCATAAATCCAGACTTATCCATATTAGTGATATTTTTTGCCCTACAATTTACAGCTATCGGATTTTTATTTGGAAATTTACGATCATTAGCCATGGAGCCTGTTGGTCATATTGCTGGAGTTGGCGCCGCAATCAACGGCTTTTTTAGTACCATTATGGCTGTCCCTATTGCTGGTTTTATAGGTAGTTTTGTAACTGAAAGTGTGTTGCCTTTATTTATAGGGTTTTCAATATGTGGTATTATTTCTGTGATATTATTTCTTTCAGTTAAAAAGCCTATTAAAACTGTATTCTCTGAATAATATCAACAACCGATGAAATAATATACTCCACGCCTATAGCAATTACAATAAATCCGATAACGCGTGATAAAGCATTGATTCCAGATGCTCCTAAAAATTTTACGATAAAATATGATGATTTTAAAATCAGGTAAATACTCACTGTTGTTACCAACATGGCCATTAATATTATACAGATTTGCAATGAGCTTTGATACTCCTGATTAAAGGTAATTAATAAAGAAATTGTTCCAGGACCGGCTAACATAGGAATAGCCAAAGGTGTTAAAGAAATAGCATCACGCGAATGAATATCTTTTTGAACTTTATTTCGTTTCATTCCTTTATGCTCCCTAAACTTTCCTGTTAATAATGCAAATCCTGAAGACGCAATAATAAGTCCTCCAGCAATTTTCAAGGCATTTAAACTAATACCAAAAAAGGACAGAATATACTTACCTGCAAAAAAGGAAAGCAATAGAATAATGAACACATTAAACGCCGTCCAAAATGCTGTTAATGCACGCTGACGCTTGGTATTTTCTTGGGTTAAACCAACAAACACCGGAACAGTGCCTAGTGGGTTCATAATGGAAAATAACGCGCCAAAACTGATTAAAAATAAATCCATAGTTTTTTACTACAAATTCACTGTTTTTTATCAAGTTTAAGGTTACGCGAATTTTAACCTATGATATGAAAATTGTTAAATTTAATCGGTTCTTTTACGACGTGTATGTTTTTTCGGTTTCTTTTCATCAATCCGAACATACACCAATTTAAAACGACCATTTCCGCTTTCACGCTTATCAATATCAAAAGCATCAATGGAGTTAATTAATGGTGTTAGTTTAGCAAAACCGTAGTTACGAGAATCAAAGTTGGGTTGTTTTTTCTGCAATAAACTTCCAACATCACCTAAAAAGGCCCAACCATCATCATCAGCTAAATCTTCAATAGTTTGGGCGATTAACCGAATAACTTTTGGTGTAATTTTGTCGTAGGAATCTTTTGAAGATTTCTTTTTGTCTTCGGGATCCGTGTCCGAATCGGAATCACTAGAAGCTTGTTTTAAAATTTCAATGTAAATAAACTTATCACAAGCAACAATAAATGGTTTAGGTGTTTTCTTTTCTCCAATACCATATACCTTCATGCCAGCTTCACGCAGTCTGGTGGCTAGTCGCGTAAAATCACTATCACTAGAAACCAAACAGAAACCGTTAACTTTTTCACTGTATAAAATATCCATAGCGTCAATAATCATGGCGCTATCGGTTGCATTTTTCCCCGTTGTATATCCGTATTGTTGAATAGGTGTAATGGCATTTTCAAGTAGCATGTTTTTCCATTTTGCTAAATGTGGTTTGGTCCAATCGCCGTAAATACGTTTAATTGTTGGGTTACCATATTTGGCAATTTCTTCCATCATTTCTTTTACGTAAGCGGATGGTATATTGTCGCCATCAATTAGCACTGCTAGTTTAATTTCCATTGTGTCATTTTAGTTAGTCTGTATTTCGTAAAGTTAGGGAACTGACTATTAAAATCCGCTGAAATGATTAAATTTTTAAATTCACAACTATTGTAGTACATAAATTACATCTAGCCTAATCCAACTTGTAAGTCAAATATTTTCTTACCTTTACCGCTTTTTTAACCTTAAAATAGTACAATGGAAACAAACACTTTATTAGAAATTGCTAGGGATTATGGTAGTCCTATTTATGTTTACGATGCTGAAAAAATTGCATCGCAATATAAACGCTTAAATGCAGCATTTAATAAGGTGAAACAGGTGAAAGTAAACTATGCCGTTAAAGCATTATCTAATATTTCCATACTAAAATTAATGAAATCATTAGGTTCTGGACTAGATACAGTTTCTATCCAGGAAGTACAACTAGGCTTAAAAGCTGGATTTTTACCAGAACAAATAATCTATACACCTAATGGAGTATCGCTGATTGAAATTGAAAAAGCAGCTGAAATAGGTGTCCAAATTAATATTGATAATCTTTCTATTTTAGAACAATTTGGAACAAAACATCCGAATATTCCTGTATGTATACGTATTAATCCGCATGTTATGGCTGGCGGAAACACCAATATTTCAGTAGGTCATATAGATAGTAAATTTGGTATATCAATTCATCAAATTCCTCATATTTTGCGCATTGTGAAAAACACCAACATGACTATAAATGGAATTCATATGCACACAGGCAGTGATATTTTAGATATTGATGTGTTTTTATATGCAAGTGAAATTTTATTTGAAACAGCCAAAAATTTTAAAAATTTAGATTTTATAGATTTTGGTTCAGGTTTTAAAGTACCTTACAAACCAGGCGATATTGAAACAGATATTGAAGAGTTTGGAAAAAAATTAACCAAACGGTTTAATGAGTTTTGTAAAGAATACGGTAAAGATTTAACGCTAGCCTTTGAGCCAGGGAAATTTTTAGTGAGTGAAGCAGGTTACTTTTTAACCAAAGTGAACGTGGTAAAACAAACCACCTCTACCGTTTTTGCGCAAGTTGATTCGGGTTTCAATCATTTTATAAGACCAATGCTTTATGGAGCCCAACATGACATTGTAAATCTTTCAAACTCAAAAGGACGAGAACGTTTTTATTCTGTTGTGGGTTACATATGTGAAACGGATACGTTTGCAAACAACAGACGAATAAATGAAATTACGGAAGGGGACGTACTGGCCTTTAAAAACGCTGGAGCCTATTGCTATTCTATGGCGTCAAACTACAATTCACGTTACCGACCAGCCGAAATTTTATGGCATAATAAAGAAGCGAAACTGATTAGAAATCGTGAAACTTTTGATGATATATTGAAAAATCAAATTGAGATTAGTTTATAAACTAAAAGCGTTGCCATTATGGCAACGCTTTTTTTTTAATTTTGATTTTTTGGCCAAATATTGGACACATGTTAAGTAAAAGAGGCTAACCTCTAAAAGCCCATGTTCTATGTGCGCTTTAAAAATAAATTTACCCGTTATTCAATTTTACTCCCTGGAACATCTTGTCCGTTTTGATGAAGTGTTAAACTTTCCACAACACCTTCATTAGTTACATGAAAAGTAACTTGCGCATCCACAACTTTTAGATAAAATTTATGGGTTGCCGCAGGAAACAATTGAAACTGCGGCTGTCCTGTGGCCTGTGCTAAAAGCTGCGCACCTTCTCGCGTTACAGTTATAATAAAACCTGGCGCCAGTTGATATTTTCCCAAATAGGTGTTTAAAACGGCTTCTGAAACCTGCATATCAGGTACGACTTCGCTGACATCAATATCCAAGGTTTTAAGAACGTCTATGGCATTTTGATTGGCAGGATTTAATTCTAAAGATTTTATATAGAATGTAAAATGTTACAAATTAAAGCGCCTCATCAATAATATCTTGTACACATTCTGGATTCAATAAGGTACTAATATCACCCAAATTAGAGGTATCCTTTTCTGCAATTTTCCTTAAAATACGTCGCATAATTTTCCCCGAGCGTGTTTTAGGTAAAGATTCTGTAAACTGAATTTTATCCAGTTTGGCAATGGGTCCTATATGTTCGGTAATAATTTGGTTAATTTCGTTTCGTAAATTAGTATGATCCCGACTTTCGCCAGATTCCTTCAACGTCACATAACCATACAGCGCATTTCCTTTTATATCATGCGGAAATCCAACGATGGCAGATTCAGAAACTGCTGGGTGTTCATTAATAGCATCTTCAATAGGCGCCGTTCCTAAATTGTGCCCCGATACAATAATGACATCGTCCACACGACCTGTAATTCGGTAGTAACCAACTTCATCACGAAGTGCACCATCGCCCGTAAAATACATGTTTTTATAGGTGGAAAAATACGTGTCTTTATAACGTTGATGATCTCCCCAAATAGTTCGGGCTATACTTGGCCACGGAAACTTAATACACAATCTGCCATCCACTTGATTGCCTTTTAGTTCCTCTCCGTTTTCATCCATAATGCACGGTTGCACACCTATAAATGGTAAAGTTGCATAAGTTGGTTTGGTTGGCGTAACATACGGAAGTGGTGTAATCATGATACCACCTGTTTCGGTTTGCCACCAGGAATCAATAATTGGACTTTTTCGTTTTCCAACATTATCATTATACCAATGCCACGCTTCTTCATTAATAGGTTCGCCTACGGAACCTAAAACTTTTAAAGATGATAAATCATACTGCTCTATTAACTCCGTTCCTTGTTTTGCCAAAGCACGAATAGCTGTGGGCGCTGTATATAACTGATTGATTTTATGCTTCTGAATAATATCCCAAAAGCGCCCGAAATTGGGATAACTCGGTACGCCTTCAAACATAACTGTTGTTGCTCCATTACAAAGCGGACCGTAAACTATGTAGCTATGGCCTGTAATCCAGCCAATATCTGCGGTACACCAGTACACATCATCCTCCTTATATTGAAATACATTTTTAAACGTGTACGCCGTATAAACCATGTAACCAGCAGTGGTATGTACCATGCCTTTCGGTTTACCCGTAGAACCAGACGTATATAGAATAAATAGTGGATCTTCGGCTTTCATAATTTCTGCCTGTCCGGCTTTAGATGCGTTATCAAGTAGAGGTTGCAACCAAAAATCGCGACCGGCTTTCATGCTAATTTCGGAATGTATGCGTTTTACCACTAAAACGGATTTTACACCATCGCAGTTTTCTAATGCTTCATCCACTATACCTTTTAAGTCGATGGTTTTAGCTCCGCGATACGAGCCATCGGCCGTAATAACTAACTTGCAATCCGAATCATTAATTCGTGTAGATACGGCTTTTGACGAAAAACCAGCAAATACTACAGAATGAATAGCACCAATTCTAGCACAAGCTAAAATGGCAATCGCCAATTCCGGAATCATAGGCACATAAATACATACGCGATCGCCTTTTTGAATGCCTTGATCTTTGAGCACATTTGCCATTTGGTTTACGCGTTCATATAATTGTTGATATGTAATATGTTCCGCTGGTTCCTCCGGATTATTCGGTTCAAATAAAATAGCGGTTTTGTCACCACGCGTTGCTAAATGCCTATCTAAACAGTTTTCTGTGATATTTAGTTCGGCACCTTCAAACCATTTTATTTCGGGTTTTGAAAAATCCCAACTTAAAACCTTGTCCCATTTTTTTCGCCATAAAAAATGCTCTTCAGCAATTTCCTCCCAGAAATTCTCGGGCTCACGAATGGATTTTCTATAAATTTGATAGTACTCTTCTAAATGTTTAATATGGTAGTTACTCATATAAATTATAATTATGATGAAAAGATAGGACAAAGCCGAAAACAATCAAAGAAAAACGTTGTCAAAAAAAGTGCGTAGATTTTTTGCATTAATTTTTATATTAGCAATCTAAACTTCCTAATAACTTGAAAAACAACCTCACGCTCCTACTCGTTTTTACGTTTACCATAGTTTCATTTGCACAAAGAAAGACAGAGCCAACGCCTAAAGAAATTCAACTTGCCGAAACGCTAAAAGAAACATATCCAGATGATCACGTTGCTTCGGAAAGTGAGCATTATCATATTTCATTTGAGTACAACAAAAAAACAGAAAAAATCGAGGTCCTAGAAACTATTACCAAAAAACTCATCAGTTTAGATTCTCGAGCAGACATTCAAGTGTATAGTTTTTATAATAGCGAATCGGAAATTGAATCCTTTGAAATAAAATATAAAACGGATCGTGATGCTGATTTTTACATTAAAGATGAAGCCATGAAAAGTGATGATTTGTTTCACAATGATGCCCGCGTAAAATATACAAATATAGATTTTCCTCTTAAAGGCTACAGGTATCAAATTGAAACTGTTAAGCGTTATAAGGACATTAAATACTTTACCAGTTTATATTTTAATGATGATTATCCAGCTGTAAAAAAAACGTTTACTGTAGCTATTCCAAATTGGTTAGATTTAGAATTAAAAGAAATGAATTTTAATGGCTTTCCAATTCAAAAATCAATAAAAACCAATGAAGATTTTGATGGTAATATCCATACATTTACAATAGAAAACGTACCCGCTATGTTTGATGATAGTAGTGCGCCTGGACCATCCTACATTTATCCGCATATTTTAATTTTAGCAAAATCATTTACTATAGATGCCGTAAAAACAAACATCTTTGAATCCACGCAAGATTTATATAATTGGTATAAAACACTGGTGAATAGTTTAGAAAATGACAATACGGAATTACAAGCCAAAGTGGTTGAATTAACCCAAGATGCAGCAACTGACGAAGAAAAAATAAAAAATATTTATTATTGGGTTCAAGATAATATTCGCTACATCGCCTTTGTGGATGGAATTGCAGGCTTTAAACCTGATGAAGCGTCGCAAGTTTTCAAAAAACGGTATGGCGACTGTAAAGGGATGGCAAACCTGACCAAACAAATGCTAATTGAAGCTGGTTTTGACGCACGCTTAACATGGATTGGCACCAACCGAATTGCTTACGATTATTCAACGCCTAGCCTATCTGTAGACAACCACATGATTTGTACTATTTATACAAATGGAGAACCAACATATTTAGATGGAACCGAAAAATTCAACGCCTACAAGGAATACGCAAATAGAATTCAAGGCAAGCAAGTATTAATTGAAAATGGGGATGAATTCATTTTAAACATCGTACCAAAAACAGCAGCCAATTTTAATAAAGAAACCATTAATTATAATTTATCCCTTGAAAACGAACAACTAAATGGAACGGTTTCAAAAACCTATAATGGCGAAAGTCGCTCGGGATTATTACAGTACTTAAGTCAGCTACAAACCGACAAAAAAGACACCTTTTTAATGTGGTATTTGGATGGAGGCGATTCGAATATTAAAGTAACGGATATTATAACATCTAATTTAACCGATAGAGAAATACCTATAAATATCCATTACAACATTACGATAAATAATGCGGTTTCATCCTTCGATGATACCATGTATATTGACTTGGATTTAGAGAAAGAATTATCAGGTTATAATTTTGAAAAGCGCAAAACCGATTATGTTTTCGATTATAAAAAACATTTAGAATCCACAACGACGTTAAAAATTCCAGATGGTTACAAAATTGGAAGCCTTCCAAAGGATATTGCTATTTCCAATGACAATTACAACTTAAAAGCATCCTTTACCCAAACGGATACTACCATTATTTATAAAAAGGATTTTGAAATCACGGAAAGCGTTATTAAAAAGGACGGTTTTAATGAATGGAATGATTTTATAAAAAACCTTAATTCTGTTTATAACGAACAAATCACCTTAACCAAACAATAAAAAAACACATGAAAATTAAATTACTCCTATTATGCACATTTGCGTGCACAACCCTGTTTTTTGGTCAATCTAAACTAGAAATAGAAGCTCAAACATTTTTTTGGGGAGAAAATGACACCTTTAAAAACGCGGTTGATATTCCTGAAAAATGGGAAAATGAATCGGCTGTAATTATCTATAAGAATGAAAATTATGATTTTCATAAGTTTGGTAAACGTGTGGAATACAAATCGTCCATTCGCAAACGGATTAAGCTATTAGATCAAGCATCTGTTACTGAATTTTCAACCTTCACTTATCAAAAACGATTCAACTCCTCAAAAGGCGTTTATGTTTACAATCCATCTAATGTTATTGTAGGTATTAAAATTATAAAGCCAGATGGTACTGAAACCATTATTGATATTGAAAAAGAAGCCGTAGAAGTTGATGGTGAAACTAAAGTAGCAATGGCTAATTTGGAAATTGGTGATATAATTGACTATTTCTATTATAGCGTTGAACCGTTTAAATCTATTGAGGCATTTGGTTTTAATCCTGTGGAGCAAACATTAAGTGAGGAATATCCCATAATGGATTACAAGCTATATTTTGAAACGGAAAATGACTTTTTTATAAATTTCAACTCCTATAATGGCGCGCCCGAACTGAAAGAAATTCCAACCGAAAAGAGTAATATGAGGCGGTATGAATTGATTGAAAAGGATATAGATAAGCATAAATATGAGCGTTGGTTTTACCCTTTAGTAGAATTGCCATGTTATAAATTTCAAGTGTATTTTGCTAGATCTGGAAAATTTGAAGATCGTGCCTTGGCTTTTTTACCAGAGAAAGAGGAAATCATTAAAAAAACGGTTACAGAGGAAGAGGTTTTAGACTTTTATGAGAAATATACACCTTATGGGGATTTAGGTTCTATGGAGCGTTTTGTAAAAGAAAACGACTTTGCAAGCGAGCGCGAAAAGATAATAGCTGTTTACTATTTTGCCCGCCATCATTTTCTAACACAATATGTAGAAGGTATTATTGTTGGTGAAGCGAATATTCTGGCCTCACCATTTATTACTACAAGAACGGTTCCGTATTTATTTTCAAATGAGAAATCGTTTATACGGCATTTTATGGCTTTTTTATATGAATCTGATTATGATTATGACGTTATCGTGGGTAAAAAACGCTATGATGGATCTTTAAATGATTTGCTTCTCGAGCGAAACACCAACGTTATTATCAAAGTCAACACAGAAACACCAGTTTATTTAGAGGCTTTAAAAATTCATTCGGATGCCAATCAATTTCATCATTTATTAGAAGGTACCGATGTGTATAAATTATCGGCAAGCAGAAAACGATTGGATCAAATTGCAACCGGAAAATTACCACAATCAACCTATAAAGAAAATGAATCCTTGAAGGACATTACAATTACATTAAACGATGATATTTCAGGGTTTACGTATCAAGGTGTTAACAAATACAAGGGTTACGAAAAAGCAGATCATCAATATGACAAGCTTATTTTTAAAGATTACGTTGATGAGGATTACCAAAAGTATGGAACAGAACCTTTTATGGATAAAATAAGAAATAAAAAAACACGCGAAAAAACCAGAAAAGAACTTGCCGCGTTAGTTGAAAAACTTCGTGAGAAACAATCTGAAAGTTTAAAGAAAAATATAGAAGCTGAATTAGATATTACAGAGGTTTCAGATTATACTTATACTATTAAAGAAACAGGGCGTTATGGATTTGATAAATACTTCACTTATGATGAAAACTTCACGGTTTCAGATGCACTCATTAAAAAAGCAGGGCCTAATTACATTTTAGAAGTTGGTAAATTAATTGGTGGTCAGGTGGATTTATCTGATGAAGAACGCAAACGAACTGAAAATGTGCACATGAACTATCCACGAAGTTATAATTACAACATAACACTTAATATTCCTGAAGGGTATTCCGTATCTGGTTTGGATAAACTAAACAAATCGGTTGATAACAAAACAGGCGCTTTTATCAGTACCGCATCAATGTCGGGTAATCAGTTAATTATCACTTCTAAAAAACAATATAAAAACAATTATGAAGACCATGCCGATTGGCCATTAATGATGGCGTTTCTAGATGAAGCCTTCCAATTTACCAATGAAAAAATCTTATTGAAAAAAGATTAAAAATTCTTATTCGTGTTAATTTAAAAGGCTGTCTGAAAAAAGATACTATAAATTGTCAAACTGAAACCAATTCAGATTGACGAGAATTATCTAAACCTTCAGACAGCTTTTTCTATGCATTAAAAGTCCGAAGTTTATAAGCTTTTATTTCTTTAACCACGCGAGGTGCTAGCATAAGCGTTGTAAACATAGTTGGAAAAGCCATGAGAGCAAAAAAGCCATCAATTAAATTAATCATCATACTTAAAGACGTGGTTGCTCCTAAAATAATACTCACGATATACATGTAGTTATAATAGTGTTTTTTATCGGCTCCAATTAAAAACGACAAACATTTACTACCATAATAGGAATAGGAGAATAGGGATGAAATACTAAAAACGGCAATACAAATTAATAGCAAGTATTTACCAAATCCTGGCATGGCATTTCCAAATGCAGACGCTGTTAAACTCACACCATTAGCATCCGTTGTTTGCCAAACTCCGGTTACCAAAATAGCTAGAGCTGTTAAGGTACAAACCACCAAGGTGTCAATAGCTGGTCCCAACATAGCCACTAAACCTTCACGGACTGGTTCCGAAGTTTTTGTTGCGCCATGAGCCATAGGTGCTGTACCAATTCCCGCCTCATTAGAAAACGCACCACGACGAATACCTAATAACATTAAACCACCTATAACACCACCTAAAAAGGTGTCGCCTTTATAAAAGCTAGCACTAAATGCATCGGTGAATATGAGGCTAAAATATTTAGGTACGTCCTCAAAATTTACTATGAGAATAATAACCACCGAAACAAAATATAGTAATACCATAGAAGGTACGAGTTTGGAAGCCGTTTTACTAATCCTATTCAACCCTCCTAAAATAACAATTGAGGTAATAATTACTAAAACAATAGCAACAGTTAGATTAGAAGTAAAACCAACTTCCACGCCATTGGGACGCAATAAAATATCATTAATAGCTTGGGTTAACTGATTCACATTAAAAACCGGTAAGGCGCCAACCAAGCCACATACACTAAAAAACATAGCCAATGGTTTCCATGATTTGCCTAAACCTTCAGTAATAAAATACATAGGACCACCTTGTAAATCGCCAGCACTATCTCTACCACGATACATAATGGCTAAGGTAGATGTAAAGAATTTAGTAGACATCCCAATTATGGCACTCACCCACATCCAAAAAACGGCTCCTGGTCCACCAATGGAAATGGCAACGGCTACTCCTGCAATATTCCCCATACCAATGGTAGAAGATAAAGCGGTTGTTAAAGCTTGAAAATGTGTAATTTCACCTGGATCGTCTGGGTTATTATATTTACCACGCAACACGTTAATGGCATGGCCAAAAAACCGAAAGGGTAAGAATCTGGATAGAATTAATAAGTACAATCCGCCTCCAATAAGCAAAATAAGTAATGGCAAACCCCAAGCAAACGAGGCGAAATCAGAAATGTATTGATTGAGTTGTTCCATAAATTTATTTGTAGTCATAAATGTAACAAAGTCATTACAATTTTTGGGTGTTTTTAAAAGTTTAAACCATTCTCGCGGCTTGTTTCTTCGGATTCTATTTATTAAAAGTTAACTTTGGAGTTCAATAATTAGAATATTTTTGCGCATTTTTTAAAGAAAACAAAAGCTTTCTTTTATTAACGGCCCAGATTAAAAATTAATTAAAATGAAATTTATTTTTTACACTGTATATCATATGTTTTAGCTGTTTTATCAGTTTAGCGCAAGCTGGATATCCAGAACCAGAAAAGACAGAAACTAGACTGTTTTATATTCAGCATAGTAACAACCACAATACTTATGTCTATGATGTTAATTTAAATGGCAAGGTTATTAATCAATTAGAACCTATTAATGAGTACCGCATTATTTATACTGAAAATGGTATAAAAAGGCCACTGACAACCTTGCAGAAAAGTCGAGCTTATGGATTAATTCGCGTAGATTCTCAACCCAATTTATTCACGTTTCGCCTTGCCGCATCTAACAAATTACTTTTTCATCTTTTAGTTACCAAAAATGAAGGCGCCAAAATATTTGTTACAGTTAATAATCGTAAAATATTTTTAGAAAAAATGTTTATTCAACTTAAAGCTGGCTTGTTTTCTATTAATGCTAAAGCCGATTATGTTCTATTTTATGGCACAGATTTTTATTCAGGAAAATCGGTTGTTGAAAAGGTTTTGATGGATTAATAACCTGATAAAAAGCCTTTAAAGTAACCAAAAACTTGATGACTCTTTTTTGTTTATTATCAACATGAAATTATTTTAGAAGAAAATGCATTTCGTTAAAATTTTCTCCTTATTTAGAGGCCTTAAAATTTGTAATAAAAATAATTATACTCGTATTTTACACCTGCTTTAAAGTATAACTTGAAGTTAATAAATACACCTACTAATTTTAATTATTAAACCCCTAATCTATTATTATGACAAAAATTTACCTAACACTTTTATTGTTATTATCCTGCGCTTATGGCATGAATGCACAAATTACCTTTCAAGGCTGCACTAATGACGCTTTGGGAAATCAGAATTTTGAACTCTCCGCCACTGGAACAACCTCTGACGCTGGAACCATCAGAAACACCTACGAGAGTACACCAAGTAATTTTACAACCAGCTGCCCAGCTGGTGTCTGTGAAATACGAATTATCTGGAATATCAATGCATCGAGATGGGAAGTACAATTAGATAATGATGGCCCTATAAATTCACCTGATTATACAACAGCTGTTTTATATTTCAATACAACGCCTTCAGTTCCAAATCCACCAGATTTAACATTGGGCACATGGCAAGATGCAGGTTTTTGTCCTATTCCAATTACAACCTTAACCGGAGATGTACAGAGTAGCACCTTAAGCGTAAACACCTTTAATTTAGATCAAGAATTTAAAATCTACCCGAATCCTTCAAGCGATTTTATTAAAGTGCTTGGCTTAAATAATACAGAAGCCTATGCAATTTACAATATTGTTGGTTTTCAACTTAAAAAAGGCGAAGTTTCTGATAACGAAAGCATAAATATTAAAAACCTAGCTAACGGAATATACTTGTTAAGGTTTAAAAATGGAAAATCTTATAAATTCATTAAAAAGTAAACAACAATTTTTACCTACAAAAAAAACCTTGCTTTTAAAGCAAGGTTTTTTTTTTGTAAACAATATTCTAAATTAATTATTCAAATAGGCTTCCACATTCGTTTTAATACGATTCTGAATATCCGTTACATCACCTTTTACAAAGGCTTCGCCAGTAATGTTTTCATACAATTCAATATAGCGTTCGCTAACAGATTGGATGTATGCATCACTCATGTCCGGAACAGTTTGTCCTTCTAATCCTTGAAAATTATTGGCAATAAGCCACTGACGGACAAACTCTTTGGACAATTGCTTTTGAGCTTCGCCTCTATTTTGACGCTCTTGATAACCATCTGCATAAAAATAACGAGAGGAATCTGGGGTGTGGATTTCATCAATCAAAACAATGTGTCCATCTTGTGTTTTTCCAAATTCATATTTGGTGTCTACTAAAATAAGTCCTCTAGAAGCGGCTATTTCGGAACCACGCTGAAATAATTTGCGGGTGTAATCTTCTAAAACACGATAATCCGCTTCAGAAACAATACCTTTTTTCAGAATGTCTTCACGGGAAATGTCTTCATCATGATCTCCCATATCTGCTTTGGTAGCCGGTGTAATAATTGGGTTTGGAAATTTATCGTTTTCTTTCATACCTTCTGGCAAAGTTACACCACACAGTATGCGTTTTCCTGCCTTATATTCACGAGCTGCATGACCGGACATATATCCACGAATTACCATTTCTACTTTAAAAGGCGTACATAAATGGCCAACCGCTACGTTTGGATCTGGAGTAGCTATAAGCCAGTTTGGAACCACATCTTCCGTGGCTTTCATCATTTTTGTCGCAATCTGATTCAGAATTTGTCCTTTATATGGAATTCCTTTGGGCATCACCACATCAAAAGCGCTTAACCTATCTGTTGCAACCATAACGAGCTGCTCATTGTTTATATTATAAACTTCTCGTACTTTACCTTTATAAAGGCTTTTTTGTCCGGGAAAATTAAAATTAGTATCCGTAATTGTATTCATTTAAAGTTGGTTGTTGTTTGTTTGGTAAAAGTAAATTGTTTCTTAATGTCAAACAAATCTAAATGTAAAAAGGGAGAACTATTTGTTCTCCCTTTTATCAGCTGTTGATATATTTATATTAATTGAATCGGATGTTGTACGTTACACCAACTCCAACATTTGATAAATTTAAATCGTTTTCTGCAAAGGTATTTTGGTAATAGGCGTAAAAATTCCAATCGCGGTTATGGTAACCAACTTGTGGGTTAAGATACAAGCCACCATCATTATTATCTATATTGGCTAAAAAACCGTAACCTACATCAGCACCAAAAAATAAACCGTCTGGTGTAAAGTAATATCTAAAAAAGGCGGCAGCTGGAATAACACCAAAGTCCTCGAAGTCGTCATTTGCAAAATAATGGGTGTAACCAGATGCAAAACCTATGGCAACATTTGGGTTAAACAAATATTGTCCTCTAATGTCTGCCCCTACTGTAAAATCGGAAACATCACTTGCATCCCCTACAGGAATACCAGCTGTTAAGCCAACTTTTAACCAAGAGTTATCTGGTGTTAAATCTACATTGTCATCCTGTGCAAACATTGGACTAAATCCAAATAATAATGCTACTAAAAATAATTTTTTCATTTTGTCTCTTTTTTGATTAGAGTACAAAGTTGGACAATAAACAGAGAATTATCTTACAGCATTCAAGGCTATGTTTATAGAATTATAGGAAATCACCATTGAAAACCACTTCAAACACCTGACTACCAGCGTGAAACACCACAATAAAAAAGCCAGTTAGAAAACCGGCTTTTATAAGTAAAAAAATTAGTTTGTGGGTATTAGTCCACGTTCTCAATACTTTTATAGGCTTCAATAACTTTTTTTACCAATTTATGGCGAATAACATCCTTATCATCTAAAAATATCATCCCCACACCTTCTACGTTTTTCAAAATGAGCAAGGCTTCTTTTAGTCCGGAAATGGTGCGTCTTGGTAAATCTATTTGTCCAGGATCTCCTGTTAATAAGAACTTGGCATCTTTACCCATACGTGTTAAAAACATTTTCATTTGGGCATGTGTGGTGTTCTGACCTTCGTCTAAAATAACAAATGCATGATCCAAAGTTCGTCCACGCATAAAAGCTAAAGGTGCAATTTGAATGGTGCCGTTTTCAATATAATGCGCTAATTTTTCAGGCGCAATCATATCGCGTAAGGCATCATACAAAGGTTGCATGTAGGGATCTAATTTTTCCTTTAAATCGCCAGGAAGAAACCCCAAATTTTCACCAGCCTCAACCGCTGGACGTGTTAAAATAATCCGTTTAACTTCTTTATTTTTTAAGGCACGAACCGCTAAAGCCACACCGGTGTATGTTTTTCCTGTTCCAGCTGGACCAATAGCAAAAACCATATCGTTTTTACGCATGCTTTCTACCAATTTACGCTGATTGGCTGTTTGGGCTTTAATTAATCGGCCGTTAACACCATGAACAATCACTTCGCCACTTTTAGCGCTAGTCTCATAATCCGCTTTACTATCGCTGGTTAAAACGCGTTCAATAACATTTTCGTCTATCTTATTGTATTTCATATAATGCTCCATGAGCATATTAAAGCGTTTATCAAATTCTTCCAGTAAATCTTCATCACCATAGGCTTTGATTTTATTACCTCTGGCAACAATTTTTAGTTTTGGATAATACTTTTTAAGGAGTTCTATATTAACGTTTTGTGCACCAAAAAAATCCTTTGGTGATACGTCTTCAAGTTCGATTATGATTTCGTTCAAAAGCTAGGCGATTTAATTAAATTAATCTATTTAGTTTTATTAGTTTTGTGTTTAAACAAAAATACACATTTTAATTTCGTGTTGGGTTAAAAAAATATCAACAATTCTAAATGGCAATCATTACATTAACAACTGACTTTGGGGAGAGAGATCACTTTGCAGGCGCAACCAAAGGTGCTATTTATAGCGAATTACCTGATGTAAAAATTGTTGATATCTCACATTCCATTTCGCCTTTTAGTATTCCTGAGGCAGCTTATATTATATTAAACGCTTTTAGTAGTTTCCCGAAAGGCACCATTCATATTATAGGTGTGGATTCAGAATTAAATGAAGAGAATAAACATATAGCCGTAAAATTAGATGGTCATTATTTTATTTGTGCCAACAATGGTATTATGAGTATGATTTGTGCCGAAATAGCACCCGAGAAAATTGTAGAAATTAATATCCATGACGCTATTATAACCAGTTTTCCGGTTTTAGATGTGTTTGTAAAAGTAGCCTGCCATATTGCTCGAGGTGGTACGCTGGAAGTAATTGGAAAGGTAATTAACACGATAAAACCTATAAAAAATATCATTCCGTTTGTTAATGATGAACGCACGCAGATAATTGGTCATATTATTTATATTGACAATTACGGGAATGTGATAACTAATATTAAACGTAACTTTTTTGAAAAAGTGCAATTGGGTCGTTCGTTTGAAATTTCCGCGAGAAACAAAACTTTCAATAAAATTTATAACAAATATAGTGATGTGGTAGATTTTAGTAAAGCGCCCGAAACACGGAATATTGAAGGTCATAGAATGGTGGTTTTTAATTCCTCTAGTTACCTAGAAATTGCCGTTTACAAGAGCAATCCAAATACCACCGGTAGCGCCTCATCATTGTTAGGTTTAGAACTTATGGATACTATTTCCGTTAATTTTTTAAAAGAATAAAATATGTTTGTACGTATTGTGAAATTGGGCTTTGAACCGAAACATATTGATACCTTTCTAGAAAATTTCCATAAAAACAAACAGGCTATTCGAGATTTTGAAGGATGCCAGTTTTTAGAATTATATCGCGATAAAAACAATACCCATGTGTTTTTTACGTATAGTTATTGGAAAAGTGAAAACGATTTAGAAAATTACAGGCAATCTCAATTATTTAAAAGCATATGGTCTGTAACCAAACCCATGTTTAATATGAAACCTGAAGCTTGGAGTGTTGATAAGCTGGAATCGCTTGAATAGTGAATAGTGAATAGTGAATAGTGAATAGTGAATTTGTTTTTTTATGACAATACAAAAAAATTTCTTTTATTTTACGCACCGCTATCAACTAATACCTAATACCTAATACCTAATACCTAAAAAAACATGTTTGCAATCCTTAAAAAAGAAATAAATGCCTTCTTCGCCTCCTCGATTGGCTATTTAGTGATTGCCATTTTTCTCATTTTAAACGGTTTATTTTTATGGCTTTTTATAGGGGAATTTAACATCCTTGATAATGGCTTTGCTGATTTGTCTAGCTTCTTTTTATTAGCACCTTGGATTCTGTTGTTTTTAATTCCTGCGGTTACCATGCGGAGTTTTTCAGACGAAAAAAAACAAGGCACTTTAGAACTATTAGTCACCAAACCCATCAGCTTATTTAAAATTGTTTTAGGAAAATATTTAGGCGCTTTTATACTTATTATCCTAGCCTTACTTCCTACGCTACTCTATGTATATACGGTGTACCAATTAGGAAACCCAGTAGGAAATATTGATTTTGGAAGTACGTTTGGTTCCTATATAGGTTTATTATTTCTGGCTGCGGCTTACACGGCAATTGGTGTGTTTGCTTCTAGTTTAACAGACAATCAAATAGTAGCTTTTATATCTGCTGTATTCTTGTGTTTCTTCTTTTATATTGGTTTAGAAGGTATTGCCGATTTTGTTTCTAGTAGTTTTATTGACCAACTCGGTATGAGTGCCCACTATAAAAGCATTAGTCGTGGTGTTATTGATACACGCGATTTACTGTACTTTATAAGTATCATTTTAGTGTTTTTGGTTTTTACAGTTCGGTTTATAACCACCCAACCATTTCACAAAAAAGAATTGACCACACTTGTACTACTTCCTTTAGGCTTACTTGTATTGAATATTTTTACACATAATTTTTATGAGCGTTTTGATTTAACTAAAGACCAACGCTACACCTTAAGTCAAGCTTCTCGAAGCATTATAGAATCGGTGGAATCGCCTATTATTATTGATGTTTTTTTAGATGGTTCTAATCTCCCTTCAGAATTCAGACGTTTACAAACGGAAACACGTCAACTTTTAGAAGAATTTAAATCGGAAAACAGTCAAATTTATTTCAATTTTATCAACCCACTAGAAGATGATAAAACGCGCGAACAGAGTATTCAGGCCTTAAATGAGCGTGGTTTAAAACCAATGCAAGTTACCGTTCAAGATGCAGGGAAATCCAGTCAAGAAGTTATTTTTCCATGGGCTTTGGCAAGTTATAATGAAGTAACTATTAAAATTCCTTTAATTAAAAATAAAATTGGCGCTGATGTGCAAGAATTAGCTAGTAATTCCATTCAGCATTTAGAGTATGCATTTGCAGATGGTTTAAGCAAGCTGGTGAATCCAAAACGTCGTAAAATTGCAATTCTTAAAGGAAATAATCAGTTGAAGGATGCGCAAATTTTCGATTTTGCAAAAACTATAAAAGACTATTATTATATAGCAGCCTTTACTTTAGATAGCGTTCAAAGCACACCACAAAAAACGTTGGACGATTTAAAATCTTACGATTTAATTATTTCAGCCAAACCAACAGAGGCCTTTACAGAAGCTGAAAAATTGGTATTGGATCAATTTACCATGTCGGGTGGAAAAAGTCTGTGGCTGTTGGATAGAGTGGTAATTGAACAGGATAGTTTGTTTAATGCGGAAGGAAAAAATATTGCGGTTGCTCGCGATTTGAATTTAACCGATTTCTTTTTCAAATACGGAGTCCGCATCAATCCAGTATTAATAAACGATCTCTACTCCGCGCCTATTACCTTGGCAACTGGAGACGGCAGCCAATCGCAATTTCAACAACTACCATGGTTTTATTCACCCTTGGTGACGGCCACCTCCAAGCATCCCATTGTTAATAATTTGAACTTGATAAAATTTAATTTTGCCAATCAAATTGACACGCTGAAAAACGATATTCAAAAAACAGTATTATTACAAAGTTCCATACTTACCAAAATTGATGGCACACCTCGTGAAGTGAGCTTAGCTATGACAAACGAAGAGCCAGACCCAAATAAGTATGTAAATGGCCCTCAAAATTTGGCCGTTTTATTAGAAGGGGATTTTACATCCGTTTACCATAATCGCGTGAAACCATTTCATGTTGCTGATATTAAAAACACCAGTATTCCAACTAAAATGATTGTGATTGCAGATGGTGATGTCATTAAAAATGATGTAGGAAGAAATGGGCCTCTGGAATTAGGTTTTGATCGTTGGACAGGACAAGAATATGGTAACAAGGATTTTTTACTGAATGCCGTAAATTACCTGTTAGACGATAGTGGACTTATAAACATTCGATCTAAAGATATTTCTTTGGCTTTTTTAGACTATCAAAAAGTAGCGGACGAAAAAACCAAATGGCAAATTATTAATATGGTCTTACCGCTAGTGTTTTTAGCGGTTTTCGGATTATTATTCAACTTTCTCAGGAAACGAAAATACGCGAGATAAGCCTATAATATCTGGATGAGATTCCCTTTTTTATGGGAATGATTTGTTAATAAGTTTGTTTCCTATATTAATCGGTTTAGGATATATTTGTATGATTAACTTATTGAACTCATAAACGTATTTTACATAGATGAAATTTATAGTATCAAGTACCTATTTACTGAAACAATTACAAGTTCTTGGTGGTGTTATTAATAGTTCGAACACCTTACCTATTTTAGATAATTTTTTATTCGAATTAAACCAATCAGAACTTATTATTTCTGCGAGTGATTTAGAAACAACCATGTCTTCTAAATTAGAAGTGGAAAGTGATAATAGTGGTAGCGTTGCAGTACCTGCAAGACTATTGTTAGATACATTAAAAACCTTTCCAGAGCAACCTTTAACTTTTGTGGTTGAAGAAAATAATACAATTGAAATTAGCTCAAATCACGGTAAATATGCATTAGCATATGCTGATGGTGCCGAGTTTCCTAAACCAGTAACTCTAGAGGATGCTACAGCCACAACCTTAAATGGTGACATTTTAGCAACGGCTATCAACAAAACTATTTTTGCTGCAGGAAATGATGATTTACGTCCTGTAATGAGTGGTGTGTTTTTCCAGTTTTCTACCGAAGGCTTAACCTTTGTAGCTACCGATGCACACAAATTGGTAAAATATTCACGTGCCGATGTGCAAGCGTCTGAAGTCACAGAATTTATCATGCCTAAAAAACCTTTAAATTTATTAAAGGGTATTTTAGCCGCAAGTGATGACGATGTCACGATTGAATACAACGATTCGAATGCGAAATTCACCTTTGAAAACGTAGAGTTAATTTGCCGATTAATTGATGGAAAATATCCAAACTATGAAGCGGTAATCCCAAAGGAGAATCCAAACAAACTTGTTATAAATAGAAATCAGTTTTTAAACTCGGTTCGTCGTGTGAGTATTTTCTCAAATAAAACAACGCACCAAATTCGTTTAAAAATTGCTGGTGCAGAATTAAATATTTCAGCAGAAGATATAGATTACTCAAACAAGGCAGAAGAGCGTTTAACCTGCGATTATCAAGGTGACGATATGCAAATTGGTTTTAATTCACGTTTCTTAACAGAAATGTTAAACAACCTAACGAGCGACGACGTGCAATTAGAAATGAGCTTACCTAATCGCGCAGGTATTTTAACACCTGTAGATGGTTTAGATGAAGGTGAACAAGTTACTATGTTAGTAATGCCTGTTATGTTGAATAACTAAAAAAACCTTCGGAAGAAGGAATATACTATATTAAAAATGCTCTCCGATTGGTGAGCATTTTTTTATAAATTTATTATAAATATCTCTCTATATATATATATATTTACTTTATAAACGTAATGGAAAGCGGATAATTAGTTACTTCACCATTACTAGCTTTAATCGCATTTATTATAGGGAATACAAAAGCAATAACACCAATTACAATAAGCATTAAAAAGCCTAACCCTATAAGTATAATGGCTGGAATACTTAAAATAGCATAAATAAACATGCTGATTTGAAAGTTGACTATTTTCTTTCCATGCTCGTCCATTTTGAAAACCTTATCTTTTTGGGTTAACCAAATAATAAGAGGTACAATGAGTCCGCCAAAACCAGTAATGTACGTTAGTAGTTGACTTAAATGCGTTAATACTAATAATTGATTATCTTCTCTCATGATGATTATTGTTTATAGATTGATGTATTAATAGGACGTGAAACAGGATTAAATGTTACACCTAATATATATTAAATTACTGATTTGAAAATTATTTTTATAGATTACCCTATTCAAAACGTCAGTTAAACTGGCGGTGTTTTTCAGTATTTTCAGCAAATAGATACCTTTCAGGATTACTTATAGTGTTTTCAATTTTCACATAATCTATATAAAATTAAAAACACCCTACTATAATTAAAGTACCTTTGCTCTTAAGACATTATAATATTGAAAAAATTCCTAACAAACATAGAGCTATTTTTAAAAGGCTCCGATTTTTACCGAGGACTCAAAATTACTTTTGCTGTTTTAATTCCTCTAATAGCATTTAATTTTATAGGCTATTTTGAATTTGCGCCTGCCATAGTAATTGGTGCTTTTTTAAATGCACCAGGTGATATTGCTGGCAGTATAAAACGAAAAGTAAATGCCATATTAATTAGTATTGGTTTAACCATGCTAATTACAGCTGTCATTTTGTTTCTAAAACCATACCTCCCACTTTTAGTTGTAGCCCTAGCCGTTATATCCTTTGTTGTATCTTTTATTTCGATCTATGGATTCCGCGCTTCCTTGGTGTCTTTCTCTGGATTACTTGCTATGGTACTGGCATTTGCAATTGAGAAAAAAACAGCACAAGAAATTTTCATACATATTGGACTCATGGGAATTGGTGGATTTTGGTATTTACTGGTGTCCTTTCTATTTCAAAAATTAGCACCCAAAAAAGAAGAAAACCAACTCCTATCAGACACGCTTTTACTTATTGGCGACTATTTAAAACTACGCGCACGGCTATTAACTAAAAGTAGCAAACGTGAAGAGCTTATTCAGAAGACCTTCGTACTTCAAACACAAATTAATGAGAAACACGAAACCTTAAGAGAAGTTCTTTTTACAGGAAGAAAACGATCTGGTCGTTCGCATTACGATGAAAAACAGGTGTTAATCTTTATATCATCTGTAAATATATTTGAACTCATTGAGGCCAAGCATTTAGATTACAATGAATTAGATAGATTGTTTGGCAATAATAAAAAGCATCTTAAAGCTGCTAAAAAACTGAATACCGTAATGGGCAACCACCTGATTAAGTTGTCAGAATTATTAATTCAGAATGATGAGCTACCCAATAGAGATAATTTATTAAAAGCACTTGCAAATGCACGTCAAGCTATTACAGATTATGTTAACGATGTTAAACTTCCAAAGGCTCTAGAAGGTTCACTTCTTTTGCGGAATCATTACGATTATCAAGAGCTTTTACTGGAAGAAATACGATCCATTAGGCGTGTCATGGCAAACGTACAACATGCTTCTAAAGTATCTTTAAAGCGCCAAGATGTCAAGCAATTCTTAACGCTTCAAGAATATCGTTTTAATGTTATTCTCCAAAACTTAAGCTTCAATTCAACATTATTTAGTCACGCCCTTCGTTTTACAGTAGCTATAGTATTTGCCTTTATTTTAGGAACAGTTTTTAATATTCATAATACCTATTGGATTCTATTAACCATAATTGTGATTATGAGACCCAATTACGGTTTAACGAAAGAGCGCTCCAAAGATCGTATTATAGGCACGTTAATAGGTTCTGCCTTTGCCATTGGTATTGTATTAATAACCCAAAACATTATGGTGTATGGTGTGTTAGCTATTATATCATTAACCCTAACATTTGCTTTAATTCAGCAAAACTATAAATCGGGAGCTGCATTCCTGACTATTAATATCATTTTTGTGTATTCATTAATGAATCCGAATACGTTTGAAGTTATTCAATACCGAATAATTGACACCATTATTGGCGCGGGTATTGCTGTCATTGCAAACTATTTTTTATGGCCATGTTGGGAAAGCAATAATTTAAAAGATGTATTGTTAAGCACCATTCAAAAAAACAAAGTTTACTTATTAGCCACTAAAGATTTATACCATGAAAAAAATGAAAATCAGCTAGCCTATAAAATTGCTAGAAAAGAAGTGTTTTTAGCCATTAGCAATCTGAATGCCGCATTCCAAAGGTTAACACAAGACCCAAAATCAAAGCAAAAGGAATTTCAGTTAATTTATAATTTAGTAACCTTAAACCAAACCATGGTTTCCGCTATTGCCTCCATTGGTAGTTTTATTCTAAATCATAATACCACAAAAGCATCTGAAGAGTTTGATGACGTATTATTACATATTGTAGATAATCTACATCAGTCCTGCAAAGTGTTAGAAGGTACTGTTCCCGAAAATAGCCTAGATAAAAAGTCGGTAATCCGTGCGGAAGAATCCTTATTAAGAGCCTATCAGAACTTATCGTGCTTACGGGATAAAGATATCCAAGATGGCAATACGGAAATAGATACGGATACCTTAAACCAATTACAAGAAGCCTATCTAATATCCAATCAACTTATTTGGTTAAAAACCTTATCTGAAAATTTAAAGAAAGCTACCAAGCAGTATAAGATAGTTTTGGATGGTAAGGGCTAAAATGGACATAAATACACTTTATTTAAGGCAATATAGAAATAAAAAAAACTATATAATATTACAGAGTGATAATGGTTAAGCACATATATTTGAAAGTAAATACTTAATTATAAGTAGATTGTTTTTATATTCAATTCAAAATTTTGTTACTTGTTATACCCAATTTTTCAGAACTTGTTTAAAATATATATTGTTTTTTTTGCGCTATTTTCTTCAGTATTTTATGCTGTAGGTCAAAATGATGTGCACGTAGACACATTAAAAATTAAACAAATAGGCCAAAAGGAAGGTTTAATACAGCTTAATGTAAAAGCCTTGGTTCAAGATAGTTTGGATTATCTTTGGTTAGCTACGGAAGATGGTTTACACCGTTATAATAGTGCAGATTTTAAAGTTTACAACAACAACCCTTTGGATTCCTTAAGTATACCAGAAGATCACGCTAGGGATTTATATATAGCAAACGACACACTTTTTATAGCCTCCAACTCCAAAGGAATTTTTGGATTGAAATTGTCTACAGATAAATTTATTGAGCTTTCAAAAAATGTGGAAGTTTTAAATACAAATACATCTTATAAAATTCGCCCTTTAGGTGAAAAAGTACTATTGTTTTCTTTTCGGAATGCGTTCATGATTTTCAATCGAGAAAATAAAACACTTAAAACCAAGAACCTACCAAAAAGCAAGATTGAAAATTACGTTCAAGATGTGTTTGCTTTAAATACAGATAATTATATACTAGCAACTACAGCATCTGGCCTTTTAAATTACAATATGAAAAGTGGCGTTATAAGCAACTTCAAAATGCTAGACGACAGCTCTCACAACGCAATCTTTATTAAAAATAGCACAATGTACATTGGTACAGATATAGGTTTTTATAGTTATGATTTGCAAACAAATAAAACAAACATTATTATCAATAATGATGGCGTGAATTGTTTTTATACAGGCCAAAATAATCGGATTTTAATAGGTGCAGATTCCGGGGCTTATACTTATTTTATTAAAAAACAAAATCTAGTAAAACATGTATTTGCTGATCAAAATCATATGAGTTTCACACCCATTGAAATTAATGATATTAAAGGTGACAACGAAGGAAATTTATGGTTTGCCACAGATGGCGAGGGTTTGTTTCATTTTAATAGCTATCGGGAAAAATTTAAAACGCTCAAGTTAAAAATACCTGGCTTTTCAGCTTCAAAAAAAATAAGTTCCTTTCAATTTCTTCCGCTTAAAGACTCCACCTTACTCATAGGGAGCACGGTAGGTATTATTAAATATGATTTCAAAACACAAAAATTTAAGCAGTATCAAAATTATAGAGACGAATTAATTTACACCTTAATCAAAGATTTTAATGGCACTATATGGGCTGGTGGATTTACAACGGGCTTATTAAAATATAATTCAGAAACCGATAGATTTTTAGAAGTAAAAGGTGCAAATAACGGCATATCAAATCGTGATGTTATACAAATTACACCACGTTCTAAAACCGAACTGCTGGTGGCCACATGGTCTGGTGGACTGTATATGTACAATATAGAAACCAATACTTTTTCGGAATATCGCATTAATAATAAACCGTTGAACAGAGCGCGTACGTCATTCGTAGATTCTAAAAACAATCTGTGGTTAGGTACAGATGAAGGTGTTTTTAAGTTAAACAAAAACGGACAGACTCAAAAACTTACAGCCGCAGATGAAAATGACAAGAAGTTGAGTAGCAACCGTGTTTTCGGTATCGCAGAAGACGCAAAAGGAAACATGTGGTTTGGCACTAGTGTTGGATTAACCAAATTAAATATCATGACCTTAAATACCACTATTTACTATAAGCAAAAAGGCCTTCCTAACGACTTTATTTACACCGTAATAGCGGATGATAAGGATAATATTTGGGTTAGTACCAATTATGGTATTTCTGTGCTAAATACAGACAACAATACCTTTACAAATTACACGCAAAATGATGGGCTTCAAAACAATGAATTTAATGGAAAAGCAGGTTTCAAGGACAGGAATGGCACCTTTTATTTTGGTGGAATAGATGGCATCAATATATTCCGGCCAACAACTATAAAAACAAGTCCGTTTTTACCAAAAGTACATATTGAGTCTATTGAGTTATTTAATACAGACATAAATAGAAATGAGCTTTATAGTAACAATATGGTGTTTAATAGTGATGAAAACGTATTGACCTTTAATTATAGGGCTATCAATTTCATCAATTCGGATAAAGTAGATTATGCCTATTATATGGAAGGGTTTGATGAATCCTGGAGACCCATCACCAAAAACAACAACATTACTTATACCAACCTAAATCCAGGAACCTATACCTTTAAAGTTAAAGCCACAAATGCAAACGGAATGTGGAGCCCCCATGAAGACACCATGCAACTCACCATTGTACCGCCATGGTATCAAACTACGCTTTTTAACATAGTAATCCTGCTCTTTCTTTTAGGCTTAATTTTCGGTTTCTATTACTACAAAACTTATCGCTTAAATCAAGAAAAACACTTATTAGAAAAGACCGTAACAGCACGAACAAAGGAAGTGCAAGCAAAAAATGATGCGTTAAATGAAGCTTATAAAGTTTCAATTTCGCAAAGAGAAAATATAAAATTTCTAATGCGGGAATTACAACATCGCGTAAAAAACAACCTACAAATTGTTTCTAGTTTATTAAACATACAATCACGACTTATTCAAGATGACTTGGCACATGAAGCCTTGCAAGTTGCAAAAAACAGAATTTTGGCCATTGCCTTTGTGGAAGATGCTCTAAAACTGGATTCCAAGACTATTGAAATAAAAACATTCACGATTAATTTGTGCAATAACATATTGGAGGCCTTGGGCGAATCGGAACAATTAAAATTTAGAATGCAATACCAAATTAAACCTTTTGAATTACATAATTTGAATACAACGGTATACGGCTTAATTTTAAACGAACTAATTACAAACATCTCGAAACATGCATTTAGCACCTTTAGCGAAGCTAATTTGGTTACTGTAACCTGTTCAGAAAATAACAATGTTTTGACATTGATAGTCAACGATAACGGCAAAGGCTATACGGAAACCGATACCAAATCCAATTCCATGGGCCTAGATCTAGTGCGAGATATGGTTACACAAGTAGATGGTTCAATAACTATAGAAAGTCATTTTGGAACCAAAAATATAATAAACATACCCTTAAAAAATGTATAAGTAAAGCACATAAAATTATGTTACACATATTACTAATAGAAGATGAATTGATAATTGCCAAGGACCTCCAATTGTCCTTAAACAAAGATCAATTTGCGCAAATAGATGTGGCAAGAAACTATGAAAGTGCCATAGCGCTATTTTTAAAAAATAATTACGACTTGATTATTTCAGACATCAACCTGAAATCGGATAAGGATGGTATAGACATTATAGAAAAAATTAGCGAAACCAAAATAATTCCCGTGGTATATCTTACCGCTTATTCCGATACAGATATTGTGGAGCGCGCAAAAAAAACGATGCCATTTGCCTATATTCTTAAACCGTTTAATCTTAATCAGCTGAAATTAACCATAAACTTGGCGCTCTTAAACTTTAAAAAATTTCAGGAAAATCTAGAACCGTCTGATGCCAATGCAGCCTTAGTAAAAACACTAACCAAGCGTGAAAAGGAAATTTTGGTCGTCCTAGCCTCGGGGAAATTAAGTAAAGAAATAGCCGCTACCCTAAATATTTCGGTGCTAACCGTTGAAAAACACAAACAAAACATCAGAAAAAAACTGAACCTGGTAACCATTGGCGAGTTAATTAATTTTGCATTAACCTCTAGGTTGTATGTGTTGAGTGATTAATTCCGAACCCACGAAGAATTTAACAAAAAAAGCATTATAACTTTATTGTAGGATTTCGTCAGATGAAATCAACAGGTTTTTTTTAAATTGTTAAAGTCCTGCTGAAATTAAGAATGGAAGGCATGTTTGCTTATAATATGAGTATATTTAGAACCTGAAATTTATAGCAATGACCCAATTCAAAAAACATAAAACAAGCCTAAATACTACAACGATGAAAGTGACCAAAGCCTTTATTATAGTAGCTACTGCAATAGTATTCGTGAGTTGTAAAACAATGCAAACGGCGAATGAATCGACTATTGAAACATCAATCTTCGAGAAATTAGCAAGCCTGAAAAATGTGGTGCGTATTGAAAAAAGGGAAGCCGTTAGTCATTTTGATGAAAACTATGAAATTTGGTTTCAACAGCCCATAGATCATAATGATTTAACCAAAGGCACTTTTAAGCAACGTGTTTTTTTAGGTTTCGAAAATATTAACAAACCCGTAATTGTTGAGCTTCGCGGTTATGGTATTGGTTCTGAAAAAGCTGGGGAACTCGCCAATCATTATCAAGCCAATCAGTTAACTATAGAGCATCGCTATTTTAATGATTCGCGTCCTGAAAACATTGACTGGAATACCTTAACCGTTGAAAATGCGGCAAAAGATCAGAATTTTATTATCAATGAAATTAAAAATATGCTCTATCCCGACGCGAAGTTTGTTACGACAGGAATCTCTAAAGGCTGCCAAACGACTATGGCACACAGAAGGTATTTTCCAAATACGGTAGATGCCAGTGTCTGTTATGTGGGACCTTTAAATTACCAACGTGAAGATCCAAGAGTATATTCATTTCTAAAAAGTGTTGGCACTAAAGACGATCGTGAGAAAATTAAGGCCTTTCAAAATTTATGTTTTGAAAATAGACAGGCGCTGTTAGAAATGATGAAAAAAGTGGGTCAAGAAAAAGGATTCTCTTGGGAATTTGGGGTTGAAAACGCCATAGATTACACAATTTTAGAATATTCATTCGCCTTTTGGCAATGGGGAACATCAGTTGATAGTATTCCATCTGGAGATGTTAAAGTGGAAGAACTATACAAGCATTTAATAGATGTGGTTGGTTATGGCTTTTTTGAAGAACAATCCGTGGCTAGTTTACAACCTTATTTTTGGGCGGCACTAACCGAACAAGGCATTTACGGATATGAAACGGCACCATTTAAAACGTATTTAAATACCGAAGAAATTTATAAATTCGATTGGGCTTTTCCTGAAGGCATTAGCAAAACATATAATTTAAAACCGATGCAGGATATTAAAACCTTTTTAGATACTTCGGCTCAAGATATGTTGTTTATTTATGGTGAATACGATTCTTGGAGTGCAACGGCCGTAGAGCTTACTGAAGACGCTTCAAAAAGAGCCGTTTATAAATATATAAATCCTAAAGGAAGTCATACCACAAGAATCAATAGCTTTAAGCCAGAAACGAAACAAGAAATTTACACCATTATAGATGGTTGGTTAGCTGAATAGCCTTCACGTTCGCAATGGATATAAACTACACCGCCTCCCGAAAAGAAGGCGAAATAGAAGTCTAATAATTTGTATATAAAATGGAAATCTAATGGTTTATTACTAAACAATTAAATTAATAACCAAAAGGGTTATCTATACTATGGATGGGCTGAGTAAACCATTTTGGTCCCGAATTTGTCATATATACATGGTCTTCATGACGAATTCCAAACGCATCTGGCACGCAAATCATAGGTTCAATACTAAACGTCATGCCTGGCTCTAAAACCGTGTGGTCGTTTTTAACAATATAAGGCCATTCGTGAATTCCTAAACCAATGCCATGACCTGTTCTATGTGGTAATCCCGGTAATTTATAATCAGGGCCTAAACCATGTTTTTCTAAAGCAACGCGAGCTGCTTTATCAATGTCTGCACAGGTATTTCCTAATTGAGACGCTTTAAAAGCAGCCAATTGTGTTTCTTTCTCGATATTCCAAATACGGGTTTGCTCCTCATTAGCAGTTCCAAAAACATAGGTTCTGGTAATATCTGAAAGATAATCATGAAGCATACAACCGGTATCAATCAATACCATATCGTTTTCTGCTAAATCTTTAGGCGCTTTGACGCCATGGGGAAACGAGGAATCGACACCAAACAACACGATACAAAAATATGAACCTGTTGGAATGCCGTGCTTTTTATGCGCTTCATGAATAAAATCTGTAACCTCTTTTGCCGAAATCCCTACGCGTAAAATTCGAGCTGTCGCTTTTTGAACCTCCAGCGTAATATCCATAGCATGTTGCATAATTGCAATTTCTGTTTCAGACTTTACCATTCTGCACCCAGCCGTAATGGATTTTGCGTTGATTAAATTATAAGCGTTTTGCGCATTTTTAATGCCATCAATTACAAAAAAGGGTGTGGATTCATCCATCGCAATTTTTCCTGCTTCTACCCCATTATTTTTCAGGATGTCTACAAATAGCTTGTAAGGCGATTCATGTTCTATCCAACATGCAATAGTCCCTTCAATGAGCATAAAATCTAATATGGTTCCTTTTTCAAATTCAGGCGCTATATAAATAAGGGTTCCATTTGGAAATAATAAAGCACCTACCATGCGCTCACTAGCACTCCATTTCATGCCTGTAAAATAAAATAAATTGGTCCCAGCATTCAAGTACATCGCTGGTATATTTTGATCTTGCATTAACTGACACGCCTTGTCAATACGCTGTTGAAATTCTTCTTTTTTTATGGGCTTAATCAAATGTGCTGTTGGTTTAATAGCGTTTAACTCTGCTTCTATTGTTGATCCTCCTATTCCTATCATCTTATTTATTATTTGGTCATTAATGCTTCAATATCACTAATTTCGATTGGCATTTTTTCTGTTAAATTTATAGTTCCATTTTCTGTAATGAGATAATCATTCTCTAACCTGCAACCAATACCTTCTTCAGGAATATAAATCCCAGGTTCGCAAGTGAGTACCATTCCCGCTTCTAAAGGTCGTGAATACAACCCAACATCATGCACGTCTAATCCAATATGGTGTGCCGTACCATGCATAAAATATTTTTTATACAAGGGTTTATCTGGATCCTGATTTGCAACCTCATCAGCGTTTAATAACCCTAAAGCTATCAATTCAGTTTCCACCAATCGCGCCATTTGAGTTTCGTAATCTGAAGGTAAAACACCAGGTTTTAATAATTCACTCCCTTCTTTTAAACACTTTAAAACAGCAGAATAAACCTCTTTTTGTCTTGCTGAAAACTTACCGTTTACCGGAAAACAACGGGTTGTATCACTATTATAATTGGCATAGCAAACGCCAAAATCCAATAATATCATATCGCCAGATTTACATAAGGCATCGTTTGCATTATAATGCAAAGCACAGGCATTTTTTCCTGAAGCCACAATGGGTTTAAAGGCATGTCGGGTTGCGCCCGATTGTATTAAATTATAGGATAATTCGGCTTCCAATTCGTATTCCTTTATGTCTGGTTTGCACGCTTTTAAAACGCGCATAAAACTAACAACGCTAATAGCTGCAGCCTTCTTAATTTGAAGAATTTCTTCTTCATGTTTTATGGGGCGTAGCGCTCTTGTTATTTTTGCAGCGCGATAATAATCATGCAAAGGATATTTTTCTTTACACCATTTAATCATTCTGTCTTGTTGCGTTTCTTGGTCCTTGGTAACTCGTTTTAAATGTTCATTATGTCCTAGATAAAACCCATCGGCTTCAAAAGCCATGTATTGTAAGGTCATTTCAAAATCATGAATCCACTCAACACGTTCAATTCCTGAAATTTCTATGGCTTGTTCTTTGGTGAGTTTTTCACCATCCCAAACTTTTATCTGTTCATTGGTTTCCTTGATAAATAAAATGGCTTTATTTTCTTTTTTGTAGGCATCCGGATAAAGCACTAATATCGTATCTTCTTGATCAATTCCAGAGAGATAAAATAAATCGTTGTTTTGCGTAAAACCCATAACATCGTCGGCATTGTTATGTTTTACATCGTTAGATGTTAAAATAGCAATGGTGTTAGGTTGCATTTTAGAAATAAAGTTCGTTCTGTTTTTTTTGAATAAGGTATTTGGAATGGAGTCGTATCTCATATTGAACTTTTGTGTAAATATAACGTAGCTGTAAAATGGATAAAATCGAAAGTAATCCTTTTATTTGAAAATAGCAATCCGTTGCGCTGGTATTGATACTGAAATTAGGCGCTCACCTCCAACTTTTATAGTCGTGTAATGCGTTGCTGTGAATTAAGCTTTTCACGAAAATATGCGTACGTTTTTATATAAAAAAGCTGACTAAAATATAAGTTTTAGTCAGCCTTTTTTCATTATTTAAGAATTAACCGTCGTGATTAGTATGATCTTCCGCTTTCATGTCACCAGATTGGTTCATTTCCATATCATGGTCATATTTACAACAGCCTGGTAAATTTTCGTAAGCATCTAAATCACCTGTTGCTTTTTCCGTATCGTAACCCGATGCTGCAATGGCGTTGTGAATGGCCATTTCGTTTGTTTTTTCATTATCATAAGTCACATCGATTTTCTTTTTATCAACGTCCCAAATGGCAATAGACACACCTTCCACACCATTCGCGGCTTTTTCAATAGTGGATTTACACATTCCACAATTACCTCTTACACCAAAAGAAACCTCTGCCATAGCTAGTTCTTGTGATACTTCGGTTGTTGTTTCTGTTTCTTGTTTCGCTTCGTTTTTACAACTTGTGAAACCTATAGCTGCTAATAGCGCTACACCTAAAATTACGTGTTTGTTTGAAAAATTCATAGTTTAAAATTTAATTATTAATTATTGTGTTTACTTATTCTATTACCTGTTTTACGTCGCCACAAGTAAGCATAGCGTCTCCAAAATACGGATTGAAAACGGTTTCTTCCTTACTTAACCAATAGGCGCCTTTATTATTATCTACCATCGGACAGTATTGATGATACACTTTTTCATTAATACCAAAGACTTCAATAGCATTGGTTAATTGCCTTGATAGGCTTTTAAAATTAGTTCTTTGAACTTTAATATCTGTCGTTTTGGAAATGGCTATGGCTGCCGCTTTTATGTCGGTTTCTAAAGCCATCCAATGGTTATGAACATCATTATTTTTTAGAAGTTTCATATCCACTTTAGCTGTATTTTCTATAAGTTCTTTTGATTTGCTTTGTACCTTTTTGGAATCATCTTCAACTAAAGCATCTTTTAATTGGATATAGTCATTAAAAACGGTTTTTAATTGATTTTGAAATGCTTTTGGTACGTTGACTCTTTCATTCAAATTGAAAGGCGCTTTAGTTTCATTTGAAGCTGTTTCTTCCCTATTTTGATGTGCTTCGTGACCTGACGCTTTATTCATCATGGATTTTTTCCCTTGTAATTGTGCTGCGGCATCTATGGTAAATGTGCCGTTGGTTACGATTTCGTTTCCAGCAAATAAGCCTTCTAAAACTTGGTAGTTATCACCTATTTTAGTACCTAAAGTAATGTTACGCATTTCAAAAATGGGTTGATTAGGATCGGTTTTTAAATATACCACAGAGCGTTCACCTGTCCACATAACGGCTGAAGCTGGAATGGTTAAAACCTCATCTTTAGTTGAAGTAACACCTTTAATTTGCCCTTCAACAAACATACCTGGTTTAAAGATATTCTCTTTATTATTTAAAACCGCTCTTAATTTTACAGTCCGTGTTTGGGTATTTAAAATCGGGTCTATAAAATCGACTTTCGCCTTAATGTCTTCATTAATATTAGCATTTGTTGTTATAGAAATCTCCTGACCTTTTTTAAATAAATCAATTTGATTCTCATACACATCAAAACTCGCCCAAACCGTATTGAGATTGGCTATTTTAAGTAATGGCTGACCTTGTTTAACATAGTCGCCTTGTTCAACCAGTTTGTCTGAAACCGTACCAGAAACAGTTGCATACACAGGAAAATTTTCTTGTACGTTTCCCGATGTTTCAATTTGATTGATTTGGCTTTCAGACAATTTCCATAACTTCAATTTATTACGAACCGCTTTGTATAAAGCAGGTTGCGACTCTTTTAAAGACGAGGCTGTAATGAGTTCCTGTTGTGCGGCATACAGTTCTGGCGAGTAAATAGTTGCTAATAACTGACCCTTACGAACTTCTTCGCCTGTAGAATTCACGTTCAAGCGTTCTAACCGTCCTGAAAAATAACTGACTTGTACGGCATTTGCCTCTTCATTTTCCACAATTTTTCCAGATAATTTGATGGTATTACCTTCTGTTTGCCCACTTCCAACAATAGAGGTTTGAATGTTTGCCAAAGCCATGGCGTTTTCGGTGAGCTTGAACTGATCGGCTAACAAACCATCTGCACCAGCTTCTGCAGGAATTAAATCCATGCCACAAATAGGGCAATCGCCAGGTTCGGGTTGCATAATTTGTGGATGCATAGAACAGGTCCACATTTGATTGATTTCTGTTACGGCATCATGATTGTGTTCAGTTTCATTATTGGATTTTCCACCGAAAATTAACCAACCTAAAAGTAATCCTACTCCTAAAATTGCGATGTAAATGCTATATTTTTTCATAATTTATTCTTTTTGACCAAGACCTAACAGGTTTTTGAAACCTGTTAGGTCTGGATTAGGATTGTACTTATTTTTCATTTTCCAAACGCTTAATCATTGCCTTCATTTCTTCAATTTCTTTTCGCTGTGCTTCAATAATATCCTCTGCTAACTTTTTGACTTCTGGGTCTTTGATATCTGCGCGTTCACTTGTTAAAATTGCGATGGAATGATGTGGAATCATACCTTTCATCCATAACACATCGCCAACGGTTGATTTTTGGTCACGTACCAAACCTAAAGCACCAAGAAAAAGGACGATGCTACCAATGATTATTCCCAGATTTTTCTTTTTATCCTTATACATAGTCTTCATAAAGAAGAACATAATTAAGGCCATGGCTGCAATGCCTAAACAGACCATATAAAATCTGGTTAAACTGAACCAGACATGGTCAAACTCATAAGTGTTTAAGTACATGGTAATATACATGGCTATAAATGAGCAAACCAACATTAGAAAGAATTTTGTGTAATTGCTCATTCCGTTTTTGCTTGTATCTTTTAGCGTATTCATAATTTTAAGTTTTTAAATTAATAGTCGTTTAAATTTTTGTTGTTCTTTAATAGTCCATAATCGTTATCGGAATTTTGAAACCTAACAGTCCACGATAGCTATCGGGATTAAAACCTGTTAGGTTTGGTTTCGTGCTAAATTTATACTTTAGATAACTCATTGTTTTCATTTTAATTCGTTTTGCATTAATTATTAAATTTTTGCACTTCGTAAGCGCAACGCATTCCCAATAACAGAAACCGAACTAAAGCTCATGGCCAGTGCTGCAATCATTGGCGATAGTAATAATCCAAAAAACGGAAATAAAACGCCTGCCGCTATTGGAACGCCTAGTGTGTTATACACTAACGCAAAAAACAGGTTTTGTTTAATATTTTTCATAACACCATGACTTAAGTTTTTGGCTTTTACAATGCCGTGCAAATCACCTTTAACCAAAGTAATCATAGCGCTTTCAATGGCGACATCAGTTCCTGTTCCCATAGCAATACCAACATCACTTTTGGCCAAGGCAGGCGCATCGTTGATTCCATCGCCAGCCATGGCAACCACCTTACCTTGTTTTTGAAGTTTTTCGACTTCCTTTAATTTGTCTTCAGGCAACATGCTGGCTTTAAAATCGGCAAGATTTAATTCCGTTGCAACCGCTTGTGCTGTATTGTGGTTATCGCCTGTTAACATAATAACCGCAATTCCTTTGTCCTGAAGCTGTTTAATGGCTTTGGCACTTGTGGTTTTGATTTTATCGCCAATGACGACATAACCAACAACATTTTCGCCAATGGCTAAATAAGAAACGGTTTTACCCTGTTTTTGATAGCTTTTTGCTTCGTCTTCCATTTCCGAAGAAATTTCAGCATTTGCATGTTCCATCATTTTAGGGTTTCCTAATGCTACGGTTTTACCGTTTATGGTTCCTTCAACACCTTTACCTGTTACAGCACTAAAATCAGTAGACTTCAATAATTCGGCATTCTTATCTTTTCCATATTTAACGGTTGCTTCAGCTAATGGATGTTCAGAATTACTATTTAAGGACACGATATATTGAAGGACTTTTTCTTCGGAATATTCATTTCCAAAAGCACCAACTTTTTCCACGGTGGGTTTGCCTTCGGTAATGGTTCCTGTTTTATCTACAATTAAAGTATCTACTTTGTCCATTTTTTCGAGGGCTTCGGCATTTTTAATCAGCACACCATTTTGAGCGCCTTTCCCAACACCAACCATAACAGACATAGGTGTTGCCAATCCTAATGCGCATGGACAGGCAATAATTAAAACCGCAATAGCATTCACAAAGGCATACACATAAGCAGGTTCTGGTCCCCAAATGGCCCAAACTACGAAGGTTATTAATGAAATGATAACCACAACTGGCACAAAATAACCAGACACTTTATCGGCTAAATTTTGAATGGGCGCGCGACTTCTGCTCGCATCGTTAACCATGTGGATAATTTGAGAAAGTAAGGTGTCGCTTCCAACTTTTTCAGCTTTCATCAGGAACACTTGATTCCCATTTATGGTACCACTACTTACGTTATCACCAACCGTTTTGTTAACAGGAATTGGTTCTCCAGAAATCATGGATTCGTCAACCGTAGTTTCACCTTCGGTTATGGAACCGTCAACAGGTATTTTATCACCTGGTTTTACTTTTAAAATATCGTTTAATTCTATTTTATCAATACTTACTTCAACATCTTCGCCATCTACAACTTTTGTGGCTTTGTTTGGTGCCAGTTTTAACAATTCTTTTACGGCTGAATTGGTTTTACTATGCGCACGTGCTTCTAACAATTGCCCTAGTAATACCAAGGTTAAAATAACCGTTGCAGCTTCAAAATAGACATGAACTGCGCCAGATTCTGATAAAAATTGTTCTGGAAAAAAGTCAGGAAAGAACATCCCAAACACACTAAATAACCATGCCACACCAGCTCCAATACCAATAAGCGTGAACATATTGAGGTTCCACGTTTTGATGCTTCGGTAAGCACGTTCAAAAAACATCCAAGTAGCATAAAATACCACTGGAATGGACAATACAAACTGTACCCAATTCCAGTTGACTTGATCCATAAGGTTGTATAATGGATTGTTGGTGAGCATTTCACTCATGGCAATGATGAAAATCGGCAAGGTGAATATGGATGCTATCCAAAATTTCTTCAAGAGTTTTTTATAGGTCTTTTCTTCTGAAGACAAGTCGGGTTCCATAGGCACTAAATCCATTCCGCAGATAGGACAATCTCCTGCTTCGTCTTTTATAACTTCTGGATGCATTGGGCAAGTCCATTGTTCTGCATTAGAAGTTGCTAGGTTTTGTTCCTCTACCAAATCCATTCCACAAACTGGACAATCGCCAGCTTTGTCATAGGTTTTATCGCCTTCACAATGCATGGGGCAATAAAATGTTCCAGTACCTTTGCCTTTAGGTATTTCTACTTTTGCATTTTGAGATGGCTTTTCTCCAAGTTTATGAATGCTATAACTTCCACCATCGTTTTTTAAGGCATCCTGAAATGTTTCAATTGGAATATGCGATGCCATTTCAATGGTAGCTTCTTTCTTTTCTAAATTGACGCTTGCCTTTGAAACACCTTCTACTTTAGAAAGTATGTCTTCAACGTGGTTGCGACAGCCGTTGCAAGTCATGCCGTGTATGTGATATGTGTGTTTCATCTCGTCATCGTTCTGAATGTGAATCGTATAAGTGTCACCATCCATTTTCAAAGCCTCTTGAAAGGTTTCAATAGGAATATGCGATGTCATTTCAATCGTAGCTTCTGCCTTTTCTAAATTGACGGTTGCATTAGAAACACCTTCTACTTTAGAAAGTATGTCTTCAACGTGACTGCGACAACCGTTGCAAGTCATGCCGTGTATGTGATATGTGTGTTTCATTTTTGTTGTTTTATAGACCTAACAGGTTTTTGAAACCTGTTAGGTCTGGTCTGGTTTATTTTTTTATTCTAAAATTAATTCCTGCAACGTCTCAATATTCAACTTTTTGGAACTTAATACATGCTTAAAATTATTCACATCACTAAATAGCTCTATTACCTCATCTCTTTTTATAGACGTTTCTTGATCGCTTATCAAGGCATCATAAGATGAATGTTTATATGTTCTATAATCTTCTATTTGATGATGGGTAGAATTTGTATTTAAATATATAATAAGGTTTCTCAAGTAATTCTCTTCTGTAATTTTTATTCGCTTTAAATGTTCTTGAAACAAGCTTCCTCTTCTATTATACCTTTTGTTAATGGCTTTAGTATAAGCGTTCATCATGTTTGAAATAGGTTGGTGCAAACTGATTTTACTATTATTTTTACCAACTTCTTGTTGCGATTCCTCTTTGAATTTTATAATAACATGAAAATGATTTGGTAGTAAGCAATAGCTGTAAACATCCGCTACAGAAAGCAAATACTTCTTCATTAAAACCAAGAAATAGCTATAGTTTTCTTGTTCTAAAAAAATGTTTTCATCGTTGTTCCCTCTATTGTATAGATGGAAAAAATGTTCTGCTTCAAAAGGTTGATGTTTCATTTTTATTTGTGTTATTATTTAGACCTAACAGGTTTCAAAAACCTGTTAGGTCTTTTAGGTCTGGTTTGTTAATTAAAGCGTATCAATAACCGATTTCAATTTATTGGTTATTTCTTCGGCAATCCCCTTTAAATCATCATTTTCTACAGCTTGCATGCTAGCCATAGGATTTACGGCGGAAACTTCAATATCGCCAGATTCCAACCTCTGTACAATAACATTACAAGGTAACATGGTGCCAATCTTATTTTCTGCCAATAGTGCTTTATGCGCATACGTTGGATGACATGCTCCCAAAATTTTGTAGTCGTTAAAATTGACATCCAGTTTCTTTTTAAGCGTTGCTTTAATATCAATTTCCGTTAAAACGCCAAAGCCTTCCGTTTTGAGTGCTTCTGTTACGTTTTCTATAGCGTCATTAAAATTTCCTTTTACTGTTTTGTTAAAATAATACGTCATAATGTGCTGTTTTTAATGTTAATAATATAGTTTAGAACTAACAGGCCTGTTCAATCTTAAAATACGAAAATTAACTCGTTAAATAATTTATAAGTATCGTTTGAACGTAATAAGTTTTTATGGACTCTATTTGATTCATCTGAAATTTTAATTGTAATTCCTGAATATCCAAAACATCATTAAAATCAATGGTTCCTGTTTCATAGCTTTTCACTAAAATCCTTTCAGCATCTTTGGCTTGTTTTAGATTTTTCTCCTGCGTATCGAATTTAATTCGTGACTGATTACGCTGCGAAATGGCTTTCGACAGTTCCGCTTTCAGTATATTTAAGCGTTCCGCCTTTTGAGATTGTATTTCCTGTTTTCGTAATTCATTTTGCTTGCTTTGTGAGCTGTATTTTTTATTGAAAATGGGAATAGAAACCGTCAGCATGGGCATTACCATATCTTTATAGGAACTGGTAATCATGGGGCTATTTTCTTGATTAATGTATTCCACACCAAAACCTATCATGGGTCCACGTTCTTTTTGGTTTAGTAATTCGGACTGTTCCACAGATTGATACAACTTGTCATACTTGAGTAATTCTGGGTTTATAGATAAACTATCATAGCTAAAGAAATTGTCGCTTTCCGGAATTTTCATGGTTGAAACCACAGATACCTCAACATCGTAGTCCCGATTTAGTAAACTATTCAGAGCAGCTTGAATACCTATATGTTGTTGATTTAACACCTCTTTCTCTTGTTGTAATTCGTTTTGTCTAATCTGTAAACGTAAGACATCTACGGCTGATGCTTTGCCGACTTCTACCGAAGTCAATGCCAATTGCTCATAGGTTTTTAATAAGCTAATAGTGTCATCAAGAACATCTTGTTTGGCGCTTATTTCATACAGTTGATAATAGAATTGCGACACAGACACCGCTAATTTCCGTTTGACTATGGTGATGTCTATATATTGCGCATCAGCCATAGAAGTCGCATAATTTTCTCGTGCAGTTATAGTACCAAACCAAGGCAGCATTTGCATAACGGATACCCTAAAGTTTTCCATAGGCATTTCCATTTCAGGTTTCACAGCCATAACGCCCAAATTAAATTCGGTGTTTGGCAAACTGTTGACTTCGTTTACTTTTTCGGAAGCAATTTGATATTGAAAATCAACCTTTTGAATTTCGGGATTGTTCTCTAGAGCTTCGTTTATGAGGGTGTTTAAATCTTGAGCACTCATAGAGTGAAAAGTGAAAAGTGAAAAACTACAAATCAAAACAATTCGCAAAGGACAGGTGACTTGCGGAAAACTAAAAACTCGTATTCGTAATATGTTTATAAACTGTTTCATTTTTGAATTTTTGATTTAGTGGTTTTAATAGAACTTACTAACATGGCAACTAATTCTTTATTAAAACCAACATGTAATTGATGTGCGTCTTCATGTATATAACCAGTATCTTTCAACAAATCCAACCAATACAATGTTTCATTAGCTTCTTTCAGTGAAATACTCATTTTATGTACAAAATCGGCCTTACTTTGAGCAAATTCCGCTTCACGAATTAATGCGCCAATTGCAGTTCCACTTCTCAAAAACTGATTGCTTAAAACATATTCTTTTCGCTCATTTACCAATAATTGGGACAACTTTACTACCAAAACTGCAAAGGCATAACTTTTATCTTTTAAAATGCTTTTACTCATAACTTTAAACTTTTAGTTTTTCACTTATCACTTTTCACTTTTCACTTTTAGTTTTTCACTTCTCACTTTTCACTTTTCACTCTTCACTTTTAATTTTTCACTTCTCACTCTTCACTTTTAGTTTTTCACTTCTCACTTTTCACTTTTCACTCTTCACTTTTAGTTTTTCACTTTCAACTCCGCCCTCCAGCTATACAATACTGGAACCACAAATAAGGTGATTAGTGCAATTAACATGCCTCCAAAACTTGGGATAGCCATCGGAATCATGATGTCACTTCCGCGTCCTGTAGATGTTAAAATGGGTAATAATGCTAAAATGGTGGTTGCTGTAGTCATTAAACAGGGTCTGATGCGTTTTTCGCCGGCTTCCACAATAGATGCTCTAATTTCTTTTCTATTTTCTGGCGTATTTCTATCAAATGTTTGCGTTAAATAAGTCGCCATAACCACACCATCATCAGTTGCAATTCCGAAGAGCGCAATAAACCCAACCCAAACGGCCACACTTAAATTAATTGGATGCATCTGAAACAGGTCGCGCATATTTTCTCCAGCGACATTGAAGTTTAAAAACCAATCTTGTCCATACAACCAAATCATGATGAATCCACCTGCGAAGGCAACCGCAATTCCGGTAAACACCATTAAAGACGTGGATACAGAACGGAATTGGAAGTACAGAATCAAAAAGATAATTGCTAAAGCTAAAGGCACAACAACCGATAAGGTTTTTTCGGCTCGCAACTGATTCTCATAGGTTCCTGTGAATTGGTAATTAATCCCTTTAGGTACAATCAATTCACCAGAAGCTATTTTACTTTGTATTAAAGCTTGTGCGTTTTCAACAACACTTACTTCTGCAAAACCAGCTTGCTTGTCAAATAATACATAACCGACTAAAAAGGTGTCCTCACTTTTAATCACTTGTGGACCTTGTTCATAACGAATGCTTGCCAATTCACTTAAAGGAATAGGACTACCTGTTGAAACAGGAATATAAATTTGTTCTAAATCAGACGGATTCCCGCGCAATTCTCTTGGATAACGCACACGAACACCATAACGTTCTCTGCCTTCAACGGTTTGGGTTAGTACCATGCCACCAACTGCGACTTGTATTACGTCTTGCACATCTTGAATAGAAATACCATAACGGGCAATTTTTTCTCTATCAATATCAATTAGCAAATACGGTTTCCCAACAATACGGTCGGCAAAAACCGCTTCTTTTTTAACACCTTCAGCTTCTTTTAATATCGTTTCTAATTGCACGCCAAACGCTTCAATTTGTTTTAAGTCTTGTCCTTTTACCTTGATTCCCATGGGTGCTCGCATGCCTGTTTGAAGCATGACCAATCGGGTTTCAATAGGTTGTAGTTTTGGTGCTGACGTTACACCTGGTAATTTGGTGACTCGTACAATTTCATTCCAAATATCATCAGGTGATGTAATTTCTGGTCGCCAGTTTCGGTAGAATTCACCATCGTTGTCTTCTATTAGTTGAGATTGTTTAACGCCAGTTGTCACTTCGAGTGATTCTGATTTTTTATCAGAATTGTATCGAGAAGTATTGGGTCTCGATACATCACTCGTGCCTCGTGACACTCGACCTGACGTCTCCTTGAATCTTTCACTTCCATCGTACGCCAATCGTCCATCGGTCAATTCAAACAAACCATCCTCATTCACTTTATAACGCTGACGCTCGCCATCATCATTCAGCATATATTCCGGTTTATACTGAATCATGTTTTCGTACATCGATAAAGGTGCCGGATCTAAAGCCGATTCGGTTCTACCTGCTTTACCAACAACGGTTTCAATTTCTGGAATGCTGGCAACGGCCATATCCAATTGCTGTAACACCCGTTTATTTTCTTCAACTCCAGAATGTGGCATTGAGGTTGGCATCAATAAGAAAGAACCTTCGTTTAATGAAGGCATAAATTCTTTTCCTGTGTTTTTCATGATGAAAAAACCAGCCATTACAATCGCCGTTGGAACAGATAGAAACAATAGTTTATTATCTAAACACCATCTTAAAATACGCGTGTAATAACTTCGGAATAACATAAAACCACCCAACAATCCAAAACAAATGACACTTACAAAAATGAGATTCCAAAAGATGCTTTTATCGACTCCTAATGGTCTCCAATATTCAGCTAAAAGGAACACGATAGCAGCTGCAGAAATGATTATATTAATAATATTTGCGCGCTTTGCATCAATAATATTTTGAAGTTTTAATAGACCTGAAATTCCAAAACCTATCAAAATGATTCCTAACCAATAACCATAAATAAGACCCATTATTCCTGCTATTATTAAAGCTGCATTTATAAGGTAACTAAAACGCGTTTTGATGCTTTTTCTTCGGAATAAATAGGCTGCAAAAGGTGGAATTATAAATAAAGCCACAATAAGGGAAGCGGTTAATGCAAAGGTTTTTGTAAAGGCTAATGGTCTGAATAGTTTGCCTTCGGCTCCAATCATAGTAAATACAGGAATGAAACTAATAATGGTTGTCATTACTGCGGTTACAATGGCACCAGAAACTTCAGCTGTGGCGTTGTAAACCATTTGGTTTATTGAACGTTTGTCATTCTGAACAGCGTGAAGAATCTCATCTTCAGAATCTGCGTCGCTATAATCATTTTTAATTTTTAATTTTTCACTTTGAACTGTTCGCTTTTCACGTTCAACTTCCAAATGCCTGATGATGTTTTCTGAAAGTATGACACCAACATCCACCATGGTTCCAATAGCAATGGCAATACCAGAAAGTGCCACAATATTGGCATCGACATTGAAGAGTTTCATGGCGATAAATACCATTAAAACCGCAACTGGTAATAAGCCAGAAATTAAAATAGAAGCGCGAAGGTTAAATACCATAATGATAATCACCAAAATGGTAATTAAAATCTCTAAAGTTAAGGCTTCGTTTAGTGTGCCTAAAGTTTCTTGAATCAGTTCACTCCTATCGTAAAATGGCACAATAGTCAGTTGGGATGTACTACCATCTGCTAAAACTTTGGATGGCAATCCAAAACTTAATTCGTTGATTTTTTCTTTGACGTTGTTGATAACTTCCATCGGATTTGCACCATAACGTGCCACAACAACGCCTCCAACAACTTCTGCACCTTCCTTATCTAATATGCCGCGTCGTGCTGCAGGCCCTAATGATACCTTACCAATGTCTTTAATTTTTAGGGATGTGAAATCTTCGGAAGCAACAACAGCATTTTCTATGTCTGCAATAGATTTTACGTAACCCAAACCACGCACTAAATATTCGGCTTGATTGATTTCTAATGTTTGCGCACCAATATCTTTATTACTTTCCTTAACGGCTTTTACAACTTGGTCTAACCCCACATTGTATTGACGCATCAGTTCCGGGTTCACATCTACTTGATATTCTTGAACATAACCACCAATGGAAGCCACTTCAGAAACGCCACTTGCCGACGATAAGGCATATTTTACGTAGTAATCTTGAATGCTTCGCAATTCGTGCAAATCCCAACCACCAGTAACGTTTCCGTTTTTATCACGACCTTCTAATGTGTACCAAAAAATTTGTCCTAAACCTGTGGCGTCTGGACCCAACGCTGGATTCACATCTTCGGGTAATAATCCACTAGGTAGGGAATTGAGTTTTTCTAATATGCGACTTCGGCTCCAATAGAATTCTACATCTTCTTCAAAAATGATATAGATACTTGAAAACCCAAACATGGACGAACTTCTGATGGTTTTTACACCTGAAATTCCCAATAAAGACGTCGTTAAAGGATAAGTAATTTGGTCTTCAATATCTTGGGGTGAACGACCTTCCCATTTCGTGAAAACAATTTGTTGGTTTTCGCCAATATCTGGAATGGCATCGACGGCCACAGGGTTGCTTGGTAAAAACCCAGTATCCCAATTAAAAGGGGCATTCACAGTTCCCCAACCTACAAAAAGGACGAGTAACAGAACAGCTACGAGTTTATTCTCTATTAAAAATTTGATGCTTTTATTCAGCATGAGTATTGATTATTAAACAGTTAGACATTGATGTTAGAAAAACATCGAACGCAAGAAGTCATCCTAATGAAATGAATCACTGGATAACAAGGTTTATTGTTTAAAAATCAAATTAAATAGGTCTCGTCAAGCTTGAAGATTTGCCTGATAACGAGTGGAGGTTCGTATGTTGTATAAGATGAAGCTTGGGTGTCAAGATCTTCAAAAAGGTTTAGGTATGTCTGTACAAATGACGCAATAAATACCTGTTGCTCAAAAGAAATTTTATCAACATGTAATTGGAGTTCATCTTGACCATCAACTAGAGTTTGTTCGTTTTTACAACAATCTTTTTTGGTAATCGTACAGCCTTCCGTAGATGGTTTATTCATATCCATACCGCAGCCTTTGGCTTTATTAAAGATAGCGGTTTCTACCAAAGTACCACCACAATAATGCATATCAACTGTGAATGACAACGTCGAAAATAACACGACAAATGCCATAGCAATAGATAGTATATTATGGAATACGTTTTTCATACGATTAGCAAATATACAAAATTTTTAATACACCAAATTTTGTTTAACAGAAGTTTAAAATTTTTAGATATTACTTTAAACTATTAAAAACCTTAAAAGATTTATCTTTTTGCAATGACGAACACAACCAAACCACTGTAATAGTAATTAAAATAAAAATGGTGCACAATAGGCAAGAAGCCTATTTAATATCAAATTAGCTGATTTGGTTAAAATAACTTTCTGAAAACTTGAAAAATGCCACAAAACAATGTGTAGAGGTAATGAAAACCAACCACAATTAAAATTTACCAAATACTAATTAGTAACAGCTGAATTCTAATCTAACATCAAATATGTCAGAATAGATTGGTATTTTAGCTATGATGTTTAAAATTTTAGCAATTTTATTTTTTTACTTTTTATGCGGTATTCCTCAATTATCTGCCCAAATTATGGCCGATTCCATTCCGTTTAAGATTCAATTACTTAACAATCAAAATGTTACCACTCTAAGAAGCGAAAAGAATGTAACTTTTGAAGACGTTAAAGATCTCACCAACTGGAAACCTTATGATTCTTCTTACATAGCTTCTAAAGTGGAATCCATTTGGCTTAAATTTAAAATTAAAAACCGGTCGCAAGATAGCGTTAAGGTGTATTTACATAGTTTAACAGATTACACCCATATTTATCAACAAGTATATTCAGATTATAAAATATTTAAAAATGGATTTTACATTCCATTAATTGAACGAACTAATAACATAGAGCGCATTTTTACAAAATTGAGATTTACGCCTTTTCAAGAATCAGAAATATATGTCAGGTTGGATATTCATACGGATCCAATTCTAACCAAACCACATATGTATTCGGAACGAGCTTATTGGGAAGTCTCTTAAAAAAAATATTCAGATCAATTAAATTCCATAGGGTTTATTTACTTCTATATCATTTCTCTGATTACTATTTTGGTTTTTTCATTGGTTTTTTTGTTTCGCTTGCGCGATAAACTCTATTTGTTTTATCTAGGCTATTTATTTTTTCAAATTGTTTATGGTTTTTTAGTCCTTCAGAAAACATTAGCTCCTATTGCCAATTTTTTTGAGTACATGCCTAAAACGGCATTCAATCTATTTGAATCTATTCAGTTTATTTTTATTGGGTTTTATATATTGTTTATATCCCAATTATTACAAGTAAAAAAGTATGACAATCTACTTGCAAAAATATTGTATTATTTCGCGCTCTTTTGCTTTCTTTATGCCCTTATCTATTTTTCTTTTCATAATTTTTTATTGGATGGAAAATACTACACAAAAACGTTTACAATTATTAGGTTTATTATTCTTCCTTTTAATTTTATTCTCATATTTTGGATTATTTACAAAGTTAAACATGCCTTACTTCACTATTTTATAATTGGTCAATCCTTCTTTTTTATTGGTGCCGCATTAAGTACATATGTTGCTTATACAGGCTTAAATACTATTCCTGGTCATTTTTTTAACTTTACGCAATCGTTAAATATTATTTTTCAGTTAGGCTTGTTAGCCGAAGTGTTTTGTTTTTCACTAGCATTAGGAAAAAATGTATTTATACTGCAAGAAAAAAAGGAAAAAACCACAGCAGAATTAATAAATCAGCTTCGGGAAAATCAACAATTACAAGAAAACATGAATAAGGAATTGGATGATAAAGTACAGAAAAAAACAGCAGAACTTATTCAGTTATACTCTAAAATAGAACTAGAACGCGAACAAAAAATAAAAGAAGATTTTACAAAAAGAATAAGAAAAACGGAAATGACGGCATTACGTTCACAGATGAATCCACACTTTATCTTTAATAGCATGAACGCCATTAAATATTTAATTATGACCTCCGAAAACGAAAAGGCTATGGCCTATTTAGATGATTTTTCGAGTCTATTACGTGGTATTTTACAGAACAGTAATCGCGAAAAAATTACCGTTGAAGAAGAGCTGGAAATTATAGAGCTTTATCTTTCTTTAGAAAAAAGCCGAATGAGTTCAAATTTTAATTATGATATTCAAGTCCAATCAAAAGAAGCACTCTCACAATATCAAATACCACCTTTATTATTGCAACCAATTGTTGAAAATGCCATTTGGCATGGTTTGCAACCAAGTTTAAAAGCCACCAAAAAATTAACACTCATTTTTGACACGACAGAATATTTAAAAATAACCATTGAAGATAATGGAATTGGTAGAAAGGAAAGTGGTAAAAAGAAAAAATTGCACAACTCGATGGGTACTACAATCCTTTTGGATCGCTTAACCTTATATAATCATTTAAACGATCATAACATCAAGTTTAAAATTGAAGATATTGAAGAAGAACACCGTATACTAGGATCACGAATTACATTAACTTATGATTATTAAACTATGACTAAAATAATAATTATTGACGATGAAAGCCATTGCACCAATGTTTTGGCTAATTTGATAGAAAAAGTTCATCAAGACTATACGATAATTGGGATCTTTACGAACCCAATAGAAGGATTGGCTTTCATTCAGAAAAACCCACCAGACTTGCTTTTTCTAAATATTGAAATGCCCAACCTTAATGGGTTTGCTTTATTAGATTGTTTATTTCCACTAGATTTTGATATAATATTTACTACAGCCTATGACCAATATGCAATTAAAGCTTTCCAATACAGTGCTATAAACTATTTGCTAAAACCAATAACTGAAAAAAACATTGTAAAAGCATTTTCAAATTGGGAAAAACGGAGAAAGCAAACAAGCCCTAAACAATGGCACCTACTTCAAGAATACATTAAAGATAGTAGTAAAGTATGTTCTCAAATAGCATTACCTACAGGTGTTGGCTACCAAATTGTGAAAATCACAAATATTATAAGGTGTCAATCAGACAGTAACTACACCTTTATTTTTTGCAAAGAAGAAAATAAAATTTTAATTAGTCGAACTTTAAAGGAAATTGAAGCTCTTTTAAAAGACCATGGTTTCATTCGGGTGCATCAATCACATTTAATAAACCCACAATTTGTAAAGGGTATTTTAAAACACGATGGTGGAAGCTTAATTATGCATGATGATGTGGAAATCCCCGTTTCTAGACAAAAAGCAAAGCAAATTAATGATATCTTAGAAACCATGTTGCGTTTTAAATAATACGCGAACCATTTGGCAAAATTAGGATAATCACACAAAACTATTATCTTAATTAGATTATCTAATTAATTTTGAACCACCAACTATTGGACCGTAATTATGTTACGTAAAATTCACCTATTTCTAGCCTATTAGTTTTTAAAATTTTTAGTTTTCGGTGTTAGCCTTTTTGCATACTATAACATAAAGCGGTAGTGCTTTACAGTAATATATACCCCAATTCTAATTCATTAACACCAAACACTCATTAGGGCTTGTCGTATGTTTTAAATATGATTAATTTAAGCATACCGTTAAGTGTTCAATTAAATAATCAATAACATGAAAAGTACACTTAAAATTTCGTTTATAATTTTGCTTTCTTTTATGTACGTGGTTCCTATTCAAGCGTAACGTGGCATGATAAAGCGTAAGATAAAGAATGAAGTTCGTAAAGACATGAAAGAACAACATGCCGAACCTCAACGAGAAAAAGAACGTGAAGCTATTGAAGATATAACGTATGAAAACGATAAGTGTTATCCCATTCCTGAAAACCCAGTAAAAGCGACTTTAGTTATGGAAACCAAGAGCTTTAAAAACAATGGTAAGCTGAAAGAAACCATGACGGTCAAAATGGTTTTTGGTAATACAGGTGAATGTATGATTATGAATGAAGGTGATAAAAATGAAGCACGCATGCTATTTGATTATGAAGGCGCTGCAACCTATATGATTAATGAAAAAGGGAAAACCGCCACAAAAATGCCCATGATTAATTTCCAGAAAATGGCTAAAAAAAAGGCCGAAAGTGGTGTAGATTTTGAAGATGATAACGGTCAATGGAAACGAACCGATGAGCAACAAGATATTTATGGCTTTAATTGCAGAAAGTATATTTATACAAACAAAAAAGAGAAAACTAAAATGTATGCCTGGGTTTCTCAGGATATTAATATCGATTTAAATGGCAATCATCTTTTTGGTGGACAAATCAAATATTTTTCTAAAATGGCAACCTCAAATAAAATAAAGAATGTGGATGAAAACTTTCCAAAAGGTATGATGGTTCGTTATGTTTACTTCGAAAAAAACAGCGATACACCAAGTATGCAAATGAACATAACTACTTTTCAGAAAACATCAGATGACAAATATTTCGATATAAGCTCATACAAGGTTAATGATGTTTTAGATGGTTTGTGATAATAGACTACAAAATGCCTATTTTATATTAAAAAACAATTAGTGTTTTCTATAATGTTTTTAGTTGGCAAGTATCAAGCTGGAGCCAATAGCGTATAAATCATTCAAAATTATATATTTTAAAAAAAGACTTCAAGCATGAAGTCTTTTTTTATGTAGTAATAGGTATAATCCAAAATAATTTTAAAATTTTTAGAATTCGTGTGTTTACCATGTCGTTTTTAAAACACCAATAGAAAACGACGTTTGGTTAAACTAAATTAATCAAGCCGAAATATAAACAGATATTTTTTGAAAATTAAAAAACTGAATTCTAATGCATATTGGCTATTTACACATAAACACATTCCAAATTCTGATTGCCTCTTGTGAAGGAAACTATACATTTTACTTTTAAATAATTATATCATTTATATAAATCAAAAAATAACACAATGAATTTTTTAAAAAATAATTGCAAAGCATTATTTCTCGTATTAAGTATTGTTTTAACTTATAGTTGCAGTAGTGATGATGATGCGAAACCAACTCCTACTCCTACACCAACCGCAACCTTAAGTAATATGGTGCCAGATAGTGGGCCAAAAGGAACCGTTGTTTCAATTAGCGGAAATCATTTTGGAACCGATATGAATAATATTACCGTTTATTTCAACAATGTGGAAGCAACCATACAATCAGTAACCAACACAGAAATTAACGTAACCGTACCAGCAAGAGCCTACACAGGCTTGGTAAAAGTTCTAGTGAATAGCACAGAATTAATAGGATCAGAATTTGAATATATTATTTCAGATATTCAGGTAAGCACGTTAGCCGGAAGCACGTATGGTTACGCAAATGGAATGGGCTCAAACGCACAATTTAGCTACCTATCGGGATTAACCATGACTGATCAAGGCGACCTGTATGTCACAGACCTTTTTAATCATAAAATTCGGAAAATCACCCCAAGTGGTGTCGTTACTACCTTTGCTGGAAGCACGGATGGTTTTGCAGATGGCATGGGAGCAAGTGCACAATTTGCAAGCCCTATGGACATAACCGTGGATGGTCAGAACAACTTCTATATTGCGGATAACGGCAACAGTAAAATACGTATAATTACTCCAGATGGTATGGTTACTACTTTAGCAGGTAGTGTTTATGGAAATGCTGACGGAATGGGAACAAATGCAGAATTCACCTATCCAAAAGGTATAACTATCGATAATCAAGCTCATCTTTATGTTACCGATATAACGGACTCCTATATTGATAGTCAATTGATTCGAAAAATTACGCCAACTGGTATGGTTACTACTTTAGCGGGAAGTATTGAAGGTTATGAAAATGGATCAGGAGCTAATGCCAAGTTTTCAAGTCCAAGAGGATTAACCGAGGACAATCAAGGAAATGTATATGTAGCCGATAGCGGTAATAATATAATACGAAAAATAAGTCCTACTGGTGAGGTTAGCACTTTTGCTGGAAGTACTTCTGGATACACAGATGGTACAGGAGCGGATGCTAAATTTAATTCTCCAGAAGGAATAACCATAGATAGTCAAGGTAACCTTTATGTTACAGATAGTAAAAATCATAAAATACGGAAAATAACGCCAACTGGTGTGGTCAGTACTATAGCTGGAAGCACCGATGGTTTTGCTGACGGAACTGGTGCCGATGCGCAATTCGATAGACCAGCAAGGATAACTATTGATAATCAAAATACGCTATATGTTACGGATAGTGAGAATTTTAAAGTTCGAAAAATTACCCAAGAGTAACTATTACATAGAAATTTTATGAAATAGCTTAAACAATTATATAGCCAAATGTTGAATACTAATTCATAACAACCAAATACTCAACAAAACACCTCAAATTCTGATTAAGCATTGTGTAGGAAACCTCACACGATAAATTTGTACAAATATTTTTTTAACCCTAATAAAAATTGAACATGACTACTTTAAAAATGAATTTAAAATCAATATTGTTTTTAGCCTTAATCGGCTTCTCATTTGCTAGTTGTAGCAGTGACGACTCCATAGATGAACCACCACAAAACCTTAACCCAACAGTAATTTTAGAGTGTGATGCTTTTCAAAGCAACAATGCTGAAGCTATTTTGGTATTAGAAAATGTTAACGATGGTGTAGACTATATTGTAAACTGCGTGGCATCGGTAGAAATTGATTTAGTAATAAAACCAGGCGTAGTAATAGAATTCTCTGACGGATCCGGTATGAAAGTTAAAGAAAGTGGCTCTATAAATGCCATGGCCACTTCAAGTAATCCAATTAGATTTTCAGGAACTACCAAAGAAAAAGGCGCATGGAAAGGCATTATGGTTTCTAGTGAAAGTTTAAACAACCGCTTCGAGTTTGTAACTATGGAGTATGCTGGTGCTAGTGGATTAACCAGTAATAGCGAGCCAGCAAGCCTTATATTAATGACAGGCACCTATTTCCGATTGAATCTTGTAACTATTAAAAATAGTTTCAGCAATGGTATTGCTGCCACAGGCTTTGATTATAATGTAGAGATTAATAATACAATCATAAATAACTGTAATATCCCTTTATATGTAGACACCAATATTGTAAAAAATATTTCTGGAGGCAATTTTACAGGAAACGCAACGGATGTCATTCGTTTAAGTGCAGGTCAGGATGGTACAATATCAACCAATCAAACATGGAAAACATTAAGTGTACCGTATCGTACTGCTGATGACATCGTAATTAAAAACGGCGCACAATTAACGTTAGAACCAGGTGTTATTTTAGAATTTGAAGATAGCAAAGGACTTGAACTAGATAAACTTTTTAATGAAGGTAGCGCTCTAATTGCAGTAGGAACTCCAACGAACCCAATTACCTTTACAGGTGTGACAAAAGCGCCAGGCGCTTGGAAAGCACTTGCTATCCATAGGTCTTCATCTGTTTTAACGCAATTCAATAACGTTTTAATTGAATACGCTGGTGGTGCAGGAGCTGGTGGTGCTATTGAAATGTGGGTAGATCCCGTTTTAACAGTTACAAACACAACCTTCAAGGACATTGATGCTTGTGCTTTATATAACCGCTATGACCCTACAAATCCAAACCTTACCGAAAGCAATAATACCACAGTAAATGTAAACGGTGATTATATGTGTAATAACTAATTAAATAGCCCTATAAATTGGTTTACTTTATATCGCATGAATAGTCTAAAACAAGTTATAAACCACGCCTAAAAAAACACCTTTTTGAAAACAAAGCAAATTACAATTGCTACAATCATAAAGGTGTGCTTTTAGGATAATCACAAAACTCAAAAATTAAAATTTTTATAATTATGAAAAACACACAAGTAAATTTCAAAATCTTATTTTTAGTACTCGTAACGAGCATCGCTTTTACAAACTGTAGTAGCGATGATGATAGTATACAAACAAATCAAGCACCCAACAATTTTAATGTTATAGACGTAGCTAATGATGCTGATTTGCAGCTTCAGTTATCTTGGGAAACTGCAACAGATCCAGAGGGCGATGTTGTTTCTTACCAAGTTTTTTTAGATACTCAAAATCCACCCCAAATGGCTATTGCAAATAACTTAAATATAACGTCTTATAATACACAAACAGATTTACAAGCAGAAACCACATATTACTGGATGGTTGTAGCAAAAGATACAAATGGAAACACCACACAAAGTAATATAGATTCGTTTACAACCAGAGAGCTGACTACTGGTGAAGCCATATTAGGAAAGTGGTATTTTGAAAGTCAGGCTGGAGCACCGCCATTAACAGAATGTAAGAAAAATTCATTTATCAATTTTACAGATGACTTATTCTTTCAAATAACGAACTATGACGAAGATACTAACGACAATTGCGTATTAATGACGAGTGCAAATGGAACCTACCAAGTTATCGATAGATTTCAAATTGAGGTTACTGTTGATGGCAATGCTGAATTTTGGGATATCCAATCTATTTCACCAACAGAGCTTGTAGTAAACGCAAGTGGAAATATAATAACTTTTATTAAGTAACAATAAAAATCAGGCCGTTTCAAAAACAAATTTGGAATGGCCTGTTATTATTCACCAATTTATTATCACGTAAATATGGAACACACACAAATTTTAAAAAATAACGTCGGCTTATTAACCTGCTGCATTATAATGCTTTTAGGTTTACAAATGCAAGCACAAATAGCCATTGGTGGCGGATTGGGATACAACGAAAAAATTTCGGACCCTGGAATTACCGCAAAAGCCGAGTTTAATATCACAGATGAAATTACTGTATCTCCAGGTATTACCTATTTTTTTGGAAATAACCTCTATGGATTTAATCAAAATACGCTGGCCGTAGATGCCAATGCCCACTATTTCTTCCCAATTCTTGAAAATAAGTTGAAAATTTACCCCCTTTTAGGTGTTAATTATTCAAATTATAAATCAGGCGCTTCCTATTATAGTTATTATTATGAAACCTATGAAGTTAGTGATAGTGCCTTTGGTGTTAATATTGGAGCTGGTGGCCGTTGGCAATTTTCAGAGAAATTAAGTGTGTATCTAGAGCCTAAATATGTGGTAAGCGATTATGAACAAGTTATCGTGAATGCTGGTATCTTATTTCAACTATAATGCGTTCCGTATTTAGTTCTTTTAAAAACTTTCAAAAAAAAGGTACCAGTTGCTATCTTATAAAAATTAAAGAATTATGAATTTCATTATTTAATTACATAAAACGGGCCATCCAAAAACCCAAAAGCTGTTTCCAGCTATCTTCTTTTTAGGGTTAATTACAACCTTATGTAAATATGATAATAATAATAATAAAGGAAGCTATAAGGTTTTAAACCAACCAATATCGTACTTTCTAATCTTTAATTTTATCACAATAAGGCTATATGCCATAGATGAAAATCTTTAGTCCTGCATACCCTGTAGGACTTTTTTTATAACAAACGCAAAAACACACTACCGCTACCCGCTACAACCCTGTCTGCCAAAAAGCAGATTTGAACTTTGAACCTTGAATATTTGTGTCTTTGCGTCTTTGCAATTAAACAACTCCACAACCCTGTCTGCCGCTAGGCAGAAAACAACTTTGCAACTTTGCGCCTCCGCGAGAAAACCCAACAACCCAACAATACAAACCCATAAATTTAAAACTTAAAATGGCCAGCGCGACAAACCCTACAAACCCAACAAGCTAAAAACCTCAAATGTCACCAACGGAGCATGCCATAAAAAGTGTAGGTTGCTTTAAACACACGAAGATTTCTATTTCTAAATAATTAGTAATCAACTGAATGATTTTAAAAAAAACACAACCACATGCAATGAAATCGGTACTATTTCGTTATTTTACAATAACATATAAAACAGCAATTAACATGAAACCAATCAAATTTAAGCACCAACTACTGCTCCTTTTCGGATTGAGCATCATGGCATGGTCCTGTTCATCAGATGATGACAGCAATAACAATCAAAACACCCAAGCACAAATTCAAGCCAGTGTAACAGCCAATACCTGGATCATTACACGCTTTGTAGATTCTGGAAATGATGAAACTGGTCATTTTTCCTGCTATGCCTTTCAATTTGGTGCTAACGGCACACTAACAGCAACTAGTAGTAATAATACTTACACAGGAACCTGGAGCATTACAGATAGTAACAGTAATGATGACAGCCAAGACGACCTAGATTTTAACATCAACTTCAACCTCACCAATGAATTTGAAGATTTAAATGATGATTGGGACATTATTAGTTATAGCGCTAATTCCATTGCACTTATAGATGTCAGTGGTGGCAATGGCGGAACCGATTATTTAACCTTTACAGTCGGCGCGCCAAACAGCAATTGTTCATCAGAAACCCAAACCACCATACAAGATAATGTGGCAACAGGAACCTGGCGAATTACTAATTTTGTAGATTCCGGAACCGATGAAACCACCAATTTTTCAGGCTATAATTTCACCTTCAATAGTTCAGGTGTCTTAAATGCCAACAATGGCACAACGGAATACAATGGTACATGGAGTATAACAGATAGCAATAGTAATGATGACCATCTGGATGATTTAGACTTCAATATCAATTTCAATCTTACCAATAACTTTCAAGATTTAAATGACGATTGGGACTTTGTATCACAATCAGCAACCAGAATTGAGTTAATAGATGTAAGTGGCGGAGGTGGCGGAACCGATTACTTAACATTCGAGAAAAACTAAACCACTAAATTAGGTTCGTTGGTTGTATTTAGATTTTAATTTAAATCGCTTTAATATCAAACGTTTAAGTTTGGGTTTAAAGCGATTTTCTTTGGACTCGGATTTGAAACCCTACTTCTCAATACATCAGTTAACAAATAAGGTCTAATAAGTCACCGATTTTGGTGTTATTAAAACAAAAAGCTTTTTTTATTATTGTTTGGTCTGCACTAATCTGACTCACCATTTATCGTTTCCATTATTTCTCTAAAACTATTCAGTCCAGATTCTATATTTTCAATGATTTCATTCGCTAAAATGTCTGGGTCTGGTAAATTGTCTAAATCGGTTAAGCTTTTGTCCTTTAACCAAAAAATATCTAAACTCGTTTTGTCTCTTGCTATGACCTCATCATAGGTATATTTTCGCCATCTTCCTTCCTCGTTTTCTTCGCTCCAAGTTTCTTTTCGTTTGTTAATGTTTTTGCCCTTATACAACTCAATAAACTCTTTTAAATGCTCTTGTCGCATCGGGCTTTTCTTTGGTGTATGATGTACATTTGTTCTGTAATCATAAAACCAAATGTCTTTTGTCCAAGGGTCTTTACTTGCTGGTTTATTGTTAAAAAACAAAACGTTTGCTTTTACACCTTGCGCATAAAATATTCCTGTTGGTAATCTCAAAATGGTATGTAATTCTGTGGTTTTCATTAACTGCTTTCTCACTTCTTCGCCTGCTCCACCTTCAAATAATACATTATCCGGAAGCACTACTGCTGCTTCTCCTGTTATTTTTAATTGTGTTTTTATATGCTGTAAAAAATTTAATTGCTTGTTGGAAGTCGTTTCCCAAAAATCTTGACGATTATAACTTAAATCTTCTTTTACAATTTCGCCTTGTTCGTTGGTAAAAGTCATACTACTTTTCTTACCAAAAGGTGGATTTGCCAAAACGTAATCGTAGCGTTCGCCATCATCTGCAATTAAGGCATCATTTGGATTGATAAACGATTCTCCATCTATTTCTCCAATGTTGTGCAAATACATATTCATTAAGCACATTCTACGTGTATTGGCAACAATTTCGTTTCCGTAAAAGGTTTTGTTCTTTAAAAACTCTTTTTCTTCTCGGTCTAATTTGTTGTTATCTACAATCCAATCGTAAGCAGCCAAAAAGAAACCACCAGTTCCACAGGCTGGGTCAACAATGGTTTTCATTGGTTTTGGTTGCACACAGGCTACCATTGTTTTTATCAATGCTCTTGGTGTAAAGTATTGTCCAGCGCCACTTTTGGTGTCTTCTGCGTTTTTCTCTAAAAGTCCTTCGTAAATTTTACCTTTTATATCTGCGCCCATCATGGACCAATCTTCTTTATCAATCAGGTTGATGACTTTAAGCAATTTGGCCGGGTCTTGTATTTTATTCTGACTTTTGGTGAAAATTTGACCAAGCGTTCCTTTTTCTGTAGAAAGTGTACGCAATAATTGACTGTAAAACGACTCTAATTCTGCACCACGTTTGCTAGATAAAGTTTCCCAATTGGCAATTTCGGCATCTGCAACCTCGTTGCCTTCCACATCTTTTAGTTTCGGAAAAACTAATCCTTTATTGTAAGGCGGTTTATTGAGTTCATCTGCCATTTTTAAGAATAGCAAATAGGTAATTTGTTCTAAATAATCGCCATAACCTACGCCATCATCACGAAGTACGTTGGCAAGGTTCCATATTTTTGATATTATTGAGCTGTCAGTCATTTTATTTATTTCTATTTAATACGCTAATCACTAATCGTTTTACTGTTTCCATTTCTTCTGGTTTGCTAGAAGCAATAAAAAGGGTTAAACTCGCTAGCGTATCATTACTAATTATCGGTTGCTGTTGGCTATTAAATAGCATATTATTTTGTTGTAAAAACTTAAGAAAACAAGCTGCTGCTATACGTTTATTACCATCTACAAATGAGTGGTTTTTTACAACTAAATATAAAAGCATTGTAGCTTTCTCCTCTAGTGTTGGATAAAAATCAGCTGACCCAAAGCCTTTTGCAATTTGGGCTACCGAACTTTCAAAGCTCTTATCTTTTTCTTTGCCAAATACAGCACTATCAAACTCGGCTAACATTTGATTGATGAGCTTTTGATAATCGGCTAAACTTGGGTAATCTGCTTCTCTTTTAGTTAAACCTTTAGCATCTAATTGTTCGTGGTCGTAATCATCTAATAAGCTTAAACCTTTTGCAAAAACAGTTAGCCATTCATTATCTACTGTTTTTTCTTCAATAACTCTACTTAAAATGTGAATACCATCTTTTAATAGTTTTACTTCTTGTTCTTTTTGGGCTAAACGTTTTTCATTAATAGTATAACCTTTTACCAAATGGTCTTTTAAGGTTTGAGTTGCCCAAATTCTAAATTGAGTTCCTTGTTTAGATTTTACACGATAACCTACAGATATTATTACATCAAGGTTATAATGTTCAATCTCTCTTTCTACAGTTCTATTACCTTCTTTTCGAACTTGTCGGTATTTCCGACTAGTTGCTTCTTGCTCTAATTCCTTTTCCGAAAAAACATTTAAAATATGTTCAGTAATTGTACTTCTCCCTTTACCAAACAAAGATGCCATTTGGTCTTGTGTAAGCCAAACCGTTTCCTGCTCAAATTTTACTTCAATATGAGTAGTTCCATCTTTGGCTTGATAAATTTCTATTTGGTTTTGTTCCTTCATCTATATTGAGCTTGTGCCATAGTTGCACAAGTTATAGTTTTTTGAACTATCGCCTATTTTGCGACAGTTGCTATTTTTTCTTCTTTTCCTCTCTAATCCTCTCCAACAACACACTAGCAGGCTCATACTCCTTATGTTCTTTACATTCTTTAATTTCTGCTGCACTTAACAATGTACCCTCAAAAGCTTTCTTCAAAATACTTTGGCGTAAGGCTTGGGCTTTTTCTAAACTGTCTGCAATATCTTTTTCTACTTTGTCACAAACCGATAAACGGCTTTCTATCTCTTGGACGATTTGGTGTTGTTCAACAGGTTCAATAATTGGAATTTCAATGGATTTCAAATTTGGCAAGTTTATACCTTTTACTGTAGTTCCACTAGATAACTTAATGCAAACGCGTTCAATAGATTTAAATAAATAATGAATGTACTTATTGTACATTTCAACTTTTGGCTTAACTACTTTTAAATCTTGATTTACTGCAGTATCAATTGTTGTAATTAAACTTTTTCCTGGAGAAATTCTCGTAATTAATATAATTTCACCTTTTAAAGCAATATTAGCAGAACTATTATTTAAGCCTTTTTCAGTAATGAAGTCTTGTGTTTTTAACAGATAATCTCCCTTAATATCTTTTACTGATGCCCAAGGTATATTCCCATTCCAATATTCTTTTTCCCTTTTGCTTGGTGTTCCTCCACCAACAAAATCAAATAATTCTCCAACTGTTGTAGATTTCCATTCCCCCTCAAAAGCCTTTTTTAACACCGCTTGTCTATATATTACCAATTGGTCTTGTGCTTTTTTAAGGTCTGCAATGCCACTATCTAAACTGCTAAATAATTCTTCTATTTTTTTGACAATGGCTTTTTGTTCGACTAAAGAAGGAAAACTAAAATTTATTTTATTCAAGTTTTTTCGAGATATACGTTTTCTAGTTGTACCACTTTTTAATTTATCTATTTTATTTCTAATACTTGGACTATTAATCTGATGTAATAGAAAACTATTGTAAATAGATTTATTTTTTGGTCTTAATATAGCAACATCAACAGCTGTTATAAATTTTTCTTCTTCATCAAAAGGAAAAAATGTACATCTCCCTAATGGTTCAGGCATTCTAGCAATTAATATATCTCCTTGCATTAAAAAGGAACAATTCATTTCTTTTGCCCTTTTTAAATTTAAGTATTTAGAAGATTTATCTCTGAAGTTCCCATCTCCTATATCTGCGAGTTGTATTAATCTGACCTGTCCATTTGGGTCTTGGTCTTTCTTCTCAACCCAATCACCATCTTTAAATAATCCGTCATCGTCAATTAGTTTATCTAAAGTACATTCTATCCAATCTTCTCGCATACTGTCTGAACCTTGATTTGGCTCGATTTTCTTGATTTCTTGATTTTTTATGTTCGGTGTGGTTATCACTATTGCTGGTATTTATTTTTAATCAGGTAATCTTCTAATCCTAAAAAATTCAAGGTTTAAGACTTCTTATTGTTATTGTGTACTCTTTTAAATTGAAGCGATTTTGCACCAAAATTTATCAAAAGCCCTATTTCTAAATTATAAGCTTCTACATAGTTCATCGCTTGAGCCAAATGTACATCTTCGAGGTTGATAATTGCTTTAATTTCTACCATAATGATGTCTTCTACAAAAAAATCAACTCTTCTAGTACCAATATCGTGACCCTTGTACTGTATAGACATATTATGCTCTCGACTAAAATTAATATTTCTATCACTTAACTCAATAGCCAAAGCTCGCTGGTAGATGACTTCCTGAAAACCATTGCCCAAAGTTTTGTGCACTTCCATTGCAGCTCCAATAATTGTATGTGTCAATTCTTTATGTTCCATTCATCAAAAATCAAGTAATCTAATAATCCTAAAAATCAAGGTTCAGACATTTACGCTGCTAGTACTTCATTGAGTTCATTAATAATGTCATTCATTTGGTTACCAAATAATTGGTGCATTTTCCCTTTTCCGCCTTTGGCATCAAAAGGTGTGTAATCTAAATCGTCTATTTCTATATGGTAACTGCTCACTACGTGGTCTTTTATCATTCGTAACCAATCTAATTGTTCTTGCGAAAAGCGGTTATGTTGTCCTGTGTGTTGTTTAAAAATCCATTTATTAAAATTAGCCTCAATTGTAGTGTCGTATGCTTTTAATTCGCTGTCTATGCCGCAAGCTCGTCTAATTAAAGATACCAACGCAGTTAATTCGTCTTTGGGCTGTTTACTTTTTACGTCTTCCAATGTTGCATAAGCATCCCAAACATAATCTGGTGCTAATAAAGGTTTTTCTAATTGTAGTTTCTCCATCACGTCTTTTATCATTTTAAAGGTGATGTCCCTACGGTTAAAAGGTTGATTGTAAAAGATGCTCAAGGCTTTAATTTCGTCTTTGTTGGCTTCTAAATATTCAGTAAAATGGTTTACAATTTCGGTTGCTTTATCTACAGAAGTGGTTTCCCATTCGCTTTTTGTAACCGTATCTATGTTTACGCTATCAATAATTTGTTCGTGTTGTTTGCGTACATTATCTAAATAACCATTTAAATCTCCGTTAAAAGTTTTACTAGCTTCTAAAATCAATTGTTCTTGTGCTTTCTTTTTAGCTTCTTCAATTAAAGCTGGTGTGTGGTCTTGAACAGGAATTTTGTCAATTTCAATTTGTGCCTTGGTTTCAATGTCGTCTTGGTCGAAAGCAGTAATTAATTCTTTGGTAATTTGTTTTAAGTTTTTACCTCCAGAAAACTCCAATAATTTGTCTTTTTCCTTGTCTGTAATTTGTTTTTCTAAACGAATTAAGCGGTTGGCTAAAGACAAAAATAAATCTTCGTCTGCAACTCCCATGGTTATTGCTCCCAATAAATCTTTCATTGGCACAGAAGGTTTGCGTTCTAAAGGTCTGCTGTCCGTTTTTTTAGATTTTGTGGCGCCAACAGCATCTACAATAACAAAATGTGTTTTGGTTTTGGCTGTTTTTGTTACGAGTTGTAAAGAATCGCTATTAATCGTTCGTGTTCCACGACCTTTCATTTGTTCAAAATAGTTGATGCTTTTTACATCTCTCATAAACAATAAAACTTCTAAAGGTTTTACGTCTGTTCCTGTGGCAATCATATCAACTGTAACAGCAATTCTTGGATAATAAGAATTTCTAAAGCGGTTCAATATCGATTTTGGGTCTTCTTCAATTTTGTAGGTTACTTTTTTGCAAAAGTCATTGCCTTCGTCAAATTCTTCGCGAATTATTTTTATAATATCGTCTGCGTGACTATCTGTTTTTGCAAATACTAATGTTTTTGGCACTTCGTATTCACCATTTTCGTCAATACGATTTGGATAAATAGTAGTTTTTAGAGCCTTTTTGTATTCACGAATTATATTTCTAATTTGACTTGGATTGACAACTTTTTTATCTAAATCGTTGCGTTTGTATTCGGTGTCTTCATCTTCTTGTTGCCAGCGTTTTTTTCGTGTTAGTTTATCTCGTCTGTCAACAAACCAGCCTGCTTTTATGGTTTCGCCATTTTGAGAAATTTCCGTTTCAATCGTATACACATCATAAGGAACATTGACGCCATCTGTTACAGATTCTTCATAAGTATATTGGCTCACTACATTTTCATTAAAAAAACCGAAGGTTCTTTTATCTGGTGTTGCCGTTAAACCAATAAGAAAAGCATCAAAATAATCTAGTACTTGTTTCCATAAATTATAAATGGAACGGTGCGCTTCATCAATGACTATAAAATCAAATTGTTCATTGGGTACTTTTGGTGTGTACTCCACAGGAACCGCTTTGTTTTTAGACATTTTATTTTGTAACCAAGAGTTCTCATTAGGATTTTCTAATTCAGCACTTTCGTCTAGTTCTTCTCCTTTTAGAATAGAATAGAGACGTTGTATGGTTGAAATACACACCTGACTATCAGAAGCTATATAACTTGAAGATAAACGCTGAACATTGTACAATTCTGTAAATTTTCGATTATCGTCATTTGGCTGAAAGGTCATAAATTCCTGTTCTGCTTGTTCTCCAAGGTTTTTGGTGTCCACCAAAAACAAAACACGTTTTGCATCTGCGTGTTTTAGCAAACGATACACAAATGTTGCTGCTGTAAATGTTTTTCCAGCTCCAGTAGCCATTTGAATTAAGGCTTTTGGTCTATTCTTTTTGAAAGAGTGCTCCAGATTGTTAATAGCTACAATTTGAGCAGGACGCAATCCTGATTCGTCTAAAGCAGGAATTGATAACAATCTTTCTCGAAGAGGTTGCCCTTTTTTTAGCCATTCTGCAATGGTTTCTGGTTTATGAAACCAAAATACAAGCCGACCTCTTGGTTTGGGGTCTCTATAATCTGTAAATCGTGTTAGCGTTCCAGTGCTTTCATAAACAAATGGCAAGGGATCGTTATCTAAATATTTTAATTTAGCATTGGCATAATTCACGGACTGGTCCTCAACCACGGTAAGTCTATGCCCTTCATCTTCACGTTTGGCTTCAATGATACCAACAGGTTTTCGGTCAACAAATAATACATAATCCGCAGGACCAACATCTGTTTGGTATTCGCGAATGGCAATGCCGCGATTGGCTGATAAGTCAACTTTGTTTTTAGAATGAACAACCCATCCAGCTTCTCGCAACATGGCGTCGATTTTATCCCTTGCAATTTGTTCTGGGTTTTGGTTGACCTTTACAGACATTTAGTATAATTAGAATATGACATAAGTTTACAAAATACATCTTTTTCGTTTAATGGCGTAGCAGAATAACAACTAAATAATTAAAATAAAACTTTGTAAATACAATACACTTTAACCTTGCTACTCTGAAAATCTCCAATAAAAACAGAAGAACATCACGCCTAAAAACTCCCAAAATCCAACATTTATAAACAATAGCCTTACGGAATACCGGAATAATAACTAAATATTTAGAATAAAACACCAAAACCCCATAAACCAAAAACCAAAAACGTAAACCCCGCCAACCAGCAATCTTTAAAACCGTTATAATTGGCAACTTTAAGCCCTCATCACCACGTCGAAAGCTGCAACGCTACAAGCCTTCAATTCCCAACTCCACAACTCCCAACTCCACAACTCAACACCTCCACAACAAACAACAAACAACACTACCCGTTAACACCCAAAACACCAATCCCAACGCCATTAGTGGCATGTAGTAAGTACATCAGTCCATCAACCTCTTGGTAATACCGTACACCAAGTACAGCCAACTGCAAACCCAAACCACTCGGCACGCTGTTAGGTGTCAAACTTAAAGAAGTGCCAGTAAAATCTTTAGCCAAAACCAAAGGTGTTGCCAAGTGTAAGGCAGAATCTAACCTTTCAAAATTAAAATCCAAAAAACCAAACTGCAAGGCAATATGGGTAGCACCCGGAATAAAAGACACCTGCGTCATATTAAATTTAGGAAATGCTAATGTATGAGTAGCCCAATCCATAGAAGACGCAAAAGGCAATACCTGTTGCACCACACAATCAGGTGTATAGTTAAAATCTTGAAGCAATTGCTTGCCCAAATCCGTCGTTAAACCGTTTGCAACGCGGCGTTCACCACGCGCATGAATAGTGTCCAAAGTTTTCAACTGGGTAAACATGGTCATCAACCGGCTATGAAAAAACGTAAACTTATGCTGGGTATAAAACGGCCGTAACGCCATACGATAGGCTTTATTTACGCGTGAACAATGTCCAAACTCGCTTCCATTTTCACGTACCCGCCGCATACTAGCTTTGGTTTTTATAGCCGAGCCATTAAACCCGCCACCTGCAACACGCGCCACAGGTTTCCCATTCAAATAATAAAAATTAATCCCACCAATCGTCCCAACCAATGGAATAATACCTTTTTGCTTTGCCATAATATGTCAATTTTAAATGAATTACAACAGAATAACCTTTCTAATCAGCAATCACCTTTTCACTTTTCACTTTTCACTTTTCACTCTTCACTTTTCACTCTTCACTTTTCACTCTTCACTCTTCACTTTTCACTCTTCACTTTTCACTTTTCACTTTTCACTTTTCACTCTTCACTCTTCACTCTTCACTTTTCACTTTTCACTCTTCACTCATCACTTTTCACTCTTCACTCTTCATTTTTCACTCTTCACCTTTCACTCCAATAAAGATAACAAATTAAAAATAAAGGTTATAGCGTGGTTATAATATGCTTAAATAATGATTAAAACAAGCTTATAGCAACCTAAACACGTATCTGAAAAAATGTAGCGTCGTAGCACTTCAACTCACAACCGTGAACCATAAACCTTGAACTCCAAACCCTAAACCTTGAAACTTGAACCCCAAACTACCCAGCACCATACAAGCAAATTACCACGAACCCTTGTTCTATTCTCTCATTTACAGTTATAAATTGAACATCAAACGTGTTTGAAAGCATAGCAATTGCTCGCCCTTTTTTACGGAAAAGACGCAACTTTGCATAATTAGAATGCTATCTTTGAAATACGCTTCAAGATGTAATAAACCATTCCATAAACGATGGGGTTTAAGGATTTAAAGCAAACTTATTTTAAACATAAAGAATATGAAATTTATCGGCAGTCAGTTAGCCTTTTATATGAACGACAGGGATTTTAAAAATAACTCCAAGGTTCTTTTTAAATATCTAGTGCTTTTAGCAATTGTCATTATAGCTTATTCACTCCTCTTCCATTTTATCATGGCTTTTGAAGGCCAAGATCATTCCTGGATAACCGGTTTTTATTGGACACTTACGGTTATGAGCACGCTTGGATTTGGAGACATTACCTTTGCCTCCGACCTTGGTCGTCTTTTTAGTATTGTTGTTTTGCTTTCTGGTATTTTCATGTTAATGATTGTGTTACCATTCGCATTTATTAGACACTTCTATATTCCGCTGTTAGAGTCCAAAAAGAATAATAAAGTTTTGCGTCAAGTACCTACTGGAACAAAGGATCATATCTTAATATGTTCTTATGACATTATTGCTAGAGACCTCATCGAGCGCCTTAAGCAGGATACCATTCCTTATTTTGTAATTGAAAGCAATCTAGAAAAAGCCATAAAAAATCATGACGATCGTGTTGCCGTGCTATTTGGAGCATTGGATGACGAGAAAACCTTTATGGATGCCAACATTAAGGACGCGAAAATGATATTAGTCAATAGAAATGATATTTTAAACACCAAAATAATACTGACTATTAGAGACTTGGCGCCTAATATACCTATTGTGGCTATAGCTACGGATATAGATTCTGTGGATGTACAACAACTAAGTGGCGCGGACCATGTACTACCCGTAAAAAAATGGCTAGGCGAACAATTAGCCAATAGGGTTAACACCCAGCATGCGGAATCTCATGCCATCGGACAATATGAAGATCTGTTAATTGCTGAATTGCCCATCCACAATACACCTTTAGTTTCTAAAATTATTGGCGAGATAGGCTTAAGACAAAAATTCGGTGTAAGCATTGTAGGCATTTGGGAACGCGGGAGATTGCAACCTATAAAAGGAGATGAAATATTAACACACGAAAGCGTGCTTGTAATTATTGGTAACAAAGAACAACTTAATAAAATTGACGAGCTGTTTTTAGATTATAATGTAAATCCCAATCCTGTACTACTCATTGGAGCAGGCAAGGTTGGGTTGGCAGCCGCACAATCATTACATAAAAATGGTGTTTTAGTAAATGTAATTGATAAGGATCCAGAAATATGCAAAAAAGTAAGTCCATTTTGCAATGAGGTATTTATTGGTGATGCTGCAGATTATCAACTATTAAAAAAAGCCGGCGTTTTAAAAGCACCTTCGGTATTACTCACCACCCATGACGATACTATGAATATTTATTTAGCCTCCTATTGTCGTCAATTAAATATGGACGTCCGAATCGTGAGCCGTATCTCAGAAGCGCGGAATATTGATATTATGCAAAAAGCAGGCGCCGATTTTGTATTGAGTTACTCAACATTGGGATCAGAAGCGGTTTTATCTATTTCTAAAGGTCAAGAATTAACCGTTTTGGGTGAAGGTTTCACCCTATTTATTATTGCCATTCCAAAGTCATTAGAAGGTAAAACCCTTGCTGAATCCGGCATAGGCGCTAAAACGGGACTATCTGTTATTGCCATAAAAGAAAACGATGAAGTGGTAACCTTATTATCTGCAAAAACAATACTGCCACATGGTGCGGAAATAGTCATGCTTGGTAATATAGACATGAAACAGAAATTCAATAAAATATATGTTAACCGTGCTTAATAAGGTTTTTAAAGTCCTTTACCATTTCAAAGACCAATTAATTTATAGCTATTATTATGTAATTTAAGCATCCGTTTTAGCTTGGGTTATATCCCGAAACGTAGGTGCGTTTTCGGTAATACTGCCAGCACCTTTCTTATTAATTTTAAAAGTGACATCTTTCGTGGTGGTAAACAAAAGCACGGTTAAAAAGGACGCTTTTAGATGCTGTTTTACAATCTCAAACGCTTCTTCTATAGAATATGTTTTTTCAACATCTTCCGTTTCTTTGGAAGCATAGCGCAATTTCACCAACACCTTAAAGTCATCCTTGGCGTAAATGGGTCTGACAAAAATGTTTTTCAAATTTGGTTTACCAACGGTTTTTGCCATGGTTAATTTAGCAAAGCGTTCTTCTTGAATACTTTCGGTTACTTGATTCCAAAAAAGAATAAACACATCTTGATACGCCATAAGCTAAAATTGTTAGGTAATAATTGTTAGGATTCAAAAATACCATTTATAAACTAAAACCTTATGATCCGTTTAATAAGAAATAACCAATAGTGCTCATGCTTTTAAAGCAACTAATATCACCTGACATTTGGAATTTGGAATTAAATACGCTATTTCCCGATACAGAAATTAGCAAAAATATTACCTAACAATTCATCATTAGTCACACTTCCGGTAATCAGTCCAAAGTGGTATAAAGCTTCCCGAATATCAATAGCCATTAAATCGCCAGACAATCCGGAATCCAAACCGTATTTAACTTTCTGAATTTCTTCAAACGCTTTTAGTAAGGCATCATAATGTCTCGTATTGGTAATAATAGTTTCATTATTCCGTAAGGCACCTGTATTCACCAAATTCAATAAGGCATTGGTTAGCTGTTCCACACCAAAGCCACTTTTTGCAGATAACAGCTGTACGTTTGGAATGGCCTGTTGGAGTTCCGCCAAATCCATATCGTCAATCTTATCAATCTTATTGGCAATAACAAGCAATGGCTTTAATGGATACTTATTTTTAATTTTCTCCAACTCCACTTGAAGTTTATCACCTTGATGCTTAAATTCTCCAGCATCAAATAAGTAAATAACCACTTGTGCTTGTTCTATTTTTTCAAAGGTTTTTTTAATTCCAATGCTTTCTACAACATCTTTGGTATCACGAATTCCTGCGGTATCAATAAAGCGAAAACCCATACCGCCAATACTTATTTCGTCTTCAATAGTATCCCGCGTGGTTCCAGCTATTTCACTAACAATAGCACGTTCTTCATTTAATAAAGCATTTAGCAGGGTAGATTTTCCAACATTGGGTTCGCCAACAATAGCAACGGGAATCCCGTTTTTAATCACGTTTCCAACCGCAAACGAATCTATTAAGCGTTTCAATACAAAGGTAATACGCGCTATCAGTTCCTTAAATTGGGTTCTATCGGCAAATTCCACATCTTCTTCCGCAAAATCCAGTTCCAATTCTATTAACGAGGCAAAGTTTAAAAGCTCTTCACGTAGCTTGGCAATTTCACTTGAAAAACCACCACGCATTTGCTGCATGGCAATTTGGTGAGATGCTTCATTATCACTCGAAATTAAATCGGCTACCGCTTCCGCCTGACTTAAGTCTAGTTTCCCGTTTAAAAACGCACGCAAAGTAAACTCGCCAGCATCCGCCATTCTGCAACCTTTTCGTAAAAATAACTGGATAATTTGTTGCTGGATGTAATTAGAGCCATGGCAGGATATTTCTACCACATTTTCACCTGTATAGGAATTGGGGTTTTTAAAAACAGATACTAAAACCTCATCAATGTCCCGGTTATCATCAACAATATGGCCTAAATGAATGGTGTGGGTTTTCTGATGAGACAGTGTTTTCGATTTCGAAACCGATTGAAAACAGCTATCGGCAATGGCAATAGCATGGGCACCCGAAAGCCTAATAACCGCAATAGCACCAGCTCCCGAAGGCGTAGCAAGCGCAACAATTGTATCGTTTTGATTCATGCTACAAAAGTACTAAAATCACCACAGAAAACACGTATATAGATATTAGTGAATTCTTAACAAATATTTTTTAACAATCCACTATATTTGCACAAACTAAAAAATATTGAAAATGATTAAAAAATTCATACTACTGTCATTCATTATTCTTGTAGCTTCTTGTAAGAATGAAGAAACGAAAGCAGGTTATGTACTTACTGGTTCTATTGACAAATCAATGGACGGAAAAACAATAATTCTTCGAAATGCGGACCCAAAAAACATCACGATTTCAGATTCTTCGGTTGTAAAAGATGGTAAAGTTACCTTTTCCGGTTCAGTGGACGCGCCCGATATTTTTATTTTAACTATTGATGGAACCCCAAGCGGCATGCCCCTTATATTGGAAAATAAAGATATGACCATTGAATTTTACAAAGATAGCTTGCAGTCATCTGTAGTTTCAGGAAGTCATGAAAATGATATTTTTAATCAGTTTAAAAATATATCAAATCCCATTAGAGCTAAAAATCAATCTATGGGGCAAGAGTTCATGGCAGCACAAAAAGCAGGTGATTCTTTAAAAATGACAGCCATACAAGAAAAATTTAAAATGTTAGTTGATGCGGCAAATCAAGAAAACAGAGATCTAATTAAAAAAAATAATGATGTCGTAACAAGTGCTGCTATTTTAGAAAACATGCTAATGACTAAAAATATAGAGCCTGCGGAAGCTAAACCATTGTATGATAATTTTACCGAATCTGTTAAAAACAGCCGCATTGGTAAAAGTATTAATGAAATGCTATCAAGTGCTATGGCTACAGCTATCGGAAGCATGGCGCCTGAATTTACAGCCCCTGATCCAGATGGCGAAATGATTGCTTTAAAGGACATTAGAGGAAAAGTAACTATCATTGATTTCTGGGCCGCTTGGTGTGCGCCTTGTAGAAGAGAAAACCCTAATGTCGTTAAGGTTTACGAAAAGTATCACGAAAAAGGTCTTGAAATTATAGGTGTGTCTTTAGATGGTACGCCAAGACAAAAAGATGCTAAAGGTGAATGGTTAGCAGCTATTGAAAAGGATGGTTTAACATGGCACCAAGTTTCCAACTTGCAATATTTTAACGATCCTGTCGCTAAACAATATAATATTCAATCTATTCCAGCTACCTATATTTTAGATGCTGATGGAAAGATAATTGCTAAAAATTTAAGAGGCTCCGCTTTAGAAGCTAAAATGGCCGAGCTTTTAGATTAAGAATTTCTTTATAAATAGATACTAAAGCCTTTCAGTTTTGAAAGGTTTTTTTATGCTTATATTTTTCCTAATTTCTTTAAAACAAACAACAAAATAATAGGCAATGCTAATAAGCCAATCATCAGTAAATTCTTTTCAAATAACCAAGTCGCCAAAATTAAGGTAATTACATAACCACCAATAGCACCTCCAAAATGTGCATCATGACCAATATTACCCACTCTGTTTTTCATCCCATAAATGGAATACAATAAATAGCCAATACCAAAAATATAAGCCGGAATAGGAATAGGTATAAAAAATAGATATAAACTCATACCTGGTTGTAGAAGTATAGCTGAATAAATAATCCCCATAACAGCGCCACTAGCACCTACAGCAGAGTAATGGTATTCATTTTTATGAAAATATAAGGACAGTAAATTCCCTAACAACAAGCTCCCTAAATAAACAATTAAAAATTGAAAGCTTCCTAAATAAGCAATTACCACATCGGCAAAAAAGTATAAGGAAAACATATTAAAAAATAAATGCGCCGTGTCCACATGTAAAAAGCCAGATGTTAACATGCGTATTTTTTCACCTCTGATAATAGCGCCTACATTAAATTTGTATTGTTCAAAAAAGGAATAATCACTAAACCCTTTAAATGATATTAACGCGTTGGCAGCAATAATTACCATGGTTACTATACTTAAATCACCCATAAATTTTAAACGTTTAAAAAGAATATAACATATCTTTGTAATTGCAAATCTAAAATTATTTCATGCAACTTCTTGCTTATATTCTCATTTATCCCATTTTATGGTTGGTTTCCATCTTACCCTTCCGATTATTATACGCGGTTTCCGATGGTTTATTTGTTGTAATCTACCACATTATTGGCTACCGAAAAAAAGTGGTTAAAGAAAACTTGAAACTGGCATTTCCCCATAAATCAGATGCTGAATTAAACCGTATTCGGAAAAAATTCTACCACCATTTGTGTGATATGGTTATGGAGTCTATTAAATCTATGACCATTTCTGAAGCCCAAATGAAAAAACGTTTTACCTTTTCCAATGTAGAACTCATTCAAAAACTGGAAAGCGAAAATAGAAGTATTGCACTTATGTGTGCGCATTATGGGAGTTGGGAATGGATTTTTATCCTTCAAACCTATATGAGTAACAAAGGTTACGCGATTTACAAACGCCTGGCCAATAAATATTTTGATAGACTTGTAAAACGTATTCGTGCAAAGTATAACAGCCACTTGATTACCACCAAGGAAAGTATTCCTGTTTTAATGCAATCTAAACGCGAAGGGAAAATAACCATTTGTGGTTTTGTTTCAGATCAATCACCTAAAGCAGAAAAAGCATTCCATTGGAATGAATTTATGGGTATTACGGTTCCGGTCCATACAGGAGCCGAAATGTTAGCGAAAAAGCTCGATATGTCTGTGGTATTCTTTGGTGTTAAGAAATTAAAACGTGGATATTATGAAACCTCGTTTAAATCCCTGGCGTATCATCCAAATGATTATCCAAATTACGAAATCACCGATAGGTTCTTGGATTTAGTTGAAGCCCAAATTAACGAAGCCCCAGAATATTATTTATGGACACATAAACGTTGGAAACATCGTGATAAAGTTCCTGCAGAATACAAGTCTTAAGTCCTGTTAAGATAATTGGAACCAACTAGAAACCATGGTATCTATGTCATCGGTTTCAGAATCTAATAACGACTTATGGACAAACTCGTTATTCCTTTTATTATACTCATAATCAACAGCCCAAGCTACATGGTTTTTGGCTAGTGCTTTAATGCTATCGCATACAAACTGCACTTCGGCATTGGTAGTTGTAGGATGAATAGACATACGTATCCAACCTGGTTTACGCGTTAATTCACCTAATGATATTTCCTGTGTCAATTCATGAGATGTTTTTTGATCTACATGCAGTAAAAAGTGTCCGTACGTCCCCGCACAACTGCAGCCACCTCGTGTTTGCACACCAAATTTATCATTCAATAATTTCACACCTAAATTGAAATGTAAGTTATCGATATAAAAAGAAATTACACCCAAACGATCTTCATGCTGACCCGCAAGAATGTGTAAATTTGGAAGCGCTCCTAATTCCTTAAAAACAACTTTTAGAATCTCATGCTCGCGTTCTAGCATATTGTCAACACCCATTTGCTCTTTTAATTTAATAGCAAGGGCTGTTTTTATGGCTTGTAAAAAACCGGGTGTTCCACCATCCTCACGATCTTCAATATTATCAATATATTTATGTTCTCCCCAAGGATTTGTCCAACTAACAGTTCCGCCTCCTGGACAATCCGGGATCATATTTTTATACAATTTCTTATTAAAAATAAGGACACCTGAAGAACCGGGTCCTCCTAAAAATTTGTGTGGTGAAAAGAATACGGCATCCAAAGCCTTGGTTTCATCTTCGGGATGCATATCCATAGACACATAAGGTGCTGAACAGGCAAAATCTACAAAACAAACGCCGCCATGTTTATGCATCATTTGCGCAATATCATGATGTGGATTTTGAATACCGGTTACATTTGAACCACCAATAACAGAGGCTATTTTAATGGTACAAGCTTGATGCGCTATCAATGCTTTTTCTAAATTCTCCAAACTAAACAACCCATCTTCTGCTGGCGGAATAACCACCACTTTAGCAATGGTTTCCAACCACGTCGTTTGATTAGAATGATGTTCCATATGCGAAACAAAAATTACAGGACACAGGTCCTCCGGAACAACAGTGTGTTTCTTTAAATTTTCAGGAACTTTTAACCCTAAAATACGCTGAAATTTATTCACGACCCCTGTCATGCCATTACCTGAAACAATTAGCACATCATCATCATGCGCATTAACATGGGCTTTAATAATATGCCTGGCTTCATGGTAGGCTTTCGTCATAGCGGTTCCTGAAACTGTGGTTTCTGTGTGTGTATTGGCAACATAAGGTCCAAAAACATGACTGATTCGCTCTTCAATCGGTTGGTATAAACGGCCAGACGCAGTCCAATCCGTATAGATAATCTTTTGAGAACCGTAAGGCGATTTAAAGGTTTGATCCACACCAATAATGTGCTTTCTAAACTGACCAAAATAGGTTTCTAAATCCGTTTGAATGTCTGAAGATGTTTTTGTAGTAATCATGCGTATAAATTAAATGGCAAAGGTACTAATTATTAGCGACAGCCTTAATTTCTGCTATAACTTTATCAGCGAGTGCATCAGCCGCTTCCTGTGATGGTGCTTCCGTATATACACGAATAATAGGTTCGGTATTACTTTTACGTAAATGCACCCAACTATCTTCAAAATCAATTTTCACCCCGTCAATTGTCGTAACACGTTCATGGCTATATTTTGCCTCCATGGCTTTTAAAATAGCATCCACATCTAATTCTGGTGTTAAGGCTATTTTCTTTTTACTCATAAAATAATTCGGATAACTAGCACGCAAAGCACTGACTGACATTTTTTTATCTGCCAGCAAACTTAAAAACAAGGCTACACCAACCAAGGCGTCACGCCCATAATGAGATTCTGGGTATATAATTCCACCATTTCCTTCGCCGCCAATAACAGCATTGTTTTTCTTCATTAACGCCACGACATTCACTTCACCTACGGCACTGGCTTCGTAGGTTCCACCATGTTGTTCGGTAACATCCCGCAAGGCACGAGTGGAGCTCATATTACTAACGGTATTTCCAGGTGTTGCACGTAACACATAATCTGCACAAGCTACTAATGTATATTCTTCCCCAAACATATTACCGTTTTCGTCTATAAAGGCTAACCGATCCACATCTGGATCAACCACAATTCCAAAATCTGCATGTTCTTTAACCACAGCTTCAGATAAATCAGTTAAATGCTCCTTTAAAGGTTCTGGATTATGAGGGAAATGACCCGTTGGCTCACAATACAATTTAACACATTCTACACCTAAACGTTCTAGTAATAATGGAATGGCTATTCCTCCTGTAGAATTTACACCATCTACCACTACTTTAAAATTCGCTTTTTCTATGGCCGATTTGTTAACCAATTTTAAATCTAAAACGGCGTCAATATGCAAATCGATGTAAGCATCATTTTTTGTTATTTTCCCCAAACTATCTACATCAGCAAAACTCATGGTATCACTTTCAGCAATAGCAAGAATTTTAGCACCTTCTTCGCCATTTAAAAATTCACCTTTATTATTCAAAAGCTTTAAAGCATTCCATTCTTTTGGATTATGGCTGGCTGTTAAAATAATGCCACCATCAGCATGTTCCATTGGTACAGCAACCTCAACCGTTGGCGTGGTAGAAAGGCCTAAATCAATAACATGAATTCCCAACCCGACAAGTGTGTTCATGACTAAATTCTGAATCATTTCGCCTGAAATTCGCGCATCACGACCAACCACTACCCGATAATTTTCTTTTTTATATTGTCCTTTTAACCAAACTCCGTAAGCAGAAGCAAATTTCACCGCGTCAATTGGCGTTAAATTGTCGCCTACGGCGCCACCAATGGTTCCTCTGATTCCTGAAATAGATTTTATAAGTGTCATATTTTTATGTTTATTTTCAACAAATATAAGTTTTCTATGCGTTTTCTTTCCTATGAATTTGTAAATTCGAAACATGAACTTTTTAGCACATATTTATCTTTCTTTCAATCATAAAAATGTATCCATAGGAAATTTTATGGCTGATGGTATTCGCGGTAAACAGTACAAAAAGTATCCACGTGAAATCCAAATTGGTATTTTATTACATCGGGAAATTGACACTTTTACAGATGCCCATCCTATTGTAAGACAGAGCACGAAAAGGCTCCACGAAAATTACAGTCATTACAGTGGTGTGATTGTAGATATTTTATACGATCATTTTTTGGCTAAAAACTGGGCGCACTATTCTAACGAACCTTTAGACGATTATGCTCAAAGATTTTATTCATTATTACAAGATAATTTTGATATTTTACCAGAGCGAACACAACACCTGCTACCCTTTATGATATCTGGTAATTGGTTGTTAAGCTATGCAGAAATTGAAGGTATCCAAAGCGTTTTAGATGGTATGAATAGACGCACGAAATACAAATCTAAAATGAACGAAGCTACACACGAACTCCTTAAATATTACGATGAGTTTGAAGAAGAATTCACCCTGTTCTTTGAAGAATTACGCGTTTTTGCTGCTGAAAAATTACAAATCCTTTCCAATACAATTATATAATATGATGATGAACCGTTTAATACTCCTACTTGTTATTTCAGTTATTTGGTCTTGTAAAAACAATCCAGAAACATTAGAAAAAATTCAGAATCGTGGGTTAATAACGCAAAACGCCATGGTGGTGTCTGCCAGAAAAGAAGCCTCGAAAATTGGTAGCGATATTTTAGAAAAAGGAGGCAACGTATTTGATGCTATGATGGCAACTGAAATGGCACTGGCCGTTTGCTTCCCTTCCGCTGGTAATTTAGGAGGTGGTGGTTTCATGGTTTACCGATTACATTCTGGCGAAACTGGCGCATTAGATTATCGCGAAAAAGCACCTCTAGCGGCCACAAAAAATATGTATCTAGATTCTTTAGGAAACGTTATTCCAAACAAAAGTATCATAGGCGAAATGGCTGTTGGCGTTCCTGGCACGGTGGCAGGTGTTTTTGAAGCACAACGGAAATTTGGTAAATTATCAGTAAAAGACATTTTACAACCGGTGATTGACTTGGCTAAAAACGGCTATGCATTAACGGAAAAACAGCAAAATGGCATTAATAATTACGATAGTATTTTTAGAGCTGTTAATGGCAAAGAAATTTTATATTCAAAAAACACCAAAGCGGGCGACAAAGTAAAAAACAAACAACTCGCAAAAACACTTGAACGCATCGCCTTTAATGGTAAAGATGAATTTTATAAAGGTGAAACGGCTCAAATTCTAGTGGACTATCTATCGGAAAAAGGTGGCATCATCACATTAGAAGATTTGGCTAAATATGAAGCCAAATGGCGCGAACCAGTTGCTTTTAAATATAAAGACATTAACGTTATTTCCATGGCACCGCCTTCAAGTGGAGGTATTTGCTTGGCTCAAATTATGAAAATGATTGAACCTTATAATCTAAAAGAATTTGGTCATAATTCCCTAAAAACCATTCAAGTACTTGCGGAAGCAGAACGTCGTGCCTATGCCGATAGAAATTATTATTTAGGCGATCCCGATTTTGTGGATATTCCCACTAAAACTTTATTGAGTGATGACTACCTTCAAAAACGTATGAGCGATTTTTCATTTGAAAAAGCAACGCTGTCTAGTAATGTTTCTCATGGTAATATAACGTTTATTGAAAGTGATGAAACCACACATTATTCTATAGTTGATCAGTTTGGAAATGCCATTGCCGTAACGACCACCTTGAATGGCACCTATGGTTCCTATTTATTTTGTTCGGAACTTGGGTTTTTCTTGAATAATGAAATGGACGATTTTAGCAGCAAATCAGGCGTGCCAAATATGTTTGGTTTAACGGGTGCGGAAGCCAATAGTATTGTGCCAGAAAAACGCATGTTAAGCTCTATGACGCCAACTATTGTGGAAAAAAACGGAAAACTATTTATGACTTTAGGAACTCCTGGAGGTTCTACAATTATCACATCGGTTTTGCAAACCATATTAAATGTTGAAGAATTTAATATGTCCATGCAAGACGCCGTAGATGCGCCCCGTTTTCACCACCAATGGTTACCAGATTATATTAGAATGGAACCCAATGGTTTTGATACGGAAATCATGAAACAATTAATTGCTAAAGGCTACACCATTAATGAAACACGCTCACCGGTAATTGGGAAAGTAGATGGTATTTTGGTGCTTGATGATAAGACATTAGAAGGTGGCGCAGACCACAGAGGAGACGATACAGCTGTTGGATTTTAATTTTTTTATATATGAAAACTTTTGACATAGTCATACTTACAGACAACCGGTATTTAGAAGATTCTGAAACTAACACCTACAAACACAACGTGTTTTATGAAGATTTTTTGGTACAAGAAGCCTTACAAGCTGAAAACTTAAAAGTCACCCGCTTAGCTTGGGATGATCTTAATTTCAATTGGTCTGACACCAAAGCAGTACTTTTTAGAACGACTTGGGATTATTTTGATCGCTTTTCTGAATTTTCAAAATGGTTAGCTATGGTTTCAACAAAAACGCGGTTGTTAAATTCCGAGAAAATAATCCGTTGGAATATAGACAAACACTACTTATTAGAATTAAAAGCCAATGGCATTCATGTTGCCAAATCCTTTTTTATTGAAACAGGAACCCAATCAACCCTCACTGAATTACACCAACAATTAAATTGGCAAGAAACCGTTTTAAAACCATGTGTTTCAGGAGCAGGAAGACATACATATAGACTAACACCACATAATATTGCAGAACATGAAGCTATTTTTACGGAGTTAATTCAACAAGAATCTATGATGCTTCAACCGTTTCAACATAACATTGTTACGCAAGGCGAAATGTCTCTTATCGTTTTTAATGGTGAATACAGTCATGCTGTTTTAAAACAAGCCAAGGCTGGCGATTTTCGTGTTCAAGATGATTTTGGCGGAAGCGTAATTCCATACGCACCGACTGAAACGGAAATAGCCTTCGCTATAAACGCAACAAAAGCCTGTCCAGAATTGCCTATTTACGCCAGAGTTGATATATTTACTGATAACACAAATCAATTAGCTGTATCCGAATTAGAACTTATAGAACCCGAATTATGGTTCAGAAATGATTCTAAAGCGGCTAAAATACTCGCCAAACACATATCATTGTGCTTAAAATAATTGTTTATGAAAACGAAAAAAATCCTTAAAATAGTAGTTGGCGTTATAATCTTTTTCACCTTACCCAGTTTACTCTTTTTTGGTTTCGTTTATTTTAAATACAATGAAGACTTACCCAATGGAAAACAAGGCCCTCAAGCTGAAGCATTGGCTTATAATATGCTAAAAGCATTAAATCATGAGGCCTATTTAGAAACTAATTATATTGAATGGACGTTTAAAAACAAACACCATTATAAATGGAAAAAAGATGAGAACACCTGCCTTGTGCATTGGAAAGATTACAAAGTTGATCTAAATTTAGATAATCCAAGTTTAAGCAAAGCCTACGTCCATAATTTTGAAGTAAAAGGTGAGCAAGCCGCTGAACATATAGAAACAGCACTTACTTATTTTAATAACGATTCGTTTTGGTTAGTAGCTCCTTATAAAATATTTGATCCTGGAACGGAAAGACGTTTGGTTAAGTGGAAAAATAATCAAGACGCGCTTTTGGTGACTTACACATCTGGTGGCACAACGCCTGGCGATTCGTATTTGTGGATTTTGGATACCAACAACAAACCTGTAAAATTCAGAATGTGGGTAGACATCCTGCCTATTGGCGGATTAGAAGCTTCCTGGAACGATTGGACAACAACTGAAAGTGGCGCCATATTTCCCGTTTTCCATGAAATGTTATTTTTGGGTATAAAATTGGATGATATTATTGGGAGGGAATGAGTGTTCAGTGTTCAGTGTTCAGTGTTCAGTGTTCAGTGTTCAGTTTAAACTAAATATCTGTTACTTTGAATCTTGAATAAAGTTTGATGCAATGTTGTTTCAAACTAAATAAATAACCTGATAAAGTTCTCGACACAATTTTTCATTCATCTAAATCACGCGAACGCACGAGTTATTATACAAAAATAACGGCCATCAATTTGCCTGCCTGCTCTTGGTTGGATTGAATTTCACACGTGATAAGTGTACGAATTTTATCGCGAATCTTTTAAGCCTTAAACCTTGAATCCTATTTTGAACGCTGCCCAACAAACTGTTGTTCTTTCAGCTTAAACAGCACATTAAACGATGTTAAACTACCATAACTTCTCGTTATGTATTGCTGTAAATCTATTTTTTCTTGTTCTTCTAAATTGCTCGAGTTTATTTTTTGTTCCATAACACGGAGTCTATCACGAACCATGGTAATCTTATGGAAAAAAGTATCTATAGGCACCTCGCTCGACTTTAAATTACTATCTCCTGGTTCCAAAATCAGTTTTCCGCCTTTCCATTTATCCGCAATATGAACGACTTCGCTAGCATCACTCCAACGCTTTAAAATTTGCACCAAGCTACTTTCTACTTCGGCAAAACTAACCGTATCCACATCATCTTCGGCTGCTTCAATAATGTCAAATTCAGAATTAATATCTATGGTTTCTAAACCGCTTTCAATAAAAGTTACCCAATAATGTTTTGAGGTAACGTTGGTTACGACGCCTTTTCCAAATTCGGGGTGATTAATCCTTGAGCTTATTCCTAGTATTTGCATAAAACATATATTTTAATTTCCTGTTATAACTGATTTTTAAGGCAGAATTGAGGATGGGTTTATATCTAAATTGATATACAATAATAATAAATTACTTGATATTCTAAAGCATGTTTCAGCCAGATTTATTCATTATATGCGCTTTAACTTAACGCCATTTAAGAGCATTATAAACGCTTAATTATTTTTTTTAGACATGTTATGATCAACTCTAAAAGCTATAATTTTACCTAAACAAAAAAAATACAATGAGATCATCCCTTATAATCCTATTGCTTGTGCTTCCGTTTTTTTCATTAGCACAAGACAGAGATTTGGATCAGAATAAAAACCTATTGGAATTAAGCAATAAATATGCTTCTGGTGTCGAACGTTTAAAATTTTTAGATAGTCTATCTAGTGAAATTCGTTACGACTCCACCTTTAATGCCGATTCGGTTTTTAGGGTTACCATTAGTTATGCGCAACAATTGGACTCTATAAATTTGGCTATTAAACATGCAACCAACTTTATAAATTATCTTAATTACGGAAGCAATGATTATGATCAAGCCAAGCAAATTATTCGTGCTACTCAACGTATTGTCCCTCGCGTAACGAAACCCAATTTAATTGATGGTTTTTATTACGAAGCCGCCTATCTTTACTACGATTCACGACAATTTGATGAATCCATAAAGTTGTTTGATAGTGCTTATTATTATGCCGAAAAGTATAAGTCAGAATTCATGGAGTTATCAAAATTTGCAAAAGGAATGGCACTTGTAAATAAAGGCGATTTTGGTTCAGCTTCAATTACACTTCAAGAAGCTTCAAAAATGTTTCAAAATAAAAAAGACACGCTATATTGGTTAAGTGCGAAAAATTCTATCTCCATATTATACAGTAAAAATGGATTCTTTGATGAAGCAAAAAGGGAAAGAGATGAACTTATAAAAATTGCCAATACAACAGATTCCTATCATAATTTACCTGTAGTATATTACAATAATGCCACAGACGACCATAAACTAAACAATGAAAAAAGCAGAATTAAAAATTTAAAACTAGCGGTAGCGGCCAATAACAGATTAAAAAATAAAGCTTATTTTGATGCTCCTCTTAAATTTGGCCTAGCCGTTGGTTTATCAGAAAATGATAGTCTGCAACAAGCAAAAACCATCATTGAAGAATTAGAGCGCAATGACACCAACATAAACGGATACAACAGACCATTTTATTTAAGCGCTAAAATGCATTATGCGTTTGCAGAAAAAAATTATGCGGAAGCTTTACGATATGGAACTGAACACTTTAATTTAAAGAATGACAGTGATCAATATGAAGAATTGCAAGAGGCTTCCTTGTTTTTATCAAAAATCTATGAGCGTATGGGAAATACAAACCAAGCGCTTCTGCATTATAAGAATTACACCAAAATCAAAGACTCCATTGTAAATACTCAAAACACACGCGTTTTAGCCTATTATCAAACGCAGTATGAAACTGAAAAACGAGATTTAATTATTGAAAATCAAACAAACAATATTGCCCTATTAGATTCAGAAAACAACCTAAAAAAACAGTGGCTCCTATTTGGTGGATTAGGTCTTTTTGGGGTTTTTGGGTTTATTACAATTATACGCTCCCGAAATTATGCTAAAAAGAAACAGATTTTGCAAGAAGCATTCACACAGGACATTATAAATACACAAGAACAGGAACGTACCAGATTAGCTTTTGAATTGCATGACTCTGTTGGACAACAACTCATGTTGCTCACCCGGAAACTCAAAACGATTAACAATCCAGATTATGGAAATTTAGCCCATGATACTTTAGCCAATTTAAGAACCATTTCCCAGGGCCTATATCCTGCTACTTTGGAACGTTTAGGGTTTTCATCTGCATTGGAAGATTTGGTCAACGAATTGGATGAAAATACCGACGTATTTTTTACTATGGAAATTGAAAATGCGAATCACCTTATTTCTAAAGAGAATGCTTTGCATTTGTACCGTATGGCGCAAGAAGCATTAAGCAATACGATAAAACATGCCGAAGCAAAAGCCGTTTTTGTGAGTTTGAAAATCAAATCAGATACGCTTCTAATTACAATAAAAGATAATGGTAAAGGATTTGATTATCAAAAAGCACTAGAGAATTCCAAAAGCTTGGGAATGAAATCCCTTTTGGAACGTAGTAAAATAATAAAGGCCTCCTTACATGTTGAATCTGAATTAGGTAAAGGCACGCAATTAGTTATTGCCATACCAAAGTCAAAAATGTAGTATTTTATCTACAATTAAGACTAGAATGATTATCTTTCATAAATAAAATTTTTACCAAGCACAGAAATGTCATCATCAAATAATAATATGCTTAAAAAAGATATTACCATTGTTATTGCTGAAGATCATCCTATCATGCTTAAAGGTTTAAAGCAAGAATTGGAACAAGCTGGCTATAGCATTATTGGTACGGCCGAAAATGGTAACGATGCTGTAAATATAGTCTCAGAGCTAAATCCTAAAATAGCACTTTTAGATATTGAAATGCCTAAACTAACGGGTTTTGAAGTGATAGCCATATGTGCCGAAAACAAAGCCCTACAAACACGTTATATTGTGATGACGTATCACAAAGAGAAAAACTTTGTAGCACAGGCCAAAAAATCTGGTGTTCATGGATATCTTTTAAAAGAAGATAGCTTGGACGAAATTGAAACCTGTATTGCGGCCGTTTTGAATAATGATTCATATTACAGCAGTTCTTTTTCTGATAATTTTGAATTAAATATTGAAAACGAATTGAAAAAATTAGCGCTATTAACACCCTCTGAACGGAAAATAGTTCAATTAATAGCCGAAGGCAAAACATCTATAGAAATTAGCGATATGCTTTGCGTCTCTCCAAGAACTATACAAAAACATCGGACAAATATTATTGAAAAACTGCAATTAAACCCAGCGCCAGACACGCTAATTAACTGGGCAAAGGCTTATAAAAGTTAATTAATAATACGCCTTCATTTAGGCCCATGTATTTAATAGCCTTTGCGTGTAACATGATACACTTTGTAAATTACCATGAAGACTTTTACGCCAAAAAGCATAAACAGACATCGTTTTATATTTAAAGGCATTATCTGTACCTTTGCAAACTGGTCTGTAAATCAGACAAGATTGCTATGCTATGAGTAAATTTGAAGACACCATTGAGGTTCAAGGCGCACGCGTTCACAACCTAAAAAATATAGATGTTTCCATTCCAAGAGAAAAACTGGTTGTTATTACGGGTTTGTCTGGTAGTGGTAAATCATCATTGGCTTTTGACACTATTTATGCCGAAGGACAAAGGCGCTATATTGAAACATTTTCAGCCTATGCACGTCAATTTTTAGGTGGACTGGAACGACCTGATGTAGATAAAATTGATGGACTTTCGCCCGTTATTGCCATTGAGCAAAAAACGACGAGTAAATCGCCACGGTCTACTGTTGGAACCATTACTGAAATTTACGATTTTTTACGATTATTATACGCCAGAGCCAGTGATGCTTATAGTTATAACACAGGCGAACAAATGGTGAGTTATAATGATGATCAGATAAAGGAACTGATTATAGAAACCTTTAACGGCAAACGTATAAACATTTTAGCACCTGTGGTACGTTCAAGAAAAGGGCATTATCGCGAATTGTTTGAGCAAATTGGTAAACAAGGGTTTGTAAAAGTTCGGACGGATGGCGAAATTCGGGATATTGTTAAAGGCATGAAACTGGATCGTTATAAAAATCACGACATTGAAATTGTGATAGATCGGCTTAAAATTGATGCCACAGCAGATAATAATAAACGCCTAACCGAAACCATCAATACAGCCATGTATCATGGTGAAGATGTCCTGATGGTTATTGACCAAGACACCCAGGAAGCACGCTATTTTAGTCGAAATTTAATGTGTCCGAGTTCAGGAATTTCATATCCAAATCCGGAGCCTAATAATTTTTCATTCAATTCGCCAAAAGGTGCTTGTCCAACCTGTAACGGTATTGGAACCTTGTATCAGGTAAATGAAAATAAAATTATTCCAGACGATTCCTTATCCATAAAAGCTGGTGCTTTGGTACCACATGGCCCACAAAAAAACAGTTGGATTTTCAAACAGTTTGAAACCATTGCGCAACGCTATAATTTTTCATTAAACGATGCGTATAAAGATATTCCAGCCGCTGCCAAACAGATGATTTTATATGGCGGAAATGAAAAATTTGAAGTCGAAAATAAAACATTAGGCGTAACCAGAGATTATAAAATTGACTTTGAAGGTGTTGCTAATTTCATAGAAAATCAATACAACACGGCCGAAACAACCTCTTTAAAACGTTGGGCTAAAGAGTATATGGACAAAGTAATTTGTTCAACTTGTGACGGTGCACGACTGCGAAAAGAATCGCTTTATTTTAAAGTAAATGGTTTAAACATTGCCGAATTAGCAAATAAGGACATTGTAGATTTGGCTGCTTGGTTTAAGGATTTACCGAAACATGTATCTAAAAAACAACTTAAAATTTCCGAAGAGATAATTAAAGAAATTTCATCCCGTACCCAATTTTTATTGGATGTTGGTTTAGATTATCTATCATTGAATAGAAGTTCTAAATCCCTTTCAGGTGGTGAGGCGCAACGGATTCGTTTAGCTACACAAATCGGTTCGCAGTTAGTTGGTGTATTATATATTTTAGATGAACCGAGTATAGGTTTACACCAACGTGATAATGAAAAACTGATCAAGTCACTAATCGCGTTACGAGATATTGGTAATTCCGTGATTGTGGTAGAGCACGACAAGGATATGATAGAACATGCCGACTATGTGATTGATGTTGGTCCACGAGCGGGTAAATATGGTGGCGAAATTATAAGCATTGGTACACCAGATGAATTAAAAACACACAATACCTTAACGGCCGATTATTTAAACGGCAAGAAAGAGATTGAAATCCCTGAAAAACGTCGTGAGGGAAACGGTAAAACGCTTTCTTTAAAAGGCTGTACGGGAAATAATTTAAAAAATGTATCTATAGATATTCCTTTGGGTAAAATGGTTGGTGTTACCGGTGTTTCTGGTAGTGGAAAATCTACATTAATAAATGAAACCCTCTACCCGATTATGAATGCCTATTATTTTAATGGCGTTAAAAAACCCATGCCATATAAAAGTATTAAGGGTTTGGAACATATTGATAAAGTTATAGATATTAATCAATCGCCAATTGGTAGAACACCACGAAGCAATCCAGCCACGTACACAGGCGTTTTTAGTGAAATTAGAAGTCTATTTGCTAAAATTCCGGAGGCCATGATTCGTGGATATAAACCTGGACGTTTTAGCTTTAATGTTAAAGGTGGTCGTTGTGAAACCTGTCAAGGTGGTGGTTTACGCGTTATTGAAATGAATTTTCTTCCTGACGTTTATGTGGAATGTGAAACCTGTCAAGGCAAGCGTTTTAATCGGGAAACATTAGAAATTAGATACAAGGGAAAGTCTATTAGCGATGTGTTGAATATGACCATGAATGAAGCGGTTGATTTCTTTGAGCACATTCCTAAAATTCATAAAAAAGTAAAAACCATTCAGGATGTTGGACTGGGTTATATTACACTAGGCCAACAAAGTACCACATTATCTGGTGGTGAAGCCCAACGGATAAAATTAGCAACCGAATTAAGCAAACGCGATACAGGAAACACCTTTTATATTTTAGATGAACCTACAACAGGCTTGCATTTTGAAGATATTCGTGTTTTAATGCAAGTGTTGAATAAATTGGTTAATAAAGGAAATACGATTTTAATCATTGAACACAACCTAGATGTAATAAAAACGGTAGATTATATTATAGATGTTGGTCCAGAAGGCGGAAAAGGTGGTGGCCAAATTATAGCCAAAGGCACACCTGAAGAGCTTATAAAAAACAAAAAAAGTTATACAGCCCAATTTCTCAAAAAAGAACTAAAACAATAAACATCTCAAATTTATTTAGTAGTTTAGTAGGATAACCCTTTAAAATTTAAAAATATGAGAAGTTTACTTTGGCTTGTAGCCGTAATTTGTATTGTTATTTGGATTTTAGGATTTTTTGGAATTGTATCTGGAATGCCTACAGGTAATTTAATTCACATACTACTGGTAATTGCCATAATTGTAGTATTGTACAACCTTATTTCAGGACGTGGTCCTTTGAGATAAAATTAAAGATTTAAACTATTTTTAAAAGACGAATCATTTTGGTTTGTCTTTTTTATGCATTAACCTCAAAAATTTAAATATTAATTAGAAATCAGTTAGGAGCCGGAAATCGAAATGATTTAAATAAAGCATGATTAATGTGCTTATTTCTCTTAAATTTGCTTTTGGATTTACATTTCCCAAGTATTTCAATAATAAAACATTAGAAAAAAATTATAATAAGAATGAGAAAAGAACAACACCACAAACGTTGGAATGAAGTAAAAACAAACGATTCCTGGGCTATTTTTAAAATCATGGGTGAATTCGTGAATGGCTATGAAAAATTAAGTAAAATAGGTCCTTGTGTTTCTATTTTTGGTTCTGCTCGTACCAAACCAGACCATAAATACTATAAACTAGCTGAAGAAGTAGCTTGCAAAATAGTAGAACATGGCTATGGTGTTATAACTGGTGGTGGACCTGGAATTATGGAAGCTGGAAATAAAGGTGCTCATATTGCAGGTGGAACATCGGTTGGTTTAAATATTGATTTACCGTTTGAGCAACATGACAATCCATATATTGATTCTGATAAAAGTTTAGATTTCGATTATTTCTTCGTGCGGAAAGTCATGTTTGTAAAATATTCACAAGGTTTTGTGGTAATGCCTGGTGGCTTTGGAACTTTAGATGAATTATTTGAAGCCATTACCCTAATTCAAACAAATAAAATTGAAAAATTCCCCATTATTTTAGTTGGAACTGATTTTTGGTCCGGATTATTGGATTGGATTAAAGCGACCGTTTTAGATGGTTTTGCCAATGTAAGTGCCCATGATTTAGATTTAATTCACCTCGTTGATACGGCTGATGAAGTTATTCCAATTCTAGACAGTTTCTATAAAGAATCTGAATTGTCGCCTAACTTCTAAAAACGTCTCATATTGGCCTACATAAAAAACAAAGGATTCTTTTTGGTGCTTTTCGGTATCTTAAATTTTACAGGAATATATTCTCAAGCATCTTTTAATGTGATGTTTTACAATATCCTGAACTTTCCTTCAGAAAATGCTGTGCCAAATAGAATTGCTCATTTAGAAGTGATTTTGGATGATTATCGTCCTGATATTTTTATGGTTTGTGAACTCAACAATGAGTTTGGGGCAAATAGTATTTTACAAATGATTCAAGAGAGAATTAACAATGATTTTGAGATGGCAACATTTCAAACCAATACCTCTGATGATACTATTGGGAACCAAAACGATTTACAAAACCTGATTTATTATGATGGTTCTAAATTCACTTTAGAGAGCCAAACAATTGTACCTACTATTTACAGAGATTTTAATCACTATCGCTTAAAACTAAATACGGTTAACCAAGACACCAACCCACTCTATTTGGATGCCATAGTTTGTCATTTAAAAGCATCTAACGGAACCCAAAATCAAGTTTCCAGGCTGCAAATGGTTAACGATTTAACAACCTATTTAGGTGGGTTACCAACCAATAGTAATGTCCTATTGGCGGGCGATTTTAATGTATATACCAGTTCAGAACCTGCTTTTCAGGAATTAATTGACACCACAAACCCAATCACTTTTGTAGATCCTGCAAATAGCATGGGAAGTTGGCATAATAACACCAATTATGTCAATGTATTTACACAATCTACTAGAACCCAAACGGGTTTTGGCGGTTCAAATGGCGGATTTGATGATCGTTTTGATTTTATCATGACTTCGGAAAATATGATAACCAATTCAGATTTGTATTACAGTCCTAACAGTTATCAAGTTTATGGTAATAATGGTAATGTACCTTGCTATAATAAATCTATAATTGATTCAGAATGTGCAGGAGCCAAGTTTTCCGTTAGCATTCGTGAAGCACTTTATTACTTTAGTGATCACTTACCAGTAACCCTAAAAATTTCTACGAATGCCACCTTATCAATCCCAGAATTTTCAACTTCTATAAGCAAGCCAATTGAAATTGTTGGTCCAAACTACATACAAAATACCTTAACCTTAAAAGTTAATACGCTTCCTCAAGGAACGAACTATTTAAAAATCTACAACACATTAGGACAACACGTAAAAACCATCCCAGTTAAAACTGCGTATACTTATAACGTAACCTTAACAAATTTATCTGCTGGCATCTATTATATTGTAGCCAACAACACACAAGTTGAACCTTTAAAGTTTATTAAAACACATTGAGCATTCGATATCTATTAACGAGCATCTTTTTTTCATTTAGTATTCTAGCATTTGGACAAAATGCCATGAATATTAAAGCGACGTTTGATGTGGAAAAAAATCAGATACGCATTGCGCAATCTATTACCTATTTTAATAAAACTAATGATACACTTCAAACCATTTATTTAAACGATTGGAGCAACAGTTTTGCAACAAAAAGTACGCCTTTAGCAAAACGTTTTTCTGAAGAGTTTAAAACGGAGTTTCACTTTGCAAAAAATGAAGATCGTGGGTATTCTGTAATAACATCCATCCATCAAAATAATAAAGAATTACGTTTTGATCGTGTTAAAGAGCATATTGATGTTGTTAAGGTGGAATTAGAAAACCCCTTACTTCCACACAATTCATACACCATTCAATTAAATTATATTGTTCAAGTACCCAATGACAAGTTTACACGATATGGGGTGAGTTCCTTTGGCGACTATAATCTTCGGTATTGGTATGTTACGCCAGCTATTTATAATGGTGATTGGCAATATAGCAGTCATAAAGATTTAGATGATATGTTTGTGCCGGCCTCAGATATCCGACTAGAAGTTACCTGTCCATTAGGTTATTATCTAGAATCTGAATTAGATAAAATTGATTATTTCCATGTAAAGGACACACAAACGGTTGTGTTTTCAGGGAAAAATCGTGTTAATTCCAAGTTGTTTTTAAACAAACTGTCTTTATATCGTGAGATAGAAACAGATCAGTTCACCATTGTTTCCAATGTAGATGATGAGAATCTAAGTGTCATGAATAAAGCATTGGTTACGGACAAAATAGTTCAGTTTTTAACCACTAATTTAGGCGAATATCCACATGAACGTTTATTGATTACGGATATTGATTATCGTAAAAGTCCTATTTATGGATTGAATTTATTGCCGAGTTTCATCAGACCTTTCCCTGATCACTTTCAGTATGAATTAAAAATATTAAAAACAGGACTTCGTAATTATTTAGAAAATATACTACTAATTAATCCACGAACGGACCAATGGTTAATAGATGGGATTCAAACCTACTATTTAATGAAATATGTGGATGAGAATTATCCAGATATGAAATTAGCTGGAACGCTTTCTAATATTTGGGGTATCAAGTCATTTCATGCTATGCAATTGGATTTCAATGCACAATATAGTTTTCTATATATGCATATGGCGCGCCAAAATATTGATCAGCCATTAAGCATGGCAAAAGATTCGCTAATAAAATTTAATGAAAACATAGCCAATAAGTATAAAGCTGGCGTTGGTTTAAAGTATGTTAATGATTATTTAGGAAACAACACGGTAGATTCTACCCTAACCGAATTTCTAAACACTAATAAATATAAAGAAGTAACCACCGAAAGTTTTGAGCATTTTTTAAAATCGAAAACTGATAAAGATTTAGACTGGTTTTTTACCGATTACATTCACTCAAAAAAATATATTGATTACACCATTTCCAAAGCCGTTCGCGAAAACGACTCCATTCGGGTAACTATTAAAAATAAAAGCAATATTAATGTGCCAATCACCTTATTCTCGTTCACCGATAAAACGGTGACCTCAAAAATTTGGTTAGGTAGTATTAAAGATTCGCTAACGGTAACGATTCCTGATACAGAAACCACGAAGGTTGTTTTAAATCATGACCAAGTTGTTCCAGAATTTAATATGCGTAACAATACCAAGACGCTCACAAAAGCACTATTTAACAGGCCATTACAAGTTCGGTTAATTAAAGATATTGAAGATCCTGATTACAACCAGATTTTTCTCATGCCCATTGTGGAATTTAATAATATTTATGATGGTATTGTTTTAGGTGTTAAAGCTTACAATAAAACAGTGTTACGCAAAAATTTCTATTATAAAGTAGCACCACAATATGGTTTAAAATCACAATCCCTTACGGGTTCTATTACGCTAAACTACATTCAGTATATTGATGATTCCTCACCATTATTCAACATTAATTATGGTGTTGGCGCCAGTTATTCCAGTTATGCAGATGGTTTGTTTGTACGGAAGTTTACACCTGCCGTTCAATTATCGTTTCGTGATAAAAGCAACCTACGTTCCAACAAGCGCCACTATTTAAACTTACGCTATGTGGATATTAATAGGGATTCGGATCCTACTGCTTTACTGACTTCTGAAACCAATCAGCCTAATTATGGTGTTCTTAATTTGCGTTATAATCATATTGACAAAGATTTGGTGAACTACTCCTCATGGTTTGCGGACACGCAGTTTTCGGAAAAATTCGGAAAAGTAGCGCTGAATTATGAGTATAGAAAGCTTTCAAAAAACAACCGTCAATATAATTTACGCTTCTTTGCTGGTGTGTTTCTTTATAATAAGACCTACAATGATTCTGATTACTTCAGCTTTGCTCTGGATAGACCAACCGATTATTTATTCGACTACAACTATTACGGACGCTCTGAAAGCGATGGGCTATTCAGCCAGCAACTTATAATTGCGGAAGGCGGTTTTAAATCGCAATTAGAACCTAGTTTTGCCAACCAATGGATTACCACCTTAAATGGCAGTATGACTATTTGGAAATACATCATGGCTTATGGTGATGTTGGTTTCGTGAAAAACCATAATGATGGTGCCGAATTTGTTTATGATACAGGTGTACGTGTGAGTTTAATTGAAGATTATTTTGAACTCTATTTTCCGGTGTATTCCAATTTAGGATGGGAAGTTGCCCAACCACAATATGCCGAGAAAATTAGATTTATTGTGACTTTAGATTTTAAAACCCTGTTAGGATTATTTACGAGACGTTGGTATTAATTATATATAACGTAGCATCTTCTCATTCACTACACTATCTGCAACAGAATCCTTAAAATCATCATTTTATTATTAATTTAATAGAAAAACAGGCTATTTTCTTATAATCATGCATTTTTATAACAGTATTTCCCGTTGTGAATCTTACTTATAATAATTACCTTTGCAAAAACACCTATTCACGTATGAAAGCAAATCCTGAAGTAAACAAAGACCTTTCTTTTGAAGATTTTAAAGCCGAAGTTTTAAACGATTATCACCTAGCTGTTACCTCTCGCGAGTGTAGTTTATTAGGTCGTCGTGAAGTGCTTTCTGGTAAAGCAAAATTTGGAATTTTTGGCGATGGTAAAGAAGTACCACAATTAGCCATGGCAAAGGCATTCAAAAATGGCGATTTTCGTTCAGGATATTATCGTGATCAAACCTTTATGATGGCTATTGGCAAACTAAATATCGAGCAGTTTTTTGCTGGACTGTATGCTAATACGGATTTAAAAGAAGAACCAATGTCTGCAGGACGCCAAATGGGTGGTCATTTTTCTACGCAGAGTTTGGATGAACATGGAAATTGGAAAAATTTGCTAGAACAAAAAAATTCAAGTTCAGATATTTCGCCTACGGCTGGGCAAATGCCACGCTTATTAGGATTAGCACAAGCATCAAAAATTTACAGACATGTAAAAGGTATTGATACCACTAACTTTTCAAACGAAGGAAATGAAGTAGCATGGGGAACCATTGGAAATGCCAGTACAAGTGAAGGGTTGTTTTTTGAAACTATTAATGCTGCTGGTGTTTTACAAGTACCAATGGTAATGAGTGTTTGGGATGATGAATACGGTATTTCGGTTCATGCTAAACATCAAACAACTAAAGAAAATATATCAGAAATCTTAAAAGGTTTCCAACGTGAAAATGACCAAAAGGGATATGAAATTTTGCGTGTTATTGGTTGGGATTATCCAGCCTTAATTGAAACCTACCAAAAAGCGTCTAAAATTGCACGTGAAGAACATGTGCCTGTTTTAATACACGTTCAGGAATTAACACAACCTCAAGGGCATTCAACGTCTGGTTCGCATGAGCGCTATAAAAATGAAGAGCGTTTGGCTTGGGAAGTAGAACGCGATTGTAATTCCAAGCTTCGCGAATGGATTATTGCCAATGGTATTGCCACGGATGAGGATTTATCCGCTGTTGAAAAAACCATTAAAAAGCAAGTTCGCGACGGTAAAAAAGCCGCTTGGACCGCTTTTACACAACCTTTAAAAAATGAGAAGATTGAACTCGTTGCTTTACTAGAAAAAGTTGCTGCAGCTAGTTCTAATAAAGTGTTTATTGAAAAGCTTAAAAATGATTTAGCTGATAATTCAGAGCCCATTCGTAAAGATGTTTTATCTACAGCACGCAAAGCATTGCGTTATGTTGTAAATGAAACATCAGAAACTAAAAATGAATTAGCCGCGTGGATTAATAGCTATATAGCGGAGGTTCAACCAAAATACAGTTCACATTTATATTCACATTCTGATAAATCGGCATTGATAGTTCAGGAAGTGAAACCCACTTATGACGATTCTAGTGAAGAAGTAGATGCACGTTTAGTAATTCGTGATAACTTTGATGCCATTTTTAGCAAATACCCTGAAGCGCTTATTTTTGGTGAAGACGCTGGACATATTGGCGATGTTAACCAAGGTTTGGAGGGTATGCAAGAAAAATATGGTGAATTACGGGTTTCCGATGTTGGGATTCGCGAAGCCACTATTTTGGGGCAAGGAATTGGTATGGCCATGCGTGGTTTACGTCCCATTGCTGAAATTCAATATTTGGATTATATTCTGTACGCCTTGCAAATTATGAGTGATGATTTAGCAAGTTTACATTACCGAACTAAAGGTCGTCAAAAAGCGCCTGTAATTATTAGAACACGTGGTCACAGACTGGAAGGTATTTGGCATTCAGGTTCACAAATGGGTGGTGTTATTCATTTAATTCGTGGGATTCATGTACTCGTTCCAAGAAACATGACCAAAGCTGCTGGTTTTTATAATACATTATTAGAAGGTGATGAACCTGCTTTAATTGTAGAATGCTTAAATGGATACCGTTTAAAAGAAAAAATGCCAACCAATATTGGTGAATTTAAAACACCATTAGGTGTTGTAGAAACCATTCGGGAAGGTAATGATATTACGTTAGTGTCTTATGGTTCAACACTTCGGGTGATTGAGCAAGCTGCTAAAGAATTGCAAGAAGTAGGTATTAATGCCGAAATTATTGATGTACAATCTCTATTGCCTTTCGATTTAAATCATGATATTGTTAAGAGTGTGGCAAAAACAAATCGTTTAATGGTTATTGATGAAGATGTTCCTGGAGGTGCCTCTGCATATATATTAAATGAAGTTTTAAATACACAGAACGCCTATAAACATTTAGATAGTAAGCCAGAAACATTAACTGCCAAAGCACACAGACCAGCTTATGGAACGGATGGTGATTACTTCTCTAAACCGTCTGTTGAAGATGTTTTTGAAGCGGTTTACAACGTCATGCATGAATCAAATCCTACCGATTTTCCAAAATTGAGATAAGTCGCAATATTTAAAAGTAATTTTAAAGACCTGATTGTTTAAATTAACAATCAGGTCTTTTTGTTTTTATTATATTTATGCTCTAACTAAAACAATGATGCTTTTTATTTATATTGGCTTCAGAAAAAAAACGACCCTATGCTGACAAAAAATTACAACGATTTAGCTTTAGCTATTTTAAGAGTTGGACTCTCTGGAATGATGCTTGTTCATGGAATTCCTAAAATTGAACGTTTATTTACAAGTCCTATTGAGTTTGGCGACCCTATTGGAGTTGGACCAACATTATCATTAATATTAGCCCTTATTGGAGAAGTAGTTGCTCCTATCCTCATTATCATTGGTTTTAAAACCAAATTAGCGGCGCTACCGGCAGCCATTACCATGTTTGTTGCGGCATTTATTGTGCATTGGGAAGATGATTTTGGCACCAAAGAAAAAGCACTTTTATACCTTGTTGGATTTCTAGTGATATTTTTAGCAGGACCTGGAAAGTACGCTTTAGATAAACGCTAATTCTGACCCTTACAATATAAAACGATTCCTCATTTTAAGGGGTTGATTTGATTTAATTAAACTAAAAAATTCCCGTCCATGCCTATATGTATTAAGGTTGACGAGAAATAAATATGAAAGCCGTTTCCGTAATTACCATAAAAAAAGAGTTACAGCATAAATCCGATAAAGATTTAATGGAATTGGTGCTGCGCTTGTCTAAATTTAAAAAAGAAAATAAGGAGTTGCTCACCTATTTGTTATTTGAGTCTCATGATGAAACGGGTTATATAGAATCTGTTAAAAACGAAATCGATTTGCAGTTTTCAACCATTAATACTACAAGTTATTTCTATATCAAAAAAAGTGTTCGGAAAATCTTGCGACTCATAAAAAAGTACGCACGCTATTCCTTAAAAAAGGAAACGGAAGTCGAGCTTCTGCTCTATTTTTGTGAAAGCTTAAAAGATATAACACCTTCAATAAAAAGAAATGTAACGCTTACTAATATTTTTGAAAGGCAAATTTTAATGATTGAAAAAATTGTTAAAACCCTACATGAAGATTTACAGTATGATTATAACCTGGTATTGGAAGAGTTGAAAGAATAATAAATCAAATACGGCGTTAAATTATACGCCTATGAAAGTCGGTACAATTTCTTTGTTTTCGTTATTCAGAAAAAAATGATGGGTTTCTGAAACTAGTTCACCATGACGCAGGTTTGAATAAACATAAAAAAAACGCAAACCTTAAGGTTTGCGTTTTTTAATATAGGATTGACAAATAGATTACGCCATCTGTGCTTCATGTTTACCTTCATAAACTTCTTCCACTAATTTCTTATTGAAAGCTGGTAAATCTTTCGGTGAACGACTTGTTACTAAACCACTATCCACCACAACTTCTTCATCGACCCAGTTCGCGCCAGCATTTATGATATCTGTTTTAATAGATCCGTAAGATGTTACTTTTCGGCCTTTTAAAACATCTGCTTCCGCTAATAACCAAGGTGCATGACAGATTGCTGCAACGGGTTTGTGATTTTCAAAAAATGATTTCACAAAACTCACGGCATTTTTATTCTTTCGCAATACGTCAGGATTAATGACTCCTCCCGGTAACATTAAAGCGTTGTAATCATTTTGCGATACATTGTCTAACGTTTTATCTACCGTATAGGTTTTACCCCAATTACCATCAGTCCATGATTTTATAGTTCCTGATTCTAAACTCACAATATCTACATGAGCTCCTGCTTCTTCTAGTGCTTTTTTTGGTTCTCTTAATTCACTTTCTTCAAAACCATTTGTAGCTAATATAGCTACTCTCTTTTTATTTAAATCCTTCATTTTAAGTATTTTTAAGATTATTAATTCGTTTACCTTAATATAATAGATATCTAGGCTCCCAACGAATTTGAGCCGTCATTTAACGGAAGTTTAATAAAAAATGTTAAAGGATAAAGTTGAGATGTTAAAATGAAGAAAAACTGTTAATACATAATCCGAACCATAAGTTCTTTCAGTAAATCGCTTTGTGGAACCGCATTGGCGCCTACGCCTTTTCCTTTCACATCAAAAACACGAAGATCAGAAATAATAGCACTGACCTTTTTCATGGGATAATTACGAGCCGCAACTATATATTCCTCTGTAAAATAAGGCGATATTTTTAAGGCAGCTGCTACATTTCTTGATGATTTATCCTTTAATCCATGTAAATGTAACACGCGACTAAAATACGTATATAAAAAACCAACGGTTAAAACCATAGGATTATCCTTTGGGTTTTCGCCAAAGTAGTTGATAATTTTATTCGCTTTTACCACATCACGATAGCCTATTGCTTTGTGCAACTCAAAATTATTATAGTCTTTACTGATTCCTATGTTTACCTCAATTAGTTCAGGTGTAATTTGTGTACCTTCTGGTAATACAATTCGCAGTTTATCTAATTCATTACTAATTTTGCTTAAATCTGTACCCAAAAACTCGGTTAACATCTGCGCTCCTTTTGGCGTGATACTATAGTTTTTTCCTGCCAAAACCTTATTAATCCAAGACGGCACTTGGTTGTCATATAATTTTTTGCTTTCAAAAACAAGAGCCGTTTTATTCAATGCCTTATATAAAGATTTTCGTTTGTCAATTGTTTTATATTTATAATTAAACACCAGAATGGTTGAAGGTTGCGGGTTTTTAGCGTATTCCACTAAATTTTCAATCGTTCGTGATAAATCTTGTGCTTCCTTAACAATAATGACTTGGTATTCCGCCATCATGGGGAAACGTTTAGCATTACCTACAACTTCATCAATAGTTACATCGCGACCATATAATACCATTTGGTTAAAACCGCGTTCTTCTTCTGTTAAAACGGTTTCTTGAATATAATCGGAAACCTTATCAATATAATAAGGCTCTTCACCCATTAAAAAATAAATAGGCTTAAAATTCCGGTTTTTAATATCGCTTACTAATTGTTTGACTTCGTCCAAAATTGCTGACTTTTCGAAATTTAAAATACCTATTCCTAAAAAAGTGGTAAGGCATTTGGTTTTTGACTATTGAACGTTAACTTTGGCAAAACCATAAGTGGCAACTATGCAAGCACTCAATTTTCCGAAGTTTTCGTTTCGTTTCAAAAATAGCGAAAATAAAGTATCTATATTCGATCCTATTCGGAAAAAATTTGTGATTTTACAACCGGAAGAATGGGTTCGTCAGCATTGCTTGCAAGTTTTAATGCAGGAAAAAAACTATCCTAAATCGCTTATAAACGTTGAAAAGGAATTGCGTGTCAACAATTTAAAGAAACGTTATGATATTGTCGTTTATAATTCTGATGGTACCATTCACCTAATTGTTGAATGTAAAGCGCCCAGCATCCCAATTAATCAAAGTACATTTGACCAAATTGCACAATATAACTTAACCCTAAACGCTACCTATTTAATGGTAACAAATGGTTTAAATCATTATTATTGCCAAATGGATTTAAAAGCGGAATGCTACACATTTTTAAAAGATATTCCTGATTATTAGAGAGATTAATACTATGAAAATAGCCGTTGTTATATTGAATTGGAATGGCCAAAAACTGTTGGAGCAGTTTTTGCCAGCCGTTATGGCTTTTTCTGAAGAAGCTAATATTTATGTTGCCGATAATGCATCTACCGATGATTCTGTCCATTATATAAAGGAGAACTTTCCAGAAATCACCATTATCAAAAATTCTGAAAATGGTGGTTACGCAAAGGGCTATAATGACGCTTTAAAACAGGTTGAGGAAGACATCTATTGTTTGTTGAATTCGGATGTGGAGGTGACAGAAAATTGGTTAGAATCGATTCTTGAAGAATTTGAAAACAACCCTGAAACAGCTATCATTCAACCAAAAATTTTAGATTTTAAAAACAAGGCTTATTTTGAATATGCTGGCGCAGCAGGCGGTTTTATAGATAAATATGGTTATCCGTTTTGCCGTGGACGTGTTTTTAATACTCTTGAAAAAGACAATAAGCAATACAATGACAAGACCAATATATTTTGGGCATCAGGAGCTTGTTTCTTCATCAGAAAATCAGTTTTTAAAAATTTAAGCGGTTTTGATGAATCGTTTTTTGCGCACATGGAGGAAATTGACTTATGTTGGCGCGCTTTCAATCAAGATTTAAAAACGGTTTATATAGGAACATCAACAGTTTATCATGTAGGTGGCGCAACATTAAAAAATACCAACCCAAAAAAAACCTATTTAAACTTTAGAAATAGTTTATTTACAATCACAAAAAATGCGTCTGGCAATTTATTCTTCCTAATTTTTACACGACTCTTATTAGATGGACTTGCCAGCATTATGTTTTTATTCACGTTGAAATTTCAGCATATTTTAGCTGTATTAAAAGCGCATTTAAGTTTTTATAAAAACCTTCCAAACCTGCTGAAAAAGCGAGCGGTGCTCCACCAGAAAGCTGGCTACTTTCAAACAAAATCGATTGTTTGGGACTATTATATTAAAGGCACCTATCGCTCTTAAAAATGATCATTATTTTATAGAGCACATTTCTTAATCAAATAAGTTAAAAACAATTGCGTTTTTCCTTTATTATACTGAAAACTAATTGTTTATAAATTTGTTAAAGTTTTTGTTAATACATGCCAAATGAACTAATCTTTTGTATAATTTTGGTATGTTAATAATTAACACCTAAAATCACATTAAGTATTATGAAAAAACTAATTTTATTGAGTATTTCCGCCATGTTCCTATTAGGTTCATGCGTTTCCAAGAAAGAATATGCAGCTCTTGAAGCCAAGCAAAAAGAAACACAAGATTTATTAAATACTGCTACGATAAAGTTAAACTCTTGCTTATCTAAAGCACAAGGTTTAGAAGATCGTCTAGCCGACTTTAAGAAGACCAACGAAAATCTTATTATCAGTAATGAGGCCTTAACTATGCTAACTACTAAAGGTGCTAGCAATGTTGAAAAGTCTCTTGAAAGTTTAAAAGAAAAAGATTTAAGAATTTCTAGATTGCAAGATGCTGTTAGCAAAAAAGACAGTGTCATGTTAGCACTTGTTACAAGTTTAAAGAAAGAAGTAGGTATCAACGATCCAGACATTCAAGTTAATGTTGAAAAAGGTGTGGTATTTATTTCAATTGCTGATAAAGTATTATTCCAAAGTGGTAGTTACAACGTATCAACTAGAGCTAAAGAAATTTTAGGAAAAGTGGCCACAGTTGTAAAAGCGAAGCCTACATTTGAATGTATGGTTGAAGCGCATACAGATCCTGTTCCATACAACAGACCTCCACTTATTGACAACTGGGATTTAAGTGTTAAACGTGCAACCTCTGTTGTTCGTGTATTAGAAGATTTAGGTGTAGCTCCTAAACAACTTATTGCGGCTGGTCGTTCAGAATTCCAACCTTTAGTAGATAATGACACGGCAGAAAACAGAGCTAAAAATAGACGTACTAGAATTATTGTTTTACCAAAAATTGATGAATTCTACGAAATGATTGACAAGGAAATGAAAAACCTTGCAGCTGACGGTAGATAATCGTTTAAGCCTATAAAATTTAAAAGCCCAATCGTTAAGATTGGGCTTTTTTTGTTCCCTTATGTCATGAAAAATATTTTTTTCAAATGAATCAATAATTAACATCATTTGTGTTAATAAAATGGGATATTTCTTATAATTTAACAGTAAACAAATAGTTTAACCAATATATTATCCCGTTTATAGAATAATTAATATTTTAATAAATTATTATTTTAAATTTAAGTAACCCAAAACTACCGTAACTTTTTCTTTGTGAAATTTTTTGGCAATCGCCTACTTCAAAACCAATTTTACTATGAAACAGACATTACACTATGAGTTTGAAAGAAAATCTAAAAATCATTTGGATTGGCTTATCAATGTGATTAAATCTGAAAAATATTTTCAAGCAGACTCTATTATCATAAGCGGTAAGGAGTCCAACCGATTTTCAAGAAATTTAAAATCCGCTTAATACTCAAAAACAAAAAAAAGGTGGTTTAAAGATTTCTAAAAAATCTCTAAACTACCTTTTCCTTCTCTCACTATTATTGGTGTGTCTTCAGATAAATCGATAACGGTAGATGCCACGTTATCACCATAACCAGCATCTATAACCAAATCGACTAAATTTTCCCATTTTTCAAAAATCAATTCAGGATCTGTAGTATATTCCAAAACATCATCTTCATCACGAATGGATGTAGAAATAATAGGGTTTCCTAATTGCTTTACTATTTCCAACGCTATATTATTACTAGGCACACGAATACCAACGGTTTTCTTTTTTTTAAAAACAGAAGGAAGGGATTTTGCTCCTGGTAAAATAAAAGTGTACGGCCCAGGAAGCGCCCGTTTTAAAATTTTAAAAGTTGTGGTGTCTATTTGCTTAACATAATCGCTTAAATTACTTAAATCGTGACAGATAAAAGAAAAATTTGACTTTTCTAGCTTGACACCTTTAATTCTAGCAATTTTTTCCAAAGCTTTTACATTGGTAATATCACACCCTAATCCATAAACGGTATCGGTTGGATAAATAATTAAACCGCCTCGTTTTAAAATTTCAACAACCCGCTTAATCTCTTTCGGATTTGGGTTTTCTTCGTATATTCTTATAAATTCAGCCATACTATTATTCGGAAAATATCGTTAACTTAAGCAAGATACTTAATTCTATTTATTATGAAAACTATTCATTCGCTCTTATTGTGCTCATTAACAGTTTTACTTGTGTTTTCATGCGATTCCGATGATGAGACCTCTCAAGGCTCAAATTTAAACTCCGCAGCCTATTACGAAAAATTAAATGTTTCTTACGGAAATAGTATTCATCAAAAATTTGATATTTATCTTCCAGCAAATAGAACATTAGATACCAATGTTATGATTTTGATACATGGAGGCGGTTGGAGCGCAGGTGACAAAAATGACATGAATGGTTTTAGGGATTACATTAAAAATGAATTTCCAAACATGGGCATTGTAAACATGAATTACCGCTTAGCCGACGCCAACAATCAGCCATACCCGATGCAAATTAATGATATTACAGCTGTAATTAATTATTTAAAAAATGAACGCGAATTTTATGTTATTGATAATGATTTTGCGTTTGTAGGCGTAAGTGCTGGCGCACATTTAGCATTATTATGGAGCTATGCCTTTGATACTGGTTCTGATATAGATATGGTTTGCAGCATTGTTGGACCTACCAATTTAGCGGATCCCGCATATTTGAACAATACGAACCCTGAATTACAAGCGCTTTTAGATCTTTATGGTCTTGATGCCTCTATAGAATTTCTAGAAGAAGCAAGCCCATATCATCGTGCCACAGCTTCTGCACCGCCTACCATATTGTTTTATGGGGGAATGGACCCACTAATTCCCGTATCACAAGGAACCGATATGCATGCGAAGTTGGATAATTTAGGTGTTACCAATGAATTCACCCTATACCCAAATGCAGGTCATGGCTGGATTGGTCTTGAATTGTTAGATTCCACTATTAAACTAAAAGCCTTTATGCAAACACATTTTGATTAGCACTTTTATCCAATCACTTCTAATTTAGCAAAGCGTAATAATAACTTTTTAACACCACCATTGTTAAATTTTATTTCCGCTTTTGTGTCCCCTCCGGCGCCTTCAATTTTTAAAACTTCGCCTTTACCAAAACGCAAATGCTCTACCATATTTCCTACGGCTAATTTACCATCAAATAGATTTGTATTCCCTTTGGTTTGACTTACCGGCTTTAAATTTTTAGAAGTCGGCAATTCCTTCTTCACCACTTTAGAAACGGGTGCTCCTTTCTTTTTAAAAGTAGGTTGAACTGGTTTTTTAAAACGCACTTTATTGGGTTCCGGATCGCCAAAAATATCAGCATCTAGCATCGGGTTAAATCGGCGTTCTTCAATTGGTGTTATAATATCTAAATACTGCTCGTCTATTTCTTCAATAAAGCGACTTGGGTCTGAATCAATCAGTTTTCCCCAACGGTAACGGGATAAAGCATAGGTTAAATAGGCTTGTTTTTCAGCACGGGTTAAAGCAACATAAAACAAACGACGCTCCTCCTCCAACTCACTTCTCGTTCCCATACTCATGGCTGACGGAAATAAATCTTCCTCCAAACCAACTATATATACATACGGAAATTCCAAGCCTTTTGCCAAGTGAATAGTCATTAAAGCTACGTGATCGGCATCGCCTTTATCCGCATCTAAATCGGTAGCCAGAGCCACATCTTCTAAAAACTCTGCTAATGACGCCGTGGCATCTGCAATTTCTTTTTGCCCTTCAACAAAATCTTTAATACCATTTAATAGTTCTTCAATATTTTCCATTCTAGCAACACCTTCAGGCGTGCTATCTTTATTTAATTCACGAATTAAACCACTAGCTTTGGTTACATGTTCCGCCAGATCAAAGGCATTGGCGGTTTGATTCATAACCTGAAAACTCTCAATAAGCGTTGTAAAATCTCGTAATTTATTACGTGCTCCCGAGTTGATATTTACATCTACTTTATCAATGTTTTGAAGGACTTCAAAAATGGTTTTACCGTACCCATTTGCTGCCACAACCAATCTATCCATAGTTGTTTGCCCAATACCACGAGCCGGATAATTAATAACACGTTTTAAAGCCTCCTCATCAGCTGGGTTAATAATTAAACGTAAGTAAGACAGGACATCCTTAATTTCCTTTCGCTGATAAAATGATAAACCACCATAAATACGATACGGAATATCTCGTTTTCTTAAGGCATCTTCAATAGAACGGGATTGCGCATTAGTTCTATACAAAACAGCAAAATCGCTATTTGGCAATTGATTTTGCATTTTATTTTCAAAAATAGAACTCGCTACAAAACGCCCTTCATCACCATCGGTTAACGAACGGTTGACTTTTATTTTAGCACCTTCATCATTGGCCGTCCAAACTATTTTATCAAGCTTGGTTTGGTTTTTATCAATGATGGAATTCGCGGCATTTACAATATTTTTTGTAGAACGGTAATTCTGCTCCAAACGAAAGAGCTTCACATCCTCATAATCCTTTTGGAAGTTTAAAATATTATTAATGTTAGCGCCTCGGAAGGCATAGATACTTTGGGCATCATCCCCTACCACACAGATGTTCTGAAAACGATCTGATAAGGCACGAACAATTAAATACTGCGAGTGGTTGGTATCCTGATACTCATCCACCAAAATGTAGCGGAATTTATCTTGATATTTTGCTAATACTTCGGGGAAACGCGTAAGCAATTCGTTGGTTTTTAATAGTAAATCATCAAAATCCATAACACCTGCTTTAAAACAGCGATCCACGTAATTTTTATAAATTTCGCCTAATCGTGGACGTCTGGCCATTTTATCAGCTTCCATTAATTCTGGATTCTGAAAATAGGCTTTTACAGTTATTAAGCTGTTTTTGTATGATGAAATTCGGGAACGAATCTGTTTCGTTTTATAGATTTCCTTATCCAAATTCATTTCTTTAATTATAGACGCAATTAACCTATCAGAATCTTGGGTGTCATAAATGGTGAAATTGCTTGGATAGCCCAATTTATCGGCTTCAAAACGCAAAATTTTAGCAAAAACGGAGTGGAAAGTTCCCATCCAAAGGTTTTTTGCTTCACTTTCACCAACAATAGTTGCAATACGCGCTTTCATTTCACGTGCTGCTTTGTTAGTAAATGTTAATGATAGGATATTAAAGGCATCCACACCTTGACTCATGAGGTACGCAATACGATACGTCAAGACACGTGTTTTGCCAGAACCAGCTCCTGCAATAACAATCATCGGTCCATCTTTCTGCAATGTTGGCGCAAGTTGCGCTTCATTTAACTGGCTTAAATACTTCTCCAAACTTCTATAATTTTTAAAGTGTGAAAATAACCAATGTTAGCCGTTTAGGCCGTCGGTTTTATGAATAATTATAAACAATTTAATCTGAAAAATTGAGGATTCTATTCAAACGTCATAGCTTTAAGTAATCCAGCTCGCGTATTAATCCAGATATAATTGAAAACCGATTGGTTTTTGTTTCTTTCAATACCTTGCTTGGTAACTTCTTTAAATTGAGATTCGCGATTATTACTGTTTTTGGAAACAAAAATGTTTACTACATCGGATAAAAACGTATTTTTTTCTTTACCACCTTCTTGCAGTACAACCACATCAAAATTTTGATATTTTGTTTTGAAATCAATTTGTGAGAGATTGTCATTACCATCAATAGTTAGATAGGTTTTTTCTAATTCACCTTCCAAACGCACATTTAAATTAGGTTGTAAAAATGTATTTAAATACGATGCTTTCAATAAATCTATTTCTGCCTGGAATAGAAATCTATCTTGAATATTATTCACATCAAACTCCCAATTAGCATGCAATGGCGCATGATCCATAAATTGCGTTTTTATATCCAATGTTGTTTTTGTTGGCGACACATACGTATTACTCACGTTTTTTATTGTGGCATGAAAATCATTAAAATTAACCGTTCCGGCTTGACGATCTGCTTTTACTTTTTCGGAATAACTAATTTTGGTATCCACAATTATAACCTCATCAATAGCTAAATCAAACTTTAAATCTCGCAGCATTTTGCTGTAAAGTGGTTTGATACTCATATCATCAGCTACCAATTTATCACGATATATGTCTGCATCAATTTCTGTTATTAACACCTGCGGACTTTTAATTTGAAGGATGGAGTCCTGACGAAAACCATAATTAAAATCCTTTAGTTGAAATAATTTTATGGTTACATCATAATGATCGCGTTCTACTTTTATAACGCGAGACAATTCTTTTTTGGAATAGTTAGTTTTTATTGAAACATCTTGCAAATTAATTTGTTCCTTTTGAATACTAAATTTTCCTGTTCTTAAATCATCATATTCACCCATTTTAAAAAACAAATTATCAAAAATTAGGTTTAAATTTTCATACGTTATTGGGATTTTTTGATGTTTCGTTTTTTCGTCAAAACGAATATTCTCCAGTGAAAATTGAGTATTTTTCACTTGTAGCATTAAGGAATCTGTTGACACATCATGAATTTGAATGCTTCCGTTTTCTATATTAAAATCATCCAACTTCACGATCTTATTAAACGGTTTGTTAGATTTCGATTTATATGCAGACTTTTGGACTTTCGGGTTGTGGTTATATACAACATGAGGACTTTCTAATTTTAAATCCGAAACATGAATGGTATTATTCATGATATAGTTCCAATAACCAACATCTTCCACCAATAATTGTTTTAGTTTCAGTGTTAGTAAAGTATCATTGGTTGTCTCGCCTATTCTAGAAAATTTAAGCGCATCGACTTCCAAGCTACCCGTAAAAATGTTCACACGTAAATCTGAATACGTGACGCTCATGGTTTTAGGAAGTTCGTTTTCAAGAAAACTTGTTAGTTTATTTTGCACAAACCACTGTACAACAAACAACAGTATAAAAAAACCAATAACTATTCCGAGTCCTATTTTTAACCACTTTTTTCCAGATTTACCCATTTTATAAAGATATCTAATTTTTCAGATTAATTTTAAATATCTTTACGTAAAAATTTTACTCTATGAATGCTTTCCTTGATTTTTTAGGCAACATATCTTGGTGGATGTGGATTATTATTGCGTTAATTTTAGTTGCTATTCGCGATGTGTTTTTTCAAAGACGACACACCATTAGCCATAACTTTCCAATAGTGGGTCACTTCCGTTATATGTTGGAAAAAATTGGACCAGAATTAAGACAATATTTAGTTGCCAATAACCGCGAGGAACTTCCTTTTAACCGAATTGAGCGGAGCTGGATTTACGCCTCGGCAAAAAAACAAAATAACTACGAGGGCTTTGGAACCGATAGAGATATTTATGCACATCAGCATATTTTTATCAATAATGCCATGATGCCTTTTAAAATTCCAGAAAATCATCCGCATACTATAGACCCTACGTTTTTACCTTGTGCCAAAGTAATGGGGCTTTATAACAACCGAAGAAAACCTTATAGGCCAGCTTCTGTTATTAATGTTAGCGCCATGAGTTTTGGGTCTTTATCAGCCAAGGCTGTAGAATCCATGAATAAAGGTGTAAAAATGGCTGACGCTTATCATAACACTGGTGAAGGTGGATTGTCTCCATACCATTCGCATGGTGGGGATGTTGTCTTTCACTTTGGAACGGGTTATTTTGGCGTCCGAAGTGATGATGGTACGTTTTCGATGGAGAAGTTAATAGCCTTGGTTGAAAAGAATCCATTTGTAAAAGCTATTGAAATTAAGCTGTCCCAAGGTGCTAAACCTGGAAAAGGTGGCGTATTACCAGGTGCAAAAATAACGCAAGAAATATCAGATATAAGACATGTACCATTAGGTAAAGACGTGTTATCTCCTCCTACGCACTCTGCCTTTTCAAATGTTCCGGAAATGATGGTTTTTATAGAACAAATTGCCGAAGCAACCGGATTACCTGTTGGAATTAAAGCGGCTATTGGAAAATTAGAGCAATGGGAAGAGTTGGCCGATATTATGGTTAAAACTGGTAAAGGCCCAGACTTTATAACGGTAGATGGTGGCGAAGGTGGAACTGGTGCAGCACCTCCAAGTTTTGCAGATCACGTATCCTTACCTTGGGTTTTTGGTTTTAGTGATTTATATAAAGTGTTTAAAAATAGAAACTTGACAGAACGTATTGTTTTTGTTGGTAGTGGAAAGTTAGGTTTTCCAGCTAAAGCCGCTATGGCATTTGCCATGGGAGCCGACTGTATTAATGTTGCCCGTGAAGCCATGATGAGTATTGGTTGTATTCAGGCGCAAGTTTGCCATACTAATCGTTGTCCTGCTGGAGTGGCTACACAAAATAAATGGCTGCAAAGCGGTATTGATCCAACATTAAAATCTGAAAGATTAGCGCAGTATTTTAAAACCTTTAGAAAGGAATTTATTGAAATTACACACGCTGCAGGATATGAACATCCATGCCAGTTTAAAATGAGTGATGTAGCTGTAAATGTAGACGACCAAACGCTTACTAAAGAATTAGACAGAACCTATATGTACAACAAAACGGTTGTCCCGTTTAAAAGCGTTCAAGACTTGAAAGATTGTCAATATCTAGGCGGCTTTAAAGCCTAATTAAATAAATTTAGAAAGGCTTTTTTGTTTGTTTTAGATATGGGTACTCGGTACTCATTGTCTAAAACTAGATAGCCTTCATTTTCAAAATGACGTACTTTTCCTAAATTTATAATATGCGATTTATGACATTTAAAAAAATTAGCACTTAATAGTTTTTCAAATTTCCCTAAATTGTAAGAGCTTGTTATGGTTACACCATTTATAATATGAATTTTGGTGTAGCCATCATAACCTTCTAAATGAAGAACCTCTTCCTGTGGTATAAAAGAAATCCCCTTTTGGGTTGGAATTATGACTTTATTATTTTTAGAAATATTCTCTTCTAACAGATTCACTAATTTTAAATTATTGGCACTTTCCTTCTTCAATTTAATAACATCCAGAGCTTTATTGATGGCAATAACCAAATCGTCATTATCTATAGGTTTCAACACATAATCAATGGCCGATTTTTTAAAAGCTTCAATAGCATACTCACTATACGCCGTAACAAAAATGACTTGAAAATTAACAGCTGTAAGTTTTGAAAGTAATTCAAAGCCATTTATTCTCGGCATTTGAATATCTAAAAACAGTATACTAACCTCTTGTTTTTCTAATGCAACGATAGCATCTTCAGGTTTTTGATAAGCGCCTAGAATTTCAATTTCAGGAAACAAATTTTCAATTTTTTTCTGTAACCCTTTGAGGTTTGAAATTTCATCATCTACTAATATGGCTGTTATGTTTTTCATTTTTGTTTTTTGGTAATTATAAACACAGATTTGTTGCCTTTATCTACACTGTTTGGATTTAACTCTTCCGTTTTATAATCTATTTTCCATTTTTCAGAATAATTTAAAAAATGCAATCTATCATGCAACACATTGGACGATTTCACATCCTCACTTTGTCTGTTATTGATATTTACAAAACCTACACCATCATCCATAATTTCTACTTTAAAGGTGTGTTCATTCATGTATATAAAATTTAAGGTAACCAAACCATTATCCATTTTGTTAAACACGCCATGGTTTACGGCATTTTCAACTATAGGCTGCAATAGCATGGTTGGAATTTTAGTGTGCTTTGTGTCCAAATTAGGATCTACATGAACCACAAAGTTTAATTTCTCTTTAAAGCGAAGTTTCTCAATTTCTAAATAGTTTTGAAGTAAACTAACTTCTGTTGCTAATGATATTTCGTTTTCTTTTGAAAGTTCAAAAAATTGCCTAATGAGCTTGGAAAACTTCACTAAATATAACTCGGAAGTTTCAAAATTATTTTCTCCTATATAATACTGAATCGCCGAAAGGGAATTGAATACAAAATGCGGATTCATTTGAGACCGTAAGGCCTTTAGCTGTAATTCCGATAAACGTTTATCCTCAAAAATTTTCTGATGCTTTTGAAATTGAGAGCGTTTTACAAAATGTCTTGATATTAATACGATGATAATAATAGCTAGTAAGACCATGGATGCTTTAAACCAAAATTTCTGCCACCACAAGGGCTGAATAGTAAAGCTTACTTGATTAGTGAACCCTTGAGCCACAATAAAAAGCGTGTAGTTCTCTGGTTGAAGATCATTAAAGTTTAAATTATTGGTTGTTGTTTGAGTCCAATCCTTATGAATAGGTTCTAGCTTGTAGTTATAGGATAAATTTTTCTGCCTTTCAGAATAATCTATATTAGAGATTTTAAAGTTTATACTACTATTATCTTCATACTGAAACACCGAATTACGCGTAGTAATAGGTTGATTGTTAAATAAAGCTTCCTCAAAATAAACATCCAATAATTGTGAGGTGTGTTTCTGATTTTTTGGTAAAATAGCAACTCCATTATTGGTACCTATCATGAGTTTCTCTTCATAAACGAGCATATTGTTTACACTATTGGATGGCAGTCCGTTGTCTTTATCTAATAACAATTGAAAAACGAACGTATCATTTTCTTTAGTATATTTTAATACACCAGACTCGGTTGCTAACCAAATGGTATTGTTTTCCAAATAGGCATTATTTACAATTAGAAATTCGGATTTAGGTAACTGTTTTATGGTTTTTAAATCTGTAATATAGGTGCCAAATCCGTCGGTATTTAGCAAAATCTCTGTGTCTGAAATTTTAGTAATACTTAATATGGATTGATTAAATTCTTTGTTATCAAATTGAATTGAAGAAATCATCTCGTCTTTAAATTCCTTTAAACCACTTGATGTGGCTACTAAAAACCTATCATTGAATATCAGCAATTCATTAATCCCACTTTGTAGATATTCGTTCTCAATACTAAATTTTTCAGGGTTAATTTTATTGATTCCTACGGAGAAATGCCCAAACAAATAATCATTATAATAAACGAGCTGACGTGCCTTATCATTCATAAAGTAAACAGGGTCTTGAACATCAAGATCTAAAATCACCTTATTTTTTACTGTTTTAATATGGCGTTTAGACATATAAAACTCCGTATCTAATTCCTCTATATAAGTAGCATTAAAGAGATATTCTTCTTCATCTATAAATGGTGAAAATTCATTTTTGGATTTGTTAAACTTATAAAAGCCTTTATTAAAAACATGAGCTATAATGTTATCATTTACCTTCCCTATACTATTTACTTTCTCGCCTGTTAAACAATATTTTATATTTTGTTTTTCTATGGGTAAATGGTAAACGCCATCTGTAAAAGTACTTATCCAAATAGACCCTGTTTTGTCTATAAGCGCAAAATGGGCTTTTAAATGTTCAGGTATATAATACGTGTTTTTAATGTGAAAATTTTCATCTAAAACACCAACAAATCCGTTTCCAGAGATCTGGATTTTACTGTTTACTATATTTATTCTTACGTGTTTAGATTGCTCTAATGCTAGTTCATCCTTAAAATTCCGATTATGTATTTCTAAAGTATTTAAATTAAGAAGGGAATACTGCTTATCATTTACCCAATAAAACAGACTGTCAGTAATTTGACCTCTTTTATGAATTCTATTTAAAACATCTTTAAAGCCATAACTTTTAATGGTTTTATTGTTTTTATCTTGAACAAAAACAGAATCCAATAATTCTGTTGTTTTAAAACTAGAAATAGTAGGATGGTCAATAAAGCTATTGGCAGCAATAGAGTCTCCTAATCGATACTTCATTAAAAGCTTCCACTTTTCATTTTTTAAAACATGAAATGTATTAGAGCTTGTTAAGAACATTTTATTTCCGACTTGACTTGAATAAATAGGATTAAAAATTTCGCCTTTTAGCTCACTTTCAAAAGCATATACACTATCATTTTCAATAAATCCTAGTTTGGATGATTTAGAGAGGTACCATAATTTTCCATCTGGAGTGGTAAAAACCTCCCAAACATCGTTAGTTGCCAAACCATCTTTGGTGGTAAAAATTCTCATGTCATTCCCATTATACTTTACCAAGCCTTTATCAGTAGCAATCCATAAAAACCCTTTTTCGTCTTGGGCTATTTTATAGATGTGGTTACTGGGCAAGCCATTTTTTGTAGAGTAATTGGTGAATTGCTGTCCATATGAAAAGGTACATGCGAAAAGAAAAGCATACAGAAGATATTTCTTTTTGGTTACTCTTTTTGGCTTCTTAAATAAGATATACAATTCAGAAAAAAAACGCCATAACAAAATGAGAATTATGGTGGTATGGCGCTTTTCATGTTTCAAGGTTTCGTTTTTTATAAAAATAATGTAATCTTTTTTAAATTATTAATATGCAGCAACATCATTTTAATTAGAGATACATGTGTTTTTATCTGTAATATCTCCATGAAAACATATTATCCAGGTTTTTTCTGGTTTTCAATACCCCTTTTGCTACAAAAATTAAGGTAAAGAGTCAGGTTTTTAAAAAACTTTTTACTACTTATTTAAACAAACATAGTTTTTGTATTAGCGAAAAACAATTGCCGTTTAAACAAACCTGTATTTGTCGCAAGGAACTGTCTGTTGTATTTAACGATGATAAATTTTAAAAATAAATATCAAATTTTTGAATAATTGCCATAAAATCCATTAAAAATGCGACTCCTATATGAATAATAATTCCGCCAATAATAGATTTACTGTGTAAAGAAATAACACCTAAAAGGTAACCGCCAAATATTGAGCCTATAATTTCTCCAGTAGGTTTTCCAACATGAAAAAAAACATACAATGCTACCATAGGTAATATAGACTTTGAGCCCAAAATTTTAACCATACTTAAAACAAGAAATCCTCTAAAAAACCATTCTATAGAGATAAAATCTAATAAATATACAGGTTCATAAATAGCTAAAGCATGCATCTTATTTATGGTGTTACCTGCATAACCAATTGAAGGGTATTGATTTAAAAAACCAGGTTGAAATGATGCAATAATAATTACAGGAATTACAAATAGCAAAAGTAAAAAATAGGGTTTCCAACTTAATTTTTTTGTTGAAAAACCATAAAAATTGGTGTTATACTTTTCGAAAAAATAATAGAAAAATAAAATTCCGAAGGAAAATATAAGGGTACGCATTGCTCTAGTGGCTATTTTAATATAAAAAAAAGCTTTTTCAGGTGCAGTATTTTCATAAATCCATTTGTAGTGTTCTAAAAAACCTAATCGTAAACTCACTAAAAGAATAGCAAATATGCTAGTAAACCAAAAACCACGCGATTTTATAAAGCTATAATCTGATTTTGTAAAAACTATTATGGCAATTGTTGCGTAATAAGCAAATCCAAAAAACAAAAAATAAGACACTACAAGTAAAGGCGTATTTATAGTATGACTTAAAAAATTTACGGCAAAATCTGAAACATGATTAATAGAGATAAAAACACTTAAAAACAATATAAAAATAAGGTATGTAGAGGTTTTATAATCTTCTTTTAAATGTGTCCTTATATATTTTACTATGGTTTTCATTCTTAAATGGATTTTAAAAATCTATTCGGTTTAAAAATTTTCATTTATCATAATATTACACGTATTATCCATACCGTTTTTTACAACAATTTCATAAGTTTATAATAGTATCATCACCTTTTGCGTTTTCATAAATTTCATAGGTGTCTGTACCTTCATTTCGACTATTGTCTATTCCCCTACTTTTAATTTTACTACCTTATGGATTAAGAGTTTTGTAATCATCTTATAGTCACAGATTCTGTTCATGTTGTTACTTGGTAAACCAGTACCTATAAAATGATTGGTAATTTATTGGGCAATAGAAAAACTCCATATCAATAGTAAATAAATTGTGATATGGAGTTTTAGATGTTTCAAAGTCTAGTTTGTGTTATTTTCTAGGTATTATCTTCACCATCACAATTACTGTCTATCCCATCATTTAAGAATTCTCTAGTATATGGGTGAATATTAGCATTTGTATCATCACAATCTAAATTATTATGTACACCAGCTGCTGGTGGCGGCAAAGCACTACCTGCTCCATAACCATCGCCATCTGCGTCTGTATAATATTCTACGATGTCTATATCTCCATCACAGTTATCGTCTATTCCATTACCTACAATTTCATCGGCTAATGGATTTACAGCTGCATCATCATCATTACAGTCTCCTGCATAATATGAATATCCGCTAGGTATACTTTCATCAACCAATAATTCTAAAACTTCTCTTTCTTTACCAAAACCATCTCCATCGGCATCTACAAATAAAGTGATAGATATATAACCATTACAATCCTCATCAACTTCACTATCAAGAATTTCTGATGCTCCTGGATTTACAGTTGCATCGTTGTCATTACAATCCGTGTTATCCATTACGTAATTAGCGGGAGCGTAATTGGTTGCGTAAGAAGTGGGGGATTCAGATGCATCGCCATAGCCATCTTGATCTATGTCTGGCCAATAATTTTGGAAATCTTGAGGTGGACTACTTATACCATCCCCACATCCAGAGCCGATAATAAATACAACTCCTACTAATAGTAATGTTGGTAAAATTGTTTTAAATACATGATTTTTCATAATGTTAAGTATTAAGTGTGTTTATATTAATTTGTTTGTAGAATTTATAATAGAAATAAGCGGATATTGAAATAAGGCACAGTGCTATAAATTGGGAATGAGAAAATAAGTTATCTATAATGAAACCGCGTTCGTCTCCTCTAAAGAGTTCTAGTACGCCTCTTCCAAAAGCGTATAACATTAAATAGATTAGGAATACCTGACCTTTAAATTGTTGATGCTTTTTAACAAGTAACAGTATTAACATAATAGTAAATATCATACTGCTCTCATACAATTGGGTTGGGTGCACCTCCATGTTTTGCGTTTCTGGAAAAACCAATCCGAACCCACTTTCTGTTGGAGAGCCATAGCAACATCCTGCCGCAAAACAGCCCAATCGTCCAATTGCATGTACAATAGTTGTGGTTATTGCAAAAATATCTAGCATGGGCAAAACTGGTATTTTATGCCTTTTTAAATACCAAATGACATAAGGAATGATAACGACAAATGAACCGTAAAACACAAAGCCACCTGAAAAGTTATCAGACATTAAGCTTGGATTTTGAAGATACAGCAATGGGTCTTGTAGGTAATAAAATAATTTGCCTCCCACAAAACCAGCAATAAAAATGCAATAGAAAAATGTGTTTGATAGGTTGCTAATTCCCAACTCCTTTTTAGCGCGCCTTTTTGTGTAAATTGCTGCCACCAATGTTCCTAAAGCAATTAAGGCCGCATAAGAGTATATAGTGATTTCCTGCATTCCAAGAATACGTGATAGAAAATCGGGTAGTGAAAAGCTGAAAATTTCTGGAAACATTGAAACTATTGTTTAATTATTTTTTTGGTTGAAATACCTTGCCTAGTTTCTACTGGTAAAAAGTATATAAGTAGGATGAAAAAATCGCCAACAAAAAATAAAATTCCTACTGACGATTTTTGGAGGTTATCGATTAATAGCTCATGCAAAATAGAGTGTAATACTAAACCTACAAACTCTTATAAAAGGAAGTAGCTCTTCCACCCAAGGAACGTTGACTTTCATTCTACGAAGTGAATATTTGTGCTATAATAAAAAACGACTTATGTTTGTGTTTATATAAATCAGAACCATGGAAGGACAAATAATAAACCTGTTAATGTTTACAATTCCAGCAATAATTACTGGATTAATTGCTTTTTACTTTTTTAAAGAACACACAAAGAATGAAGACGGCAGACGTAGGTTTTTGCTTCATAAGGATATGCAGGCCAACACCATGCCTATTCGTTTGCAAGCCTATGAACGTATGGCGCTTTTTTTAGAACGTATTACGCCTTCAAAATTACTGATTCGTGTAGCACCCCTTTCTGCCAATAAAGAAGATTACGAATCTTTATTAATTCAAAGTATAGAACAAGAATTTGAACATAACCTATCCCAACAAATATATTTGACGGACGATTGCTGGAATATTATTACGGCTGCCAAAAATGCAACCATGCAACTTATTAGAAAAGCCGCATTGCTAGAAAAAACAGATACGGCTAACAAACTACGGGAAGTGGTTCTAACGGAAATGATGGAAAAGCGTGCGCCTAGTGATGCCGCTTTATCATTTATTAAACAAGAAGTCGGCGAAATGTGGTAGAAATTTTGTAATATTAACTGTTATATGGAATTTGAAATAAAATGAGATCTTTTCAAATTCATATTAGCATGTATATTGAAAAAACAAACGGCATAAAATGGTGGACACACTCCTAAATACCAGAAAAATAAATTATTCTTCAAACTTGAATGCTAATAATTTAAAACAAAAAATAGAAGAACTTTTTAATCAAAGCACGTCCACTTTTGTTGGGAATTTCACCAATCAAAATGAGTTTTCTGCTTATGATAAATGGTCGGTTATAGCCTGGCAGGTACCAAATTTTAAAAGGAAGTCCGCTTATTTAAAAGGTGAAATTTTAAAATCAGGAAAGGGAACGGTGTTAAATTTAAACATGAGACCAAATACCATGTTGTCCGTTGGCCCAATTCTATCGGTATTATTTGGAATAATTCTCATAGCAGCAACAGGTTTGAATACTGGAAATTCACGTTTCTTATTTATAGGCTTGTTCTTTATTTTAGTAGGCATTTTATATTACGCGTTTGGCAGTTATTCAAGAAATAGACTGCTAAACAATTTTGAGAAAAATTTGGGCTTACAAAAGATTTAATTAGAAAAATGACAGCTACATGTTTCTAATTACCAGAATACTACTTCATCCTATTAGTTATTTTAGCCGGTTATTAGCCACCACTCACTATAAACCCCATTTTTATGGCGTTAGCAGGAATTTTCATACTTCAAATTATTTTTAAAAACAGTATTTCAGGAATAGCGCTTGGAATACTTTTCTTTTTAGTCAACCTGTAATTTTTAGGAGCTTTACTTTCGGAATTTAATAAGCACGCAAAACAATTACTATTTGTAAGTTTAACTATTTGGATAGCAAACTTTCTAGTATCCGTGTTTATGATTTATAAATATGTAACTCATGAAATAAAGAGAAACTCTCAAACAGAATTAAACCATCCAAGTATTTAATTAAAATTGAGGATTCCGTTGCTAATCCTTTCGAATTAATACCTAACCGTTTATTCCTTGTTTTTTGTATGCCGTTTCTCCGCATACTCATAGCCTTGCTGCCACCAAGTGGTCATTAGTCGCTTACTAAATATCAACGAATTCTCCGTTAAGCTTGATGGTGTGTAATATAAATTGAGTTTAACACCTCTATTTTTTGCAGCCAATTTGCCAATAAGAATATCATTTCGTTCTACTTGATTTAATAAATGTCCAAATAGGTTAATCATTAATGAAAATGGGTTTTTTCCTAGTACTTTTTGATGCTCAATATTTTCGGCTTCTAATATAATTGCATCCACTTCAGTAGCACCTCTATTTATGGCTTCACGGATTGGCACTACACAGCCCAAACCGCCATCAGCATATTCAAAACCATTAACTTTTGCAATGGACATAAACGGAATATAGTTGCATGAAATCCAAATCCAATTACAGAACTCATCATAGGTACAATCTTTAATCGACTTATACTCGACTGAATTTTTGGACAGATTTGAAACAGTAGCAACAACGTCCTTATTTTCTGCACGGATTTTTAAATATTCTTCTTTCGTAAATTTCCGCTTAATATGCCGCCTCAAGGCTTTACTCTCGCCAAATGTTCGTTTTCTTCGAATAAATTGCCATATTGAGTTTACAAAATCAATAGATACATATTCACGATCTCCTTTTTTACGCTGCACAAATGGACTAACACTAAAAATATCATGTTGTTGCACATTGGTATACATATCATACAATTTTGGAATATTCCCAATGGCTAAATGTGGGATTAATAAACTTCCTGTAGATGTCCCTAAAAACATATCGTAAGTTTTACCCTCTTTTTCCATTAAATATTGGGCTACACCTCCGGCATAAGCGCCTTTACTCCCTCCTCCTGATATAACTAATGCTTTCATTGCTCTGGTATTGTTTCGGTTTCTATTTCTAACGGGCTTGTTTCTGTGTTTTTATATTTAGCAAAATCGAAACCACTTTGCCACCACTTAGTCATTTTTTCCTTATCAAAAACTAATGAATTGGTCGTTAAAACCGTTGGTGTATAATAAAAATTAATTATCGCATTTTGATTATTGGCAACAAACTTCCCAATCCGTACATTCTGACTTTCAATTCTATCCAACATAAACGCAAACATATTAGTTAATAGTGAAAATGCATTGATGGATGGCATTCTATTAAAAGCCGTGACTTCTGTTTGCAATATAATAGCATCCACCGTTGTGGCGCCACGCCTAATAGCTTCTTCAATTGGCACCATGGAACCTAATCCACCATCTGCATACTCACAGCCATCCTTTTTAACTAAAGTCATAAACGGAGTGTAATTGCACGAAATCCAGATCCATTCGCAATATTCCTCATAGCTAAAATCATTAATCGATTTATATTCCACCTGGTTTAAAGATAAATTTGAAACCGTTACAACCACATCGGTTTTAGAAGCTTTTAAAAAGTTGAACTCACTTTCTGAAAGGGTTTTCTGAATCAGTTTTTTTAAATTATAACTTTCGCCAAATGTTTTACTGCCACGCAGTAAATTCCGAAGGACGTTAAAGTGATTAATCCCAATAGTTTCAACCCCTTTCTTTTTTTTGATGGTAAATGGCCGACGATTAAAAATGGCATTTTGATTGACATTGGTATACACATTTTTTATTTTCTCCACATTTTTTAATCCCAAATGCGACACCAATAAACTCCCTGTTGATGTGCCTATAAGCAAATCATACTCATGCCCTTTTTCCTCAATTAAATATTGCGCCACACCTCCTGCAAACGCACCTTTACTTCCTCCTCCTGAAATGACTAAAGCACGCATATTTATTAATTTTTCATAGTTAAACGTTGAATAATATCGGCGTATTTTTCCGTATTGGATAAAACTTCTATTAAATTTTTAGCAAACGATTTAAAGCGCCAATTATAATGATGTGATGCATCCATTAAGTTTAAAATAGCCGGTTCAGGAAATACTTGTAATAAATTCAAATATGAAAAAGCACCTTGACGAACCTCAAAACTATAATCAGCAGATGTATAGGATACCAATTCATTGAAATACAGCTGTTTATCTGTTTCGTCATATTCCGATGTTGATAACGCTAAAACCAGCCACAGCAATCGCACATTTTTATCATTAAACCCAACAATTGCTTTTGTCTGATTTAAATAGTCAACGCGTTTATCTGGAAAATTCACCCATAAATTATACAGCGCAGATTCTATTGTCATATAAGATTTATCAGATAATAACGATTCATAATTTGTTTTTAATCCTAATGGAATTTTCGTGAGGTTTTTTGAGATGGCTTGGCGCACTTTTAAGCCATCATTAAAATTAGCAGCCGTTATGCGCCCTGGAACTTGGGCCACAATTTTAGCTTTGGCTTCCGCAGATAATGGTGCTGATAAGTAATAATCGCATTTGGCATTTTTAGCTTCGCAATCTGCCATTAGATATTCTTGAATGAACTGCGATTGCCCCAAACTTGCCAAAGCTTCATTATAAGGAAATGTTTCGGCCTCCAACCAAACAGCCACAAAAGCATCTAAATTTTGTCCACTTATCTTTTCAGCTTCATGAATAAAATGGGTTGTTTCTACGTTTTTAAATTTATAGATTTCTAAATAGTTTTTAATGGCCGTTTTAAACGCGTCATCGCCTATTTTTTCACGTAAAGCATGCAAAACCCAAGCACCTTTTTTATAAAATGTGGTACTACTCGATTTTGGATTCAATAAAGAAGTCCCTTCCTTCCGACTATCTTGTTCTAATAATTCCTGCGCATATTCATACAAACGCATATAGTAATAATTTTTACCAAAAACGTCTTGTTCCGCTAATAGCGCATAATACGTAGCAAAACCTTCTTGCAACCAATGATGTGTTCCGGACGTTTCTGTTACCAAATTACCAAACCATTGATGTGCTAACTCGTGCGCATTTACATTCACATAATTTCTGTCGTTAAACGCAATAGAATCTATAACAAACGAATCTGCAAAAATAGTAGTTCCCGTGTTTTCCATACCTGAATACAAAAAATCATGAACAGGAACTTGCTTATAATTTTGCCATGGATATGGAACACCAATTTCAGTTTCCAAAAAATTAAACATCTGCTTGGTATACCTGTAGGTTGGTTCCGCTTTTATAGAATCTTCCGGATAATAATACATCTCTAACGGAATTCCGCTTTCCGATATGTCCTCACTTTTATCATAATTACCAATAGCCAAAGCTACTAAATAACTGGCCATGGGCTGTTTCATATTATAACTCCAAATTGTAAAAGCACCATTAATCTGTTTATCAACAAGTTTTCCATTGGCAATAACTTGATAGTGAGAATCGAATTCAACGGTTAAATCGAATTCTATTTTATCATTCATATCATCTATACTCGGCAACCAATTACTGGTGTATTTACCTTGCCCCTGACTCCAAATTTGATTGGGTGCATTCGTATCCCAACCAACAAAATACAATGCTTTTTTAGGATTAGCTGTAAATTGAAGTAGGATCGTGTTTTTTTTTGAAGGTTTAAAAGCATTAAATAGAATGAGCCTTTTACCATCATTTTCAAACCTGATTTTACTACCATTCCACAAAACTTTGGAAAACGTCATATTTTGTGAATCTAAAAAAATAGAATCAGTAGATTTTAAAATATCAAAAACAACGGTGAGGTTTCCCGAAACACTTTTAGTGGAAACATCTGGCACGACATGGGCTTGAATCTGTTTAAAATCCACATAATCTGTTTGTTGCGAAAAAGCAATGCTACTGAATAAGAAACCAACTAGGGCAAATAAATATTTCATAGTGTAATTTAAGCAAAGACTGCTCCAAAATACAAAAATTTGCATTTTATGAATTGATTGAAATGACTTAAATTCGCTTTTATGAATACCCATTTACAAACTCCCATAGATTACCTGAAAGGCGTTGGTCCCAATCGTGCCGATTTACTTCGGAAGGAACTCGGTATTCATACCTATCAAGATTTAATAAACTTATTTCCGAATCGGTATTTAGACAGAACCAAATACTTTAAAATAAATGAATTACAGCAAAACAATGCCGAAGTTCAAGTTATAGGAAAGCTAATAAAGTTTGAAGAAATTGCGCAAAAACGCGGCAAACGATTAGTTGCCACTTTTCAAGACGACACGGGAACCATGGAATTGGTTTGGTTTCGCGGGCAAAAATGGATTCGCGACAGTTTAAAGCTTCAAACACCTTATGTCATTTTTGGGAAAACAAATTTTTATGCCGGCAAGTTTAGTATGCCACATCCAGAAATGGAACTTTTAGCAGAACATGAAGCTAGTTTACGCTCGGCCATGCAACCAATTTATCCTTCAACTGAAAAATTGAACAATAAGGGAATCACGAATCGTGTGGTGAACAAAATTATGCAACAATTGTTTGTTGAAACCAAAGGCCGATTTGTTGAAACTTTATCACCAGAACTTTTAGAAAGTCAGAAATTAATCTCTAAAAGTGAAGCGCTTTTTAATATCCATTTTCCAAAAAACCAAGACCTTTTAGCACGTGCTCAATACCGATTAAAATTTGAAGAATTATTCTATATTCAACTACAGTTAATTTTAAAAAACCGCATCCATAAATCAAAAATAAAAGGGCTTCCTTTTGAAAAAGTAGGAAGCTATTTCAACAGCTTTTACAGTTCATATTTACCCTTTGAATTAACCAATGCACAGAAACGGGTTTTAAAAGAAATTCGTCAAGATTTAGGTAGCCAAGCACAAATGAATCGACTATTACAAGGAGATGTGGGATCTGGAAAAACCATAGTCGCCTTCATGTCAATGCTCATGGCGCTTGACAACGGTTTTCAAGCCTGCTTAATGGCTCCGACTGAAATTTTGTCAGTACAGCACTACAATGGATTAGTGCAATGGTGTAAACAACTAAATATCAGTATAAAAATACTTACAGGTTCAAGTAAAACTTCAGATAGAAGAGAAATTCACAAAACGCTAGAAAATGGCGAATTACAGATTCTTGTTGGCACACATGCCCTATTAGAAGACAAGGTAAAATTTCAAAAATTAGGGCTCGCAATTATAGATGAACAACATCGTTTTGGTGTAGAACAACGAAGTAAATTATGGCACAAAGGACCAAAAGAAACCCGACCTCCATCTCCTCAAATGGAGGAAGCCAAAGGCGCTATTATTCCACCACATATTTTGGTCATGACAGCCACACCTATTCCACGTACTTTAGCCATGTCTGTTTATGGTGATTTGGATATCTCTATTATTGATGAATTGCCTCCAGGAAGACAAGCTATAAAAACGGTGCATCGGTATGATAAAAACAGATTAGACGTTTTCCGATTTATACGTGATGAAATTGAAAAAGGCCGACAAATTTATATCGTTTATCCATTGATTCAAGAGAGCGAAAAAATGGATTATAAAGATTTAATGGATGGTTACGAAAGTATTTCACGAGATTTCCCAATGCCAAAGTATCAAATTTCTATTGTTCACGGAAAAATGAAAGCCGTGGATAAAGATTTCGAGATGCAGCGCTTTATAAAAGGTGAAACACACATTATGGTTGCCACAACCGTTATAGAAGTTGGTGTTAATGTCCCAAATGCTTCTGTAATGATTATTGAAAGTGCAGAACGCTTCGGCCTTTCCCAATTGCACCAATTACGTGGTCGTGTTGGTCGTGGTGCAGAACAAAGCTATTGTATCCTCATGACGAGTCATAAATTAAGTAGCGACAGTAAAACGCGTTTGGAGACGATGACGAGAACCAATGACGGCTTTGAAATTGCAGAAGTCGACTTAAAACTACGTGGACCTGGTGATATTATGGGAAAACAGCAAAGTGGTATTTTAAATTTACGAATAGCCGATATTATTAAGGATGGTGATATTTTAAAAACAGCACGTTTTTATGCCAAACAGATTTTAAACACAGACCCTAACCTATCCAAACCCAATAATAAAGCTATTTTATTTACCTATCAGCAAATGAGCAAGTACAAGAACATCTGGAATTATATTTCATGATGTTGTAAACTAACGCTTAAAAATGGTTTTTATAAAAACAACCTAATATTTAAAATTAAAAAAATGCCCTTAAACATTGTACTTATAGAACCCGAAATACCTAATAACACCGGAAATATTGGTCGCTTAGCATTGGCTTCGGGATCCAATCTTCATTTAGTAAAACCGTTTGGATTTGAAATTACAGATGCCCGACTAAAACGCGCAGGTTTAGATTATTGGCAACATTTAAATTTACATTATTACGAAAATTTGGATGAGTTTTTCATTAAAAACAAAGACGCTAACATGGTGTTTTTATCGAGTCATGGCGAAAGCAACCATTGGGATATTTCTTTTGAAAACAATATGTTTCTGGTATTTGGTAAGGAATCGGTTGGTTTACCCAAAGCACTTTTAGAAAAACAAGAAAACAAATTATTTAAAATCCCATTATACAGCAACCATGTTAGAAGTTTAAATTTGGCAAACGCTGTAAGTATCGTGGTTTACGAAGGGATTAGACAGATTACCTGACAATCTTAAAGTCTTGTTTTCTTACCTCATATTTTTACATCCATTGTTTGAATGCTAGTGTCAATATTTTATCTTTGCAAACTTAATTAACCCATGATTCATGAAGATTTCTTATAACTGGCTTAAACAATTCATAAAAACGGATTGGAATCCAGAGCAAATTAGTGAACTTTTAACCGATTTAGGTCTTGAAGTAGAAGGCTTAAACACCTATCAATCTGTAAAAGGCGGACTGGAAGGCATTGTTGTTGGCGAAGTTTTAACTTGTGTACAACATCCTAATGCGGATCGACTAAAAGTAACAACAGTTTCCATTGGTACAGATACATCATTGCAAATAGTTTGTGGCGCACCTAACGTTGCTGCTGGACAGAAAGTACCTGTAGCCACGATTGGAACAACACTTTATACGGCAGAAGGTGAAGCTTGGACAATTAAAAAAGGAAAAATTCGTGGTGAAGAAAGTCACGGAATGATTTGCGCTGAAGATGAACTAGGTTTAGGAAAAGGTCATGACGGCATCATGGTTTTGGATTCCAAATTCAAAGTCGGTTCACTAGCAGCAGAAATTTTCAACATTGAAAATGACCAAGTTTTTGAAATTGGTTTAACTCCTAATCGTTCAGACGCCATGAGTCATTATGGCGTGGCGCGAGATTTACGTGCAGGTTTCACACAAAAAGAAATTAACACAGAACTTATTACGCCTTCGGTAAGCGCCTTTCAAGTGGAAAACAGGGCGTTACGGATTGATGTTGATGTTATAAATAAAAATTTAGCACCGCGTTATTGCGGTTTAACCATATCAAACATAAAGGTAACGGATTCGCCAGCATGGCTACAAAACCGTTTAAAAGCCATAGGTCTAACACCTAAAAACAATATTGTTGATGCCACTAATTACGTGCTTCATGAATTAGGCCAGCCCTTACACGCTTTTGATGCCAACAAAATAACAGGTAATAAAATAGAAGTTAAAACACTACCTCAAGGCACCAAGTTTACTACATTAGACGGTATTGAACGTGAACTTCATGAAGAAGATTTAATGATTTGTAACGCAGAAAAACCCATGTGTATTGCAGGTGTTTTTGGCGGAATAGACTCTGGTGTGACTGAAAACACAACGAGTATATTTTTAGAAAGTGCGTATTTTAATCCTGTTAGTGTACGAAAAACAGCTAAACGCCACAATTTAAATACCGATGCGTCTTTCCGTTTTGAACGTGGCATTGACCCCAATATTACGGAATACGCTTTAAAACGTGCGGCCATTTTAATTACAGAACTAGCAGGTGGTTTAGTATCAAGTGAAATTATTGATTTTTATCCTAATAAGTTTGAAGATTTTCAAGTACGTCTAAGTTTTGATAATGCCAAAAAACTAATTGGAGAAGAAATTCCAAAAGACATCATTAAACGTATTCTTATGTCTTTGGATATCAGAATCAACAATGTAACGGAAACAGGATTAGGTTTAACCGTTCCTGCTTACAGAAATGATGTGCAACGTGAAGCTGATATTATAGAAGAAATTCTACGTGTTTACGGCTATAATAATATAAAAACAACCGAGAAATTAAATGCTTCTATTTCCAACACTGGAAAATTTGAAGATTATAAACTCCAAAACATTATTGGTAACCAATTGGTTTCCCAGGGTTTCTATGAAACGTTAACCAATTCGTTAACATCTCCGGACTTTGTGCCATTACATGCCGATTTAAGAGCAGAACACAATGTAGAAATGATAAACCCATTAAGCACAGATTTAAGTGTTTTAAGGCAATCTATGTTATTTTCTGGACTGGAAAGTTTACGACATAATTTAAATCGTCGTCGTGAGGATTTAAAATTATTTGAATTTGGAAAAACGTACCACAGTTATACAGACAGTCGCGAGGAATTTAAACATTTATCGATTCTCATTACAGGAAATCGTTATGAAAATCGTTGGAATACAGAAAGTAAACCAAGTGATTTCTTTTATTTAAAGGGAACGATTGAAACTATCTTTGCACGATTGGGTATAACAAAACTAAAAGCGTCTCCAGTAAAATCGGCCGTTTTTAGTGAAGGTATGATACTATCTTTTGGTAAAACGAAGTTGGTAGAATTCGGATTAGTTAAAAAATCCATTTTAAAGCATTTTGATATTTCACAACCTGTTTTATTTGCAGATTTTAATTGGGATGATGTGATTGAAACTGCCAAATATAATCGTGTTTCTTATAGTGCTATTTCAAAATACCCAGAAATTCGTCGGGATTTTGCTTTGCTTATAGACAATTCAGTAACTTTTGAAAGTATCCACACCATTGCCAAGCAATCTGAAAAACACTTATTAAAAAGCATCAACCTCTTTGATGTATACCAAGGAAGCAATTTACCTTCGGGCAAAAAGAGTTATGCTGTAAGTTTTACCTTTCAAGATGAGAATAAAACCTTGACAGACAAACAAATTGATAAGATTATGAACAAACTACAAGCGAGCTTTGAGAAACAATTGGGTGCAGAATTACGATAAAATTGAAATCAGTACTGTATATAATAATTAGCTTGTTTAGCTTTTCACTTTTTGCTCAAAATGAATTTAGTACAGCAAAGCAGAAAGACGAAACTACTTGGGAGTTATTGAAATATGATTCAAAAAAGACTGCCCAAAGTATTGGATATGCTTTTAGCAGACCCTTACATTGGGATCATGACGACTTCAGTAAACTGACAATTCTTACGGTTGGTGTATTTTCTTTATCATTAGCAGACGAAGAAATGAACAGGATTGCAACTAGCCAAGTAGATAATTACCCGCAATTTGGCCGTGATTTTGGTTTTAAATTAGGTAAACCTCAAACGTTCTTTCTTTTAAATGCAGGACTATATGGTTTTGGTCTGTTTACAAAAAATGAGGCTGTAAGAAAAACCAGTGTCCTCATCATATCATCAGCTATTACAGCTGGCACTATTCAAAGTGTAAGCAAGACTGTTTTTGGCCGCGCAAGACCAAGTTCAGGGTTTGATTATAACGTTTTTAAACCTTTTTCTAAAGAAGCAAATTTCCATTCGTTTCCCTCTGGTCATACCGTTTTATCCGTTACTCTTGCGCATTCCGTAGCCAAACAGTTTGATAATATTTGGACTAAAGTGGGTATTTACTCTTTAGGCTCCATAACACCAATTACGCGATTAATTGAAGGTGCACATTGGCTAACAGACATTGCTGTTGGAACCATTTTAAGTGTTGTAGTCGTTGATAGTATAGACAATTTTTTAAATAAGACAGACACCTATAATAAAAAACAGCATATAAGTTGGAATTTAACTCTTTCCAGCAACCAAATAGGCGTTATTGGTGTTTTTTAAACATAAAAAAACCTCGAATTATTCGAGGCTTTTCTTTTCGGTCAATAAGTTAAATATAAATTATATTACTTTAACGTTTACTGCATTAAGTCCTTTTCTTCCTTCTTCTAAATCGAATTCTACTGCATCACCTTCACGAATCTCATCGATTAATCCAGAAATGTGAACAAAATGTTCTTTGTTTGTGTCATCTTCTACGATAAATCCAAATCCTTTAGAATCGTTGAAGAATTTTACTGTTCCTTTACTCATTGTAATAGTTTAAAAATTTTAATAATACACAAATATAATTATATAAACGGATGTTCTGAACTTTTTAGAACATTTTTTTAAATCCGCAAATTCAAATTTGAAGAAAAAAGCTACTTTTTTAAGACATAATTACAATCAAAAAGTAGGGATTTATACCGTTATTTCGTATATTAAGAAGTATTAATTAAGACCTTTAAAATATGGATTCTGACTATAAAAAAATATATACTGGCAGTTTTATTATTGCCCAATTAATTGTGGATAAATTAGACGCAATTGGTATTTCAGCAATCGTAAAAGATGAAAGCGAATCTGGTAGATTGGCTGGTTTTGGCGCCTCCATTTCAGGATCGCAAGATATTTATGTGAATATGGAAGAGCTCGCTGAAGCAATATCTGTTGTAGATAGTGTAACCTCTGAACTTGGCACACATTAAAAACCATATATTTTTAAATTTCACAAAAAAATCTCTAGCAAACACTAGAGATTTTTTATTAAAATACAAATTATTATGCTGTAACAGCATACATTTTTTGACGCATTTCCTTAATTTTTGGATCCTGCATATACTCATCAAAAGTTGTATATCTATCAATAACACCAGTAGGTGTTAATTCCACAACGCGGTTAGCAACCGTTTGCGCAAATTCATGATCATGGGTTGAAAATAATACCGTTCCTTTAAAGTTTTTAAGCGAATTGTTAAAGGCCGTAATACTTTCTAAATCCAAGTGGTTTGTTGGTTCATCCAATTGTAGCACATTGGCACGCATCATCATCATGCGGCTTAACATACAACGTACTTTTTCACCTCCTGATAATACATTAGATTTTTTCAAGGCTTCTTCACCACTAAAAATCATTTTTCCAAGGAAACCACGAATATGAACTTCTTCGCGTTCTTCTTCCGTTTTAGCCCATTGACGTAACCAATCAACCAAGGTTAAATTATTCTCGAAAAACGAACTATTATCTAAAGGTAAATACGATTGGGTGGTTGTAATTCCCCAATCAAATTTTCCAGCATCCGCTTGCTCATTTCCGTTTAATATTTGATAGAAAGCCGTTGTAGCTCTAGAATCTTTAGAATACAATACCACCTTATCACCTTTATTTAAATTCAAATCGATGTTACTAAAAAGTACTTCCCCATCAATAGATGCTGCAAGTCCTTGAACATTTAGAATTTGATCTCCAGCTTCCCGTTCACGTTCAAAAATAATAGCAGGATAACGACGACTGGTTCTTCTAATTTCCGATATATCTAGTTTATCAATCATTTTCTTTCTACTTGTAGCCTGTTTACTCTTGGCTACGTTGGCAGAAAAACGACGGATAAATTCTTCTAATTCTTTCTTTTTCTCTTCGGCTTTTTTATTCTGCTGCGCATGTTGTCTGGCTGCTAATTGAGATGACTCATACCAAAAGGTATAATTTCCCGAAAAGTGATTTATTTTTCCAAAATCAATATCGGAAATATGCGTACAAACAGCATCTAAAAAGTGTCTATCGTGGGAGACCACAATCACACAGTTTTCATAATTGGCTAAAAAGTTTTCTAACCACGAAATAGTTTCGTAATCCAAGTCGTTGGTAGGCTCATCCATAATAAGCACATCTGGATTTCCAAATAAAGCCTGCGCTAATAGCACACGTACTTTTTGCTTACCATCTAAATCCTTCATTAACGTATAATGGTGCTCCTCTGAAATCCCTAAATTAGATAACATAGCCGCTGCATCACTATCGGCATTCCAACCGTTCATTTCTTCAAACAAAACCTGAAGTTCGCCAATTTTTTCAGCATTTTCATCTGTATAGTCCGCATAAAGTGCATCTATTTGAGATTTTAATTTATGAAGTGGCTTATTCCCTTGAATTACAGTTTCCAAAACCGTATCGTCATCATGAAGGTTGTGATCCTGCTCTAAAACAGACATACGCTTACCGGGCTCTAAATGCACATGGCCAGAAGTTGGCTCCTGCTTTCCAGAAATAATTTTTAAAAACGTAGACTTTCCGGCTCCGTTGGCACCTATAATCCCGTAGCAATTACCATTATTAAATGTGGTACTCACTTCGTCAAAAAGGACGCGCTTGCCAAATTGAACCGATAAATTTGAAACTGATAACATGTATTACTTTTTAATTTTTGCAAAAGTACTAAAAAGCCTTCATAAGTCGAAACAAAACCAACTATATTAATATTTAACAACGTGTTAACAGCTTGTCACAGGTACAACTTTTACATTTGTGAATTAAGTCCACAATCTATTCGATTACATAACTATGAGGGAATTTAAACTTATTTGCGCTTTAGTTGTATCTACTTTTGCCTTAATATCTTGTGAAAAAGATACGAAAGCTGATGAAGGTGCCGCATATTTTGGTGGCGAGGTTGTAAACCCTAAAAACAGTTTTGTAATCCTATCCAAGTCTGAACGGATTTTGGATACCATCCGGTTGGATGAAAACAACCGGTTTCTGTATAAAATAGAAAATGTTGAAAAAGGGCTTTATACCTTTCGCTTATGGGCTTCTGAAGGATTAGAATATCAAATGGTTTTGTTGGAACCTAATGACAGTATTCTGTTTAGACTTAATACTTTGGAGTTTGATGAATCCTTAGTGTACACCGGAAATGGTGCTAAAAAGAACAATTACTTAATTAATTTGTTTTTAGATGGTGAAGCAGAAGATAAAACCATTTTAGGTTTTAGCCAATTATCTCCTATAGAGTTTGAACGTCGTTTGGATTCTATAAGAGACCACAAATTAAGACGATTGAAGCAGTTTAACGCCAAGAATCCATCATCTGACACTTTTAACAATTTAATAAAAGGTAATATTAATTACGATTATTATTTGAGTAAGGAGGTTTATCCATTTGTAAATTATGGCAATACAGAACGCGCTAATTTTAATGAGCTTCCTGAAGGTTTTTATGATTACAGAAAGGAAATTAATTACAATTATTGCGAATTGATGGATTACTTTCCTTACTACACCTTTTTAAAACACCATTTTGAAAATTTAGCTTTATCTGAACATTTTAAAACGTCAGAGGATAGCGTTTTTAATTTAAAATCATTAGACTATAACTTAATTAAACTGAATTTAATTGATAGTTTAATGGTTAATGATTCTATTAAGAACTCATTATTAGCGCAAACTGCAGTAGAGTTTATGAGCAATAGTAAAAACACGGACGATTATGATAAAGTATTGCAATCCTTTACCGCCAAAAACACAAATAAAAAGAACGACCACTATGTAACCAATATGGTGAATTCATTAAAAGGTTTGAAAGCTGGTCAACGATTACCTGAAATTACCGTGCTAAATTATAATGGTAAAGAATTAGTTTTAGACAAAATAATTAAAAGACCAACGGTTGTCTATTTTTGGTCTTCAGTATATCGTTCTCATAGCGATAGCCACAAAAAAGCGACTGAATTAAAGATAAAATATCCAGAAGTCGATTTTATAGCAATTAATGCAACCGCTACCAATTCAACGAATTGGAAAAAACAGCTTTCTCAATTTAATTATTCGAAATTTGACGAGTTTATGTTTAAAGAACCGGAAATAGCCAAACACAAATTAGCTATTTCGCCAATAAATAAAGTGATGATTATTGATAAGGATGGCAAGGTAGTTAATGCCCATACCAATATGTTTTCTATTATGTTTGAAGAAGAATTACTTGGGTTGCTTAATCAATAACCGGTAAAAGCACAACATAAAAAAAGCCTTAACATGAACGTTAAGGCTTTTTTTATTTATAATTTTTGAGATTAATTTCCTTTCTTGAAATCCTCTAAAAATTTTGCTAATCCAATATCGGTTAAAGGATGTTTAAGTAATCCTTCAATAGCGCTTAATGGACCCGTCATAACATCAGCTCCTAATTTGGCACAATCAATAATATGCATAGTATGACGAACCGATGCTGCTAAAATTTCAGTATCAAAATCATAGTTATCATAAATATGACGAATTTCAGAAATCAAATTTAAGCCATCTGTTGAGATATCATCCAAACGACCTATAAACGGCGACACATACGTGGCTCCTGCTTTGGCTGCTAATAATGCCTGGCCTGCTGAAAACACTAAAGTAACATTGGTTTTAATCCCTTTATCTGAAAAATACTTACAGGCTTTTATCCCATCTTTGATCATTGGTAATTTTACCACAATTTGCTCATGTAATTCTGCCAAAGCTTCCCCTTCACGAACCATTCCATCATAATCTGTTGCAATAACTTCGGCACTAACATCACCATCTACAATTTTGCAAATGTCCACATAATGCTTCATAATATTATCGTGTCCGGTAATACCTTCTTTAGCCATTAATGACGGATTGGTAGTTACACCATCCAAAACACCTAAATCTTGTGCTTCACGAATCTGATCTAAATTAGCTGTATCAATAAAAAATTTCATAAGTAAAAGTTTGTCTATTCTGCGTTTGCAGACATATTAATATATAGTTGTGTGTGTTCCCTTTATTTAGGATTGTAAAATTACAATTTATAATGATTCATGAGGAGTTTTTCATAAACTTTATCTGGCAAAATTCGCTTTAAAACAATAGAAAATTTTTGCATAAACTCCCCTACTTTATAATGAACTTTGGGTTTGGGCGTATTTATTATTTTATGAATTGCTTTGGCCATCTCTAAAGGATCTTTTCCTGTATCTACATGCGTATCCATTAATCTCAAAGTGTTGCCATAAGGTCCTTTATACGGTGAATCTTCTAAAACAGGTGCATGATAACGACCAGATGCAATATTGGTTGCAAAATCGCCTGGTGCTACATTGGTCATCTGGATATTAAAAGCCTTTATCTCCATTCGGAATGCTTCTGTAATCAGTTCTAAAGCACCTTTACTAGCGGAATAAACACCTCGATATGGCAATCCCATATAACCCGCAATTGATGTGACGTTGATAATTAAACCGGATTGCTGCTTACGCATTTGTGGCAAAACGGCTTTGATAACATTAATAGGACCAAAAAAATTGGTCTCAAAATTATTTCGGATTTCTTCTTCGGGAATTTCCTCAATGGGCCCCGTAATTCCAACGCCTGCATTATTAATTACAACATCTAGTCGACCTGCTTTTTCAATAACGCGATTTACAGTATCACTTATAGTATAAGATTTGTTTACATCTAAACCTAAAATTGGAAAATTACTAGTTGTGTACTTTTCTGGTGAACGACTTGTACCAAAAACAGTAAACCCTTTGAGCGTTAAATAATCTCCTACCGACTTTCCAATTCCAGATGAACCTCCTGTTATTAAAACAACTTTAGACATATATAATAAAATTAATCCTGTAAAATTAAGAATGTATTATTGAAAAAGTCTATAAAAAGAAAAAGATTTGCAAACTAACAGTCTACAAATCTTATTTATAAAAAAATCCTTTCGTATTTGTGAAAGGAAAAGTAAAGGCAAAAAAAAAGGCAAGCTACCTACATCACACCGCTACGACCGTCTACCTTTGCTGCGTTCCCGCCCTGGAGGATTCAACAGGAGCTGGTTGTGTAGGACTTGCCCGCGGCAAAGATACAATCTTTTAAATTTTTCACAATGATTTTTTAAACTGAATTTTAATAAATATCTTGCTTCAAATAATTAACAACTCATGAAGCTTTATAAGTCTCTTACTATCATAATTTTATGCCTCACTTTAGCAGCTTGCGGCACCAATATTAATGAAGCAAAAAAGGATATTTCTATCAAAACTAATGTATCAAATGATGCTTTTACGCTTGGTGATGACCTGAAACTGTCCATTTCTAATCCTAAAAATCATGAAATAGGTACGGTAAATTATACTTTAGACGGAAAGGACATCCAATCTTCACAAGCGCTTAATAATATGAAATTAGGCGTTCATGAATTAGTTGCATCTTTTAGTTTGAATGGAGAATCAACGAGCCTTTCTAAAAACATTACCATTCTAAACAACCAAACACCAAAAATTTATACCTATAAAATTATTAACCAATATCCACATGACCAAACCTCCTACACACAAGGGTTGGAATTTCATAATGGCGAATTATATGAAGGTACTGGACAATATGGTGGCTCCAAGCTTCGAAAAGTAGACTATAAAACTGGTGAAGTTTTAAAAAACATCAATTTATCAAACGAATATTTTGGCGAAGGTATTACCATACTTAATGATAAAATATATCAACTTACGTGGAAAAAAGGCACAGGCTTTGTTTACGACGTGAATACCTTTGAAAAAACAGGCAGTTTTAAATATGGCGAAAGTTTAGAAGGCTGGGGAATTTGTAACGATGGCTCTAAATTATATAAGAGTGATGGCACCGAAAAAATTTGGACGCTTAATCCAGAAACTTTAGCCGAGGAAGGTTACATTCAAGCTTACCATAGCAAAGGAAAAGTAGTAGAGTTAAACGAATTAGAATGGGTTAATGGCAAAATATATGCAAACCGTTGGAATAAAAATGGTGTGGCAATTATTAATCCTGAAAATGGTGCTGTTGAAGGTGTGATTGATTTTACACCACTTCATAATATGGTAACCAAACACCCGAAATTAGATGTATTAAATGGAATTGCCTACAATCCAGACACCAAGACCATTTTTGTAACGGGAAAATATTGGGATAAACTCTTTGAGGTTGAAATAACTGAAAAGTAGTTTAAAATTTGTCCATTAAACGTTTCAGGTTTGCCTTATGCTACAATGGATGCATTAGCTTTGCCAGGAAAACACCATAATACTATGCAAACATTTGAAACTAAAATTACAGTCACTACAGACGATATTGATAATCTAAATCACGTTAATAACGTACGCTATGTGCAATGGGTTGAAGACGTTGCTAAAATGCATTGGTTTACAAAGGCACCAAACTCCATAACGGATAATTATTTATGGATTATGCTGTCGCATCATATTACCTATAAAAAACCGGCGTTTTTAAATGATGAGATTACACTAAAAACATACGTTCCGAACTCGGAAGGTGTTACGTGCACACGTGTGGTTGAAATATTAAAAGATAACATTCTATTAGCGAAATCGGAAACCACGTGGTGTTTTATGGATAGTAACCGCATGCGTCCAACGCGAATAACCGATGAAATAAAAAATATATTTCTCTAATTTTTATAGCTTTCATACGAAATCATCAATTCAAAAGTTATATTTTTGAACAAATTGATATCTTGTTATGAATCGTATTCTTTCCTTTATTTTTTGTGTGGGCTTTTTAATGCTTTGGAGTTCTTGTCGTAAAGATTTAGAATTTTCTCGAAGCTCTGGAAATTTGGAATTTTCAAAAGACACTGTTTATTTAGACACCGTTTTTACTAATATTGGTTCCAGCACCTACACGCTAAAAGTTTACAATCGTAGCAGTGATGACATCAGTATTCCAAGTATTAATCTAGCTTCTGGAATGAATTCTGAATACCGACTGAATGTTGATGGTATGTCTGGAAATTCCTTTGAGAATGTGGAGATTCTAGCTAAAGATAGTATGTTTATTTTTATTGAAACGACCATTGATATCAACAACCTACCCAATACAGGCGAGTTTTTATACACAGATAAAATTGTTTTCGATTCCGGAGCTAACATGCAAGATGTGGATTTGGTTACCTTGGTAAAAGATGCTGTTTTTATTTATCCAAATCGCGATAATAGTACTGGGATTATAGAAACACTAACCTTAAATGTAGGAGGCGAAATATTAGAAACAGATATCCAAGGACGCTATTTAATGCCTGACGAATATACATTCACCAACGAAAAACCTTACGTAGTGTATGGCTATGCAGCCGTTCCTAATGGAGAAACTCTAACCATAAATGCGGGAGCACGTGTTCATTTTCATGCGAATTCTGGGTTATTAGTTTCTGAAGGCGCTTCACTTAATGTAAATGGTGCCTTAAGTTTGGACCAAGACCTTTTAGAAAACGAAGTTATTTTTGAAGGCGACCGTTTAGAACCAGGGTTTAGTGATGTTCCTGGACAATGGGGAACTATCTGGTTATTTCAAGGAAGTGTCAACAATATTATTAATTATGCAACTATTAAAAATGCAGGTGTTGGTATTTTAAGTGATAGTAATGCCAATGAGCCAAATGCAAAGTTGACTATTACCAATTCACAAATATATAATAGTAGCAATTTCGGGATTTTAGGAAGAAACACATCTATTTTAGCTGAAAATGTGGTGATAAATAATTCTGGTCAATCCTCATTTGCTGGAACCGAAGGCGGAAGCTATAATTTTACACATTGCACGATTGCTAATTACTGGAATAATAGTTTCAGACAATTCCCTTCCCTACTCCTAAATAATTTCCGTGAAACCGAAGATGCTATTTTATTATTCGATTTAACAGAAGCTAATTTCAACAATTGTATTATTTACGGTAACGATAATCCAGAATTCATTTTAGATGAAGTTGCGGATCCTGGAAACATGTTCAATTTTAAATTCACCAATTCCTTGGTGCGTTTCCAAGATCCAAATAATAATTTTTCAGGTGATAATTATGACTTTGATAATCCATTGCGCTATGAAAACATTCGCTTTAATAATGATCCGGATTTTAAAAACGTCAGAAATAATGAGATGATTATTGGCTTAGATTCGGGAGCAATTAATATTGGCGGGAATCCATTTTCAAACAATGTGCCTCAAGATATTTTAAATGAAAACCGAACGGTTGAACCTGATGCAGGTGCTTATCAGCATACGGCGTTTTAAATTTAAAATACACAATTAAAAATGTAAAAAAAAATCATAAAAAAACCTGCTTAAATCAATAAGCAGGTTTTTTTATTTTATAAGCTAAAGCTCACTAAACAAATAGTGGTAAGTGACTCATCATGGCATTTACTTTGTCTCCAATAGCTTCTAGTTTTGCTTCATCCTCATAGTTCATAATGACCTCATCCACCAAGTCAACTATAGCCTCCATATCGGTTTCTTTTAAACCACGTGTGGTAATGGCTGGTGTACCAATTCGGATTCCAGACGTTACAAATGGGCTTTTATCATCAAAAGGCACCATGTTTTTATTTACGGTAATATCAGCTTTTACCAATGCGTTTTCAGCATCTTTTCCTGTAATATTTTTATTACGTAAATCAATTAACATCATATGATTATCGGTTCCACCAGAAACAATATGATAATCGCGATCCACAAATGCTTTTGCCATGGCAGCTGCATTTTTCTTCACTTGTAACATATAGTGCATAAAGTCTTCCGTTAAAGCTTCTCCAAAAGCAATAGCTTTAGCAGCAATAATATGCTCTAATGGACCACCTTGATTTCCTGGAAACACACCAGAATCTAACAATGAGGACATTTTACGCAAATTGCCATTTTTTAATTTTAAACCAAAAGGATTATCAAAATCTTGACCCATCATAATCATCCCGCCTCGAGGACCACGTAAGGTTTTATGTGTTGTAGTCGTAACAATATGACAATGTGGTAAAGGATCGTTTAAAATACCTTTAGCAATTAAACCTGCTGGATGAGAAATATCACCTAATAATAAAGCACCAACGCTATCTGCAATTTCGCGAAAACGTTTAAAATCCATATCACGAGAATAAGCTGATGCACCACAAATAATCATTTTTGGTTTTTCACGTTCAGCAACTTCTGCTACATGATCGTAATCTATAATTCCCGTTTCTTTTTTAACACCGTAAAAAACAGGATTGTATAATTTTCCTGAAAAGTTAACAGGCGAACCATGTGTTAAATGTCCTCCATGAGACAAATCGAAGCCCAAAATAGTATCACCAGGTTTTAAGCAGGCTGCGAAAACGGCTGTATTTGCCTGGCTTCCCGAGTGTGGTTGTACATTTACGTATGCCGCACCAAATAAAGTTTTGGCACGATCTATAGCCAATTGCTCAACTTCATCTACCACTTCGCAACCACCATAATAGCGCTTGCCAGGATATCCTTCAGCATATTTATTAGTTAAAACAGAACCTGCAGCTTCCATAACTTGGTCGCTTACAAAGTTTTCTGATGCAATGAGTTCTATACCATGAAGCTGCCTTTGTTTTTCGGCTTCTATTAATTCAAAAATCTGTTCGTCGCGTTGCATAAATTTCGGTTATTGTTAAATAGAATTCAAAAATAAGAAATACATTAGTTTAATTCATCAAAAAACATATATTTACTTGACAGATATAATTTTTCGTAAAGGTTAAAGTATTGCTATATTTTGCATCATAAATTAGTATAAAAACGAAAAGTTATGTAGGTTTGATTAGAATTTTACAAACACAAAACCACCTTTAGTTATGTCACTTACAGCTAACAATCCAGATAGAAAATCCTGGTTACACGTAGATAAAAACTCCGATTTCCCAATTCAAAACATTCCATTTGGTGTGTTTCTTACCCGTGATGATATTATCACGATTGGCACACGAATTGGAGATACAGCTATAGATTTAGGTGCTTTACACCAATTAGGATATTTTGAAGGTATTCCGTTAACTGATGACATTTTTCTTCAAGATTCTTTAAACGATTTTATTGCTGACGGCAGAAAAACATGGCGTTTGGTTAGAAACCGAATTGCTGAAATTTTTGATGCAGAAAACAGTGAATTAAAAGATAATAAGAAAAATAAAGAAACGGTTTTGTTCCGTTTGGATGAGATTGAAATGCAATTACCTGTCCAGATTGGTGATTATACCGATTTCTATTCAAGTATAGAACACGCAACCAATGTGGGCACCATGTTCCGCGATCCTGAAAATGCATTAATGCCTAATTGGTTGCATATTCCGGTTGGATATCATGGTAGAAGTTCATCTATTATACCCTCGGGAATTCCAATACACAGACCTCAAGGTCAAACATTACCAGCTGGTAGTGACACGCCTATTTTTGGTCCAAGTAAATTGGTGGATTTCGAATTAGAAATGGCATTTATTACAACGGATGCTAACGATTTAGGTGAACCGATTCCTATTAATGAAGCCGAAGAGTATATTTTCGGATTGGTTTTATTTAATGATTGGTCTGCTCGTGATATTCAAAAGTGGGAATATGTACCACTAGGACCATTTTTAGCAAAAAGTTTTGCGTCGTCTATTTCACCTTGGATTGTAACGCTTGATGCTTTAGAGCCATATCGTGTAGAAAGTCCGAAACCTTTAAAACCTCAATTACCTTATTTACAATATAAAGGTAAAAAGAGTTATGACATTAAATTAGAAGTTGCCATTAAGCCGAAAACTGCTAAAGAAACGGTAGTTAGCAAATCCAACTTCAAATATATGTATTGGAATATGTCGCAACAATTAGCGCATCACACGGTTAACGGTTGTCCTGTAAATTCAGGCGATATGATGGGTAGTGGTACCATTTCAGGCCCTACACCAGATTCTTATGGATCTATGTTAGAATTGAGCTGGAGAGGTGAAAAACCGGTGAAATTACAAGATGGTACAGAGCGTAAATTTATAAATGATTATGATACGGTAATCATGCGCGGTTATTGTGAAAAAGAAGGTACACGAATTGGTTTTGGTGAAGTCTCAACAGAATTGTTACCTATTTATACTCCCAAAAGCAATAAGTAAAACACCCATTTTTAAAACAGAAAAAGCCCGCAAACATTGATTTTTGCGGGCTTTTTTTATGTTTTCCATTATGTGCGCTAATCCTGTGTGATTTAAAATTACGCATCAAGAACCTGGCTTTTTGCAAGCTTACCAGCTACTATACTAATTATTAAAATTTGTATGGCATGAAATAACATTAATGGCAATAATAATATACCCAACATTGCCATATTCCCAAATAGTATTTTAGAAAAAACAGTGCCATGCACTAATGATTTTTTGGTTCCGCAAAACTGCGCAGTAATTTGATCTTCTTTTTTGAGTTTTAATTTTCTAGAAATAAATCCCGTAAGCGTAAAGGCCGCAATAATTAGAATTAAGACGCCTATAAAAATGAAACTTAAATCTAAAAAAGAGACAACACTAAAAATATTGTTATTAAACGATTCTGCGAAGCTCTTATAAATTATCAATAAGATTATAGCCTTATCAAATACCGTTAATTTGCTATTGTATTTATGTGCTAATTCACCTAAAAAACGCTGTAAAACAAGACCTAAAATTACGGGTATTATAATTTGAACAATAAGTTTGAGATAGATATCGGTAAAATCAAAATCTGTTTGCGTATTTACAATAAATAACCCCATCCAAAGTGGCGTAATGACAATTCCAATAATTCCAGATATACTAGCATTAAAAATAGCTGCTGGTACATTTCCTTTCGCCATAGATACCATAACCACCGATGAGGACACCGTTGATGGCAATGCCGCCAAGAAAAAGAAAGCCAACCAAATAGTTTCCTGTTCCTCATTTTGAATCCATGGCCGAAATAACAAAACTAAAAGTGGAAACATTATAAATGTAGCACCTTGCACTAAAAGGTGTAATTTCCAGTTTTGAAGTCCCGACTTTAACTGTGACGGGTTTAATTTAAGTCCATAGAAAAAGAATATGAGCGCAATTCCTATTACACTAATAGTATCTATAGGAACATTACTATCTTGAGTTCCCCATTGCGGAAAAAAATAAGCAATTATAATAGTTCCAATGATAAATAAAACAAATTTATCAATCTTAAATTTCATGGTTGTTCCGTTACTTCTAAATGCTAAATTAAATATTTCCTTTAAAACAAAGTCTCGTACCGTCTTAACAGCTCATTTAAATTCTACTATTTATACCTCGAATATTAAACGAAAAAACACGGCTTATTTTATTGTCATAAACCGTGTTTCTTATAAGGTATTCTCAAATTACATTAATTGGGGAAATTGCTCAAATCCATTAATGACATAGTATTATCACGATGATAACGTGCTAATTTTAAAATTCTACTATCTGGTGAATAATGCATTAATTGATTTACAAAAACACCATAATCACTGAGCGTTGAATATCCAAAAAGCTTCCGCCCATATTCATCATCTAAATCATTCAACTGACTTGGTTTATACAATCCATAATACCAACCGGTATTAATATAAAAATCGCCTTGAACATTAATAATTCCTAATGAATTAGATATTTCGGGTAACATACCAACACTTGTTTTAAGTGTGGTAGCATTCATAACTTTTCCGGCCATATCCATTTGTAATACGTAACCAACGCCATATTTAATTAAATCTTGCTCTATGGTGGCTGAACTTCCAGCGTACATAGGTTTTTCAACAGTACCGGCTTTATACATAGATTCTAAAACTAAATATATGCTCTCGTCCTTAAAAATGAGTTCCGATATTTTGACATCTGTAATTTCTGCTGGTGAAAAACCCGTTAAACTTTTATATTGGGTTAAGGCTTCTACCTTATTATCATTCAACACTTTCTGATCTGTAATGCTATACATTAAAAGGCGATTGAATTTTCCTGCACTAACACCAAAAGATTTATCTTCATAAAAAGCTATAAAATAATCCTGACTGCCTATTGAAAATACTTTAGGTTCAAATAAAGCCGTCTTTTCAGGAAATGCTAATTGTTTCATGCCTGCAGAAGTCACTTCAATAACTTGATTCGTTTCCGCTTTAAAACCTTTTTCAATGCGCACTAAAAGAACGTTACCCGAATTGGTAACGGCTACATGCTTTTCAGTTGTATCATCAAAAACCACTTCGTTGCTCCAAACTTCATCACCGTTTGTTGTATTATAAACATGGACGATTGTATTTTTCGGCTCTTTACGTTTGGCATAAGGCGTGTAAACTAAGGCTGCAAAATGACCGTTTTCGGAAATACGAAATGACAAATCGCCAGATTTTGAATTAGACTCAATAGCATGTGTAAAAACTAAACGTGAGGTAAAGGCATCCGTTGTTTTATCGAAAATAATTTCATGAACTTCCATTTTGTCGGTCTTACCAGTATAACCATGTGTATACGCAACTACTTGATTTTCGTTACGTTCATACATACCTAAAAAGTTATATAAGGTGCTTGCTCCCATGCCTGGAAATTCAAAACTGAACGTATCCACCAAAGCATTTTTCTGATCGAATTTGCGTAAAATAATATCATGCTGACTTTGCATGCCATGTTCATTTATCTGGCTGAATAAATAGGTGTTATAATTATCAGCTAAAACAAATTGAGCCTCTTTTTCAGATTCTGGATTAAACGGAAATTTATCGCCATAACTAAAGTTTTGCGCTTGTAATCCACTAATAACAGCAAAAAGTAAAATTACTAATGTATGTTTCATAAGTTTAATTATTATAGATTTCTTGTTCTAATCGTTCCAATGTTTTTTCATCATCATAGGATAGTTTAATGTTCACTAAATTTTCTTGTAAATCGTTTAAGTACCGCTCTGCCTCTTCCTTTCTGTTTAAGGCAACATGTAGTTTTATCAGGTTGAAATAAACGTATTGTGCTATTTTAGCATTGTAATCCGCTTTGGAGTCTTTGTAATCCACTAGCGTCAATACATTATTCCAAATATCAATGCCTTTCTGCATGTTTTCCATAGCTGAAATAGTCATTCTTGAATTTGGATCTTCTTGGATTTTCTTCAAATTCGTTAAAACATAAATGTGTGCCTTCTCCAATTCGTCATAGGTATTTTTACGATTTTTAACAACTTCCAAATACATTGATTTTCTTTGATTGATATAGCCATAACGCTCATTCAAAAGTTGGTTAATTTTTCGCATAACCTTTTCCAAATACTTCTTCTCTTCCCTATTCTTATTAATATTATTTGTTGGGTAATTAGAAATCATTTCGAATTCCGTAAATAAATCTGTTCTGAAATTTTCTTCGCCATTTAATGTTACCACAATTTTTGTTGGTTGATTAGCAAAAGATTGTCCGGCATTGTCTTGAAAATTCACTTTATCAATTTCTACTTGAACATTTAGAATATTCTGACCACGTTCCAAACCATTAATTACAATTTTACTAGCCAAAATGGTATTATCAACAATAACGTAATCATTTAAATCTGGATCTCTATAAATAGGTTCTGCTGGCTTATAATAGGTTGGTCTATTAGGTAAAACTAATGTCGGTTTTTTTCCTTGATCCGTTAAAGCCAATCTTTCTAATAGTGTTAACTCGCTAAATTCTTTCGATTCTAATTCGAATTTTTCTTTTGCCAGGGTAATATCCGTTTCGTGCTGTTCTAATTTTGTTTTGTATTCTGCTTCACTATCAATTACTTTTTGATCATAAGCTTCTAATTCATTTTGAAAATCAGTTTTAGATTGTGCAATAACGTCTTCCGTTGTAACATTATATGGTGAATTAAAGGTTACAGCATAAAATTGCTGATCGGCTGGAATGGAAACTTCCGGTAATTGTGATACATTAAACTCCACTTTTTCACCTGTAATTCCTTGAGCCAAAACCAATTGAACACCTACAAAAAATAGACATGCTATTAAATAATACTTTTTCATTCTTTTTCTTTTTAAATAGTGTGCAAAAATACGGGTTTTTTAGTGATATAAATGAAATGATGTGGACAATTCAAAATTCATATAATTAGTAAGATGAAAACGTTTTGTAAATCTGCCTAATTATAGTTCAAAAAAAAACTCTCAATATTTACATGGAGAGTTTTTTTTAATAAGTTATAACAGATTAAAGCTAGTCCTTTTTGTAAATAGTTGTCCCTTCTTTAATGGTTTCCAAAACTAAAATATCTTTAATTTCCATTGGAGATATTTTAAGCGGGTTTTTATCTAGAATTACTAAATCGGCTAACAAACCTGTTTTAAGCATACCTTTTCTATCTTCCTCAAAATACTGATAAGCTGCATTACTTGTTATGGCTTGTAAAGCTTGAAATGGTGAAACACGTTCATCAGCTCCAATGACTTCGCCATTTCTGGATACACGATTTACCGCAGACCAAATAACAAACAACTGATTAATTGGAACGACATTAAAATCGGTATGATTTGTTGGTTTCAAACCTTTAGAAATAGCTGTTTTCATTGGGCTGATAAAGGAAGCTTGTTCCAAACCACGATTTTTAATATGTGCATCGGCAAAAAAGAAAGTGTGTTCAGTATATAAAGATGGTATCATTTTATATTCAACATATTTATCAAGTTGATCTGCCCTAACAAATTGTGAATGAATAATAGTAGTTCGTCTTTCTTTAGTAGGATTTCCGTTACTGGCAAATTCGTGTGCTTTGATACACATATCAATGGCACCATCTCCATTTGCATGAAAAGTAGATTGCAAGCCATTATCATATACCTTTTTCAACATAATATTCACCTCATCTTGGGAAAAAGTAGACTCACCCAACCAATCCGTTTCACCACTAGGGCCACCTGTTAAATAAGGTGTTGTAAATAAAGCGGTACGTCCTTGAGGAGATCCATCAATGGTGATTTTAATACCACCCAATTTAAATTTATTGTTGTAATTTCCAAAAGCTTCAACGCCATATGTACTTATAACACTATCTAATTCTGTTATAAACGGATATGAAACAACGTCAATAAACAAAGCGTTATTTTCAGCAGCTTTTTTCAGAATAATCACATCAGATACGTGAGACAAACCTTCTTGAGCCGTTGTTACGCCAGCTTCAGCATAAATCATTTGTCCATCCTTTATTTGTTGGGCTAATTCGGCTTCTGACGGTTGTGGTAACCTTTCAAAAATAGGAAGAAATGCCGTTTCCATAATTAGTCCGTATGGTTCATTTGTTCCTGGTTTTCTAACAATAATTCCTCCTGGAGGTGTTTCCGTTTTATCAGAAACACCAAATTTCTCCATAGCTTTGGAATTAATTACGGCGCCATGTAAAGAGACATGCATAACCAAAACTGGATTATTTGGAAAAGCCGCATCTAAATCGTCTCGGTTTAGTAATTTACCTTCAGGCATAACCGTATCATCATAGCCATACCCCATAATAAGTTCGCCTTCAGGAATACTTTTTTCTGTTTGAATATTTTTTAAAGCCTCAACAATACCAGCAACATCATTGGCATTTCCAACAGGAGATGGTGAGCAATTAGCTTGGTTACTCATGGATAAGGCGTTAATAAAATGACTGTGTGGGTCTATAAATCCTGGCAATAAGGTTTTACCTTCTAGATCTATCATAATGTGACCGGAACCAGCAATTTTCATAGCTTCATCTGAATTACCGACGAAACTAATTTTTCCGTCCGTTACAACTAGAGCTTGGACATATTCAGCCGTTTCGCCAGACATGGTAATAATATCACCATTGTAATAGACCGTAGAAACCGATTTAGAATTGTTTTCAGTAACAGCTTTTGAAGATTCTGAATCTTTGCAAGCAAAAACTAGAAATGTAATAAAAACGATAGAGAGTAGTTTTTTCATTGAAATTTGGGTTAATGTTAGATATAATATGCTAACAAATATAGCCAAAAAAAATATTCTGAAATCCCTACTAAACTAACGAATTACATTAAACATATCTATTTAATTCCAATGTATTAATTCCACCATGACTGGCATGAGCAACAGCAACTCCATTTCTAATAATTAACAATTGTGGTGACTCATGAAGCACTTGAAACTTATATCCTGTTTCATGACTAACATCACGATAATTCAATAAATCTAAATAATATAAATCCGCATTTAAATCCACATCGAAGGCATCAACAAACTGATTCATCACCATTTTACTAATACCACAACGTGTAGAATGTTTAAATATCATTTGCGTTTTGGTGTTCGATTTTTTAGCAATTTCATCTAATTGGTCAACTGCATTTAAAGCCTTCCACGGCAACAATTTTTCCTCCTTGGGCTCACCAGAACCGCCAAATAATTTATTTATAAAACCCATATTTTTATTTCTAAAATTTGTTTCTTAAAGGTAAGTCGAAACAACTATACAAATCTTACAAACTGACTAAAAGTCACGCCGTCACGAGCTTTAAGCGACATTTTGTCGCTAAAAATAGAGTGGTAAGATTATTGACTTATAGGTATCAAGCACAACAATTAGTAATAACAAAACATAAAAAACACATCCTTTAACACGGATTATATACTATTATGAATTTAAATAATTATACCATAAAATCACAGGAAGCTATACAGCAAGCTCAACAGCTTGCACAGGGCTTTGGACATCAACAAATAGAAAACGAACATATTTTTAAAGCGCTTTTCAATATTGATGAAAATGTTTTACCGTTTCTATTAAAAAAATTGAATGTAAATATTTCAATTTTAGAACAGGCTTTAGATAAGCAATTAGAAAGCTTTGCTAAAGTATCTGGTGGTGAGATTATGCTTTCACGCGAAGCAGGAAAAACCTTAAATGAGGCGTCAATGATTGCTAAAAAAATGACCGATGAATATGTTTCTATCGAGCATTTAATTTTGGCTATTTTCAAATCGTCCAGTAAAGTTGCTCAAATGCTAAAAGATCAAGGCGTTACGGAAAACCATTTAAAAGCGGCTATTGAAGAGTTACGTCAAGGAGATCGTGTAACATCGCAAAGTCAAGAAGACACATATAATTCTTTGAATAAATACGCCAAAAACTTGAACCAATTAGCCAAAGAAGGCAAATTAGATCCCGTTATTGGTCGTGATGAAGAAATACGACGTATTCTTCAAATTTTATCTCGAAGAACCAAAAACAACCCGATTTTAGTAGGAGAACCAGGAACTGGAAAAACGGCAATCGCGGAAGGTTTAGCACATAGAATTGTAGATGGTGATATTCCTGAAAATTTAGTGGACAAACAAATTTTTGCTTTAGATATGGGTGCCTTAATTGCAGGCGCTAAATATAAAGGTGAATTTGAAGAACGCTTAAAAGCCGTTATCAAAGAAGTAACAACGAGTGAAGGCGATATTGTTCTCTTTATTGATGAAATCCACACCCTTGTTGGTGCAGGTGGTGGTCAAGGCGCTATGGATGCTGCTAATATTTTAAAGCCAGCATTAGCGCGAGGCGAACTGCGAGCTATTGGAGCCACAACTTTGGATGAGTATCAAAAATATTTTGAAAAAGATAAAGCATTGGAACGTCGATTCCAGAAGGTAATGGTGGATGAGCCCGATACGGAAAGTGCTATTTCTATCCTTCGTGGTATTAAAGAAAAGTATGAAACACACCACAAAGTGCGTATAAAAGACGAAGCTATCATTGGTGCAGTTGAATTATCTGAACGATACATTACCAATCGTTTTTTACCAGATAAGGCAATTGATTTAATGGATGAGGCTGCATCTAAATTACGAATGGAAATCAATTCCAAACCAGAAGAATTAGATGTTTTGGACAGAAAGGTAATGCAGTTGGAAATTGAAATTGAAGCCATTAAGCGTGAAAAAGATGAAACGAAATTAAAAACGTTACGTGCTGATTTAGCAAATTTAAAAGAAGAACGCAACGAACTAAATGCTAAATGGAAAAGCGAAAAAGAAGTCGTAGATAATATCCAAGCCGCAAAATCCGATATTGAAGAATTTAAACTTGAAGCGGAACGTGCGGAGCGTGATGGCGACTATGGTAAAGTAGCTGAAATTCGCTATGGAAAAATAAAAGAAGCACAAGAACGTTTGGAAACCCTTCAAAAGGAGTTGCAAGCCAATCAAAGTGACAGTTCTTTAATAAAAGAAGAAGTCACTTATGATGATATTGCAGAAGTGGTAGCTAAATGGACGGGCATTCCAGTAACCAAAATGTTACAGAGTGAGCGTGAAAAGCTATTAAAATTAGAAAACGAATTGCACAAACGTGTGGTTGGTCAAGAAGAAGCTATTGTTGCCGTTAGTGATGCTGTACGACGCTCTAGAGCTGGTTTACAAAATCCACAGAAACCAATTGGCACCTTCCTATTTTTAGGAACAACAGGTGTTGGTAAAACGGAATTAGCAAAAGCCTTGGCAGAATATTTATTTGATGATGAAGCTGCTATGACTAGAATAGATATGAGTGAATACCAAGAACGTCATGCGGTAAGCCGATTGGTTGGTGCACCTCCAGGGTATGTTGGTTATGATGAAGGTGGTCAGTTAACAGAAGCTGTAAGACGTAAGCCGTATTCCGTTGTTTTATTAGATGAAATTGAAAAGGCGCATCCAGATACTTTCAATATTTTATTGCAAGTATTAGATGAAGGTCATTTAACGGATAACAAAGGACGTCTAGCAGATTTTAAAAACACGATTATCATTATGACCTCTAATATGGGAAGTCAGATAATTCAAGAGAAATTTGAAGCCACAAAAGATGTAGATGCAGCCATGGAACTGGCTAAAATAGAAGTGCTAGGATTGTTAAAGCAAAGCGTGAGACCCGAATTTTTAAACCGTATTGATGATACCATTATGTTTACGCCTTTAACAGAGGAAAACATTACAGAAATTGTAGGATTACAATTAAAAGGAATCACCAAAATGATAGGAAAACAAGGCATTACGTTTGATGCCACACCAGAAGCCATTGCTTATTTAGCAAAAAAAGGCTACAATCCAGAATATGGTGCACGACCTGTTAAACGTGTCATTCAGAAAGAAGTTTTAAATGAATTAAGTAAAGAAATTCTATCTGGATCGGTTTCAACAGACAGTATTATTCTACTAGATGCTTTTGATGATAAATTAGTATTTAGAAATCAAGGTGATTTAGTATCTGAAGAGTATTAAAGTTTCCTTAAAACGAAAATAAAAAGTTCCAAAGGACGTTTTCAGTAATAAGTTGGTTAGTTAGTTTTAAAAAGCAACGTAAATCCCATACAGGATGCACGTTGCTTTTTTTCGTATAAGAACATAACATTTTGGCTTTCAATAATATTTGCTTATTTTACTAGTATAAACAATTACGGATTTAAACATAAATTAGCGTAAATTTATCTTTGATAAAAATTAAAACAAACGATATGGGCATGTTTCATTATTACGATTTACCAGGTGCAGAAATTTTTGTTTTCGACGATTTTCTAATTTGTCAAATAGGTGAAGGTATGGAAATTCATCCAGAGCATAATACAAACTTGAAGGAAGTGATTGAAAAGCATTTTTTAGGTAAAAATATTGGCTACATATCCAATCGTGTTAACTCCTACTCCGTGGACCCGCTGACCTATGTTGAAACCGAAAAAATCCCTAATCTAATAGCCATGGCTATAATTCCTGAAACAGAAGTTATGCGAAAGAATGCCGAATATGAACGCAATTTTTATGATAAACCTTATGAAATATTCAACTGTTTAGGTGATGCCATTAATTGGATTCATTGTCTCATTAGAGAAGAAACAAATTCATAAATAAAAAAAGCCGCTTATATGCGGCTTTTTTCAATTCTATTGGTTTAAAAATTCAATTAGAATTTCCTACCAATACCCAAACCAACTACTAGTGGGTTAATATCTACTTCTACAGGTAAAATACCTGCTCCTGTGTTCACTTCAACATCTGTTGAGATTAATAATTGCTTCACATCTAGGTTTAAAAACCACTTGTCATTTAAATTATAATCAACACCTACTTGAAATGAAAACCCAAATGTGTTTTCATAATCCATATCAACTACATCACCTTCATCTATCCCGTAAAAAATGGTATAATTAATACCAGCACCTAAATATGGTTTAAAATCTCCAAAATAAAAGTGGTATTGTAGATTTAATGTTGGAGGTAATAACCACGCATGACCTAAATCCGTTGTTCCTAAATTATTACCAACTTCTACATCGTGTTTGGTAGTTGCTAAAATTAATTCAGCAGCTATATTTTTAGTAAAGAAGTATGTAAAATCTAATTCTGGAACAAAGGTTGTAGAAATATCCACATCTGCACCTGGGATGTCATCACCTGGCGAAGGAATAACAGCAATTACCCTAAAACGCGCTTGCCACTTACTGTAATCATCATTGGAAGTTTGATTCTCTTGCGCTTGCGCATTAAATATAAAGGCAAACACTAATAACGTACTAAAAATTATTTTTTTCATGGTATAAAGTTTAAAATTATACCTCAAAAGTAATTTCAATAAATGCTTTAAACACTGACAAAAATCATAGGTGAAAATTACACATAGTAATGTACTATGATTCAATGAACTAAATTTTATAAATAAATTAAACTTTCTTTAAACATTTAAAATTTGATAAATATTTGATAAATTTTATCAATAAAGTTAAAAAGATAGACAGTTAATCGTATTTTTACAGCACCTTAACCTATTTTTTACGACTATGGAAATTAACAATTATATTGATCACACCCTTCTTAAACCTACTGCCACACAAAAGGAAATAAAAACGCTTTGTGATGAAGCCAAAGAGTACCGCTTTTTTAGTGTTTGTGTTAATGGTTTTTATGTACCTTTAGCTAAAGAGCTTTTAACAAAATCCAATGTTAAAGTTTGTGCTGTGGTTGGTTTTCCTTTAGGAGCTATGACAACCGAAGCCAAAGTTTTTGAAGCTAAGAAAGCTATTGAAGATGGTGCCGATGAAATTGATATGGTCATTAACATTGGCATGCTTAAAAGTAAAAGTTACGTTAATGTTTATACAGATATCCGCGATGTAAAAGTGGCTATTGGTTCTAAAACGCTGAAGGTTATATTAGAAATTAGTGAATTATCTAAAAACGAAATCATAAAGGCTTGTCAGATTTGCTTGGATGCCAAAGCCGACTTTATAAAAACATCAACAGGGTTTTCTAAAGGTGGCGCCACCTTGACGGCTGTAAAAATGATTCGGAAAACAATAAAAGATGGTGCTAAAATAAAAGCATCAGGTGGTATTCGTAATTTAGGAACTGCTAAAAAATATATTGAGGCTGGTGTGGACAGAATAGGTGCATCATCAGGTGTTTCTATTATGGAGGAACTAGCCAAGGAATAACAAAAAATTTAATCTAATTATGAGCGTACATATTGAAGCCAAAAAAGGAGAAATTGCTGAAACCATTCTTTTACCTGGCGATCCACTTCGAGCCAAATGGATAGCCGAAACGTTTTTAGACAATCCAAAATGTTTCAATAAGGTCCGCAATATGTTTGGATACACTGGGACTTTTAATGGGAAACCTATATCTGTTATGGGAACCGGAATGGGTGTTCCAAGTATTTCTATTTATGCCCATGAGCTTATTAATGAATTTGGTGTAAAAAACTTAATTCGCGTTGGTAGTGCTGGATCCTATCAAGAACATGTAAAAGTTAGAGACATTGTTTTAGCTATGGCAGCATCATCAAATTCTGGTGTTAATGAATTGCGTTTTGGTGGCGCCGATTACGCGCCTACAGCCGATTATAATTTATTCCAAAAAGCAGTAGACATAGCTAAAAGTAAAAATATTCCTATTAAAGCGGGAAACGTTTTTACTTCAGATGAGTTTTATGCAGACAATTTTGAGTCTTATAAAAAGTGGTCTAAATTTGGTGTGCTTTGTGTAGAAATGGAAACTGCTGGACTTTATACCATTGCGGCTAAACACAATGTTAATGCTTTGACTATTTTAACCATTTCAGATTCTTTAGTTACTGGAGAACGCACGACAAGTCAAGAGCGTGAAACCACATTTAAAGATATGATTGCTATTGCTTTAGATTTAGCTTAAACACATACATCATGATGCATATGAGGTTTTTAATGGCACTTGTTCTTATTGGATTTTTATCATTATCAAGTTGTGCGGAAAAATCTGACGATACCACATTAACAACACTTTACTTTATACGTCACGCCGAAAAAGACCGAAGTAATCCGAACAATAAAGACCCGCATTTAACCGCCACCGGAAATCAGAGAGCCATATATTGGTCTGAAGTTCTTAAAAACGTGAAATTTGAGGCCATATATTCAACTGACTATAAACGTACTGTTGAAACCGCTTCACCAACAGCCAAAAACAACAACCTAAAGATTCAGATTTATAATGCCAACATTTTAGATACTGATAAATTGTTAAGCGAAAACAGAGGTAATAACGTGCTAATTGTTGGACATAGTGATACCACACCCAAATTTGTAAATAAATTTTTAGGAACGGAAAGTTACCAAGATATTGATGACAGTAATAATGGGAATTTGTACATCCTAACCTTTACAGATACTATGATTACGGATTTACTTCTAGTGGTGAACCCTCAATAATATTCTCCAATTCTATTTTAGAAAGTAATTTTAATTGTTCTTTTTCAAACAAATCATCTAAATTTTCTACTGCAACACCTTCGGTTTCTGGTTTATAATTATTGTAGTCTACAAAACGTAAACCCCCAACATAGCGTTCGTTAAAAGCTTCACGAAAACGGAATCCAACACCATCCGCTTCCTCATAAGAATAGGCCAAATAATCTACTTTAAAAGTTTCTGTTTGAATCCAGTATATGAATTCATCTTCAAAATCTTCACCTCCGCCTTCTTCATCAAAAGTAACTTTAACTTTATAATATGGCACATCTTTTATTGCAACCTTCCCTATTAACTGCTTATTTACAGCAGCATCATTTAAACCATGAGGTAGTATGGCAAAATAATGCACTGAATTTACAGAAGCACTTAATTTTGCTGCAGTAGTATCCGCTAATACAACTTGCTCCTCATCAATATAGCGCTCAAATCCATTATTATCAATATAGTCTTGAACAAACCCAACCGAATCTTTTTGAAACTCCCTAATCAAAGTATAGTGGCCATTATCACGTTTTGCATGATATTGTATATCTCTAAACTGAAAGGAATATGACGATTTGTCCAACTTATTACCACCAGCAACTTTTATGGCTTTGTTTACAATGTCGTTAGCGGTCAGTTCTTTTTTAGAAGACTCACAACTAGCAATAAATAAAACGATTAATACAAAGGCTATATGTTTCATGTTTACTATATTTCTAATTTCTGTCGTAAATCTAATGAATACTTACAGCATAAATTCGAAAAGCAATCATAATTTATTTACCTTTGAATTCTATGCAGAACACCATTAACATAAAGAATAAAAAGGCTAAATTTCAATATGAAATTTTAGATAAATACACCGCTGGTATAGTATTAACTGGGACGGAAATAAAATCTATTAGAGCTAGTAAGGCGTCCATTGCTGAAAGTTTTTGCGAGTTTAATGAACAGGGTGAATTATTTGTTATTAATATGACCGTTGAAGAATATATGTACGGCACATATTATAACCACAGACCAAAAGCAGAACGTAAATTATTACTAAACAAACGCGAATTAAAAAAACTGGAAAAAGAGGTTAGAAATACGGGTTTAACCATTATTCCATTGCGCTTATTTATTAATGACAAAGGCTATGCAAAACTTGTTATTGCTTTAGCTAGAGGTAAAAAATTATTCGACAAACGTGAAACCATTAAAGATCGGGATAATAAAGTCCGTTTAGATCGTATTAAGAAAAGCTTTTAAAGTATACACATGAAGAGAACCCTAGTAATCATGGTCTTTTTAATGACTATTTCCCAAATTCAGGCACAAATACTGCTAGACCCAAGCTCTAGAAAAGTTGGTAGTATTGATGCTATTATTAATGAACTATACCATGTTAATTCTGGCAAAAAAGGATACGACCGCAATTGGGCAGATTTCAAGTACTTGTTTTATCCAGGTGCAAAAATTATCCCTACAGGCCCTAGTTTAGACGGGAATCATTTAGCAAAATTTATGACACCTGATGAGTATAAAAAAAGCTCGGAAGAGTGGCTAAAAGAAAATGGCTATTTTGAAAAAGAAATAAACCGAAAAATGGAAGTTTTTGGTAATATAGCTCATGTTTTTAGCACGTTTGAAGCCTACCATAGTCCTAACGATCCTTATCCGGCACTTCGTGGAATTAAGAGTATTCAGTTATTAAATGATGGATTACGTTGGTGGATTGTTAACGTTTATTGGATGCAGGAAACCCGAACCAAACCAATTCCTCGAGATTATTTACCAGATTAATTATATCACATTAGCTATCAGGATATGTTTTATGAGAATAGACCAAGAATAACTTTAGAAAAATCGACATTAGATGTTTTTCTAGACGTTTTTTCGTTTGGAATTCTTCTTTTAGCCCTGTTATATATCATTTTAAATTATAGCCAATTACCAGAACAAGTTCCTATGCATTTTAACCACTCGGGAAAAATAACCCGTTATGGTGATAAAAGCAGTATTTGGTTTCTTAATTTAATAGGCTTTGCAACCGTTTATGGGCTTTTTTATTTGAATAAATTTCCGCATATTTTTAATTATGCGCAGAAAATAACCACCCAAAATGCCCAGAAATCATATAAAGAAGCTACACGATTAATTCGTTTTTTAAATGTCTGTATTGCTTTTTTATTTGCAATCATTTCTTTTGAAATCGTTCAAGTCAGCTTACACAAAACAGATTCTATAAGTAACTTTTCCAATTATCTATTAATGGGAATTGTAATCCTAATGACTATTGGTCCAATAATATATGTTGTTGTCAGTTTAATAAAGAAAAAGACCTAGTTTTTATCTTCTAATAAAGGAACAAATCTAAATTCGCCGTATTCATGCTTTTCGAATTCCTTGATACCTTTTCTAATAAATAAGGTCATGGTTTGAACATCATCCCCAACAGGAATAACCAATCGTCCACCAACTGCCAATTGACTCAATAATGGATTTGGAACAAACGGCGCACCAGCCGTAACAATAATACCTTTAAAAGGTGCTTCTTCCTTTAAACCAATATAACCATCACCGAAAATTAATTTTTTAGCACGATATCCTAATTTCGGTAAAAATTTACTTGTTTTTTTAAACAATTCATGCTGCCTTTCAATGCTATAAACTTGCGCACCAAGTTCACATAAAACAGCCGTCTGATAACCACTTCCTGTACCTATTTCTAAAATTTTATCGCCTTTTTCTATTTGTAGTAATTCCGTTTGAAACGCCACGGTATACGGTTGCGAAATAGTTTGGTCCGCCGCAATAGGAAATGCTTTATCTTGATAAGCATGATCTAAAAAACCAGAATCCATAAACAAATGACGTGGAATTTTACCAATAGCATTTAGCACATCAGTATTTGTAATTCCTTTATCTTTAACAACCTGAACTAGCTGTTGGCGCATGCCTTTATGCTTAAATGTATCCTTCAAAATATCTTTTTTTTAAAGTCTAAAATTACACAAACATTTCATGGGTTAAAATTAAAATCCGTCTAAATTATCCACATTTTAGAATCGGATATTTTATGTCTATTTTCACAGAAATAAATAGCGAAAACCTTATTTTTGTTCAAAACGATAAAAAATGATAAAAGCTGGTGTTTTAGGCGCAGGCCATTTAGGTAAAATTCATTTACGGTTATTAAACCAATCTGATAAATATGAATTAGTTGGATTTTACGATGCAGATGAAGAAAATGCAAAGAAAGTAGAAGCTGAATTTGGATACAAGTATTTCAACACTATTGAAGCGCTTATAGCCGCTGTTGATATGGTAGATATTGTAACTCCTACCCTTTCACATTACGATTGTGCCAAAAAAGCTATTGCCAAAGGCAAGCATATTTTTATTGAAAAACCCATTACTAATACGGTTGAAGAAGCTGAAGAAATTCGCGAACTTCTTGCCCAGCACAATATTCGTGGACAAGTTGGACATGTGGAGCGTTTTAATCCCGCTTTTATAGCGGTTAAAGATAAAATTGAAAACCCCAAGTTTATTGAAGCGCACCGTTTAGCCGAATTCAATCCGCGTGGCACAGATGTTCCTGTTGTTTTAGATTTAATGATTCATGATATTGATATTATTTTAAGTGTCGTAAAATCTAAAGTTAAAAGTGTTTCAGCAAGTGGTGTTTCGGTTATCAGTGACACACCAGATATTGCCAACGCTCGTATTGAGTTTGAAAATGGCTGCGTTGCCAATTTAACAGCCAGTCGTATTTCTTTAAAAAACATGCGTAAAACACGTTTCTTTCAACGTGATGCTTACATTTCTGTCGATTTTCTAGAGAAGAAATGTGAAGTCGTAAAAATGAAAGATGCACCAGAAATTCCAGGCGATTTTGATATGGTATTACAGAATGCGGAAGGTGTTAAAAAACAAATCTACTTTGATAATCCAGAGGTAACCACTAATAACGCCATTTTAGACGAATTGGAAACTTTTGCTGATGCTATTAAAAACAATACTAAACCCATTGTTACACTTCATGATGGCACAGAAGCTTTACGTGTAGCAAACATGATTATAGAGCAGTTTTAATATGTTCCAACCGGAAAGAAGTGAATAATAACACAAACCAAAAGGTTTTAAAAAACAAACATCTCCGTACGAGATTAGTTGAAAGCTAAATAAGATAACATTAACAGCATTCCTTTTTTTAATAGGAATAAAAAGATTTTTTTATGAAAAACATTGCAGTAATAGGAGCCGGAACCATGGGAAATGGTATTGCACATACCTTTGCCCAAAGCGGTTTTAAAGTTCAATTAATTGATATTAGTGAAGCCTCATTAAAAAGAGGCATGGATACCATTTCTAAAAATTTAGATCGTATGGTTTCTAAAGAAAAAATTACAGAAGCGCAAAAGCAAGAAACACTAGATAATATTACCACTTATACAGATGTTGTAGAAGGTGTTGAATATGCGAGTTTAGTGGTGGAAGCAGCAACAGAAAATATTGATTTGAAGCTTAAAATTTTCAAGCAATTGGATGAGGCTTGTTCAGAAGATACGATTTTGGCAACCAACACATCGTCTATTTCTATTACACAAATAGCAGCAGTTACCAACAGACCGAGCCAAGTAATTGGAATGCACTTTATGAATCCTGTGCCTATTATGAAGTTAGTAGAAATTATTCGTGGCTATAACACGAGTGATGCTGTAACAAACACCATAATGGAGCTATCTAGAAAATTAGGAAAAACCCCAACGGAAGTAAATGATTATCCTGGTTTTGTGGCTAACCGAATATTAATGCCTATGCTAAATGAATCTATTGAAACGTTATACAATGGCGTTGCTGGTGTTGAAGAAATTGATACGGTTATGAAATTAGGTATGGCACATCCAATGGGTCCATTACAACTAGCAGATTTTATTGGATTAGATGTTTGTTTATCTATTCTAAATGTGATGTATGACGGTTTCAAAAACCCAAAATATGCGCCATGTCCATTGTTAGTAAATATGGTTAGAGCTGGTAAACTAGGTGTTAAATCTGGTGAAGGTTTTTATGATTATTCAGAAAGTCGTAAGGCCGAACATGTGGCGAAGCAGTTTATAAAATAAGACTTGAAGTAATTTGGCACAATACGAAATTAGTAACTAATAAAATGAGATTTCCGCTTTAGCAGCAAATAAACATGGCTAAAATAATTCCTTTTAAAGCAGTTCGTCCAACGCGAGACAAAGTCAGTCTTGTTGCGGCACGATCCTATCAAAGCTATACGCCTGAACAACGAGAATCTCGATTACGCGATAATCCGTTTTCGTTTTTGCACATTGTAAATCCTGGCTATCGTTTTGACAAAGAAATATCTGGCATTGAGCGCTATTCTTTAGTTAAGAACAGGTATTTGGAATTTAAGGAGGATACTATTTTCATTCAAGATGAGCGGCCTGCGTATTATGTATATAGAATTGTAGATCGAGAAAATCAGGAATTTAATGGCATTGTAGCTGCTGTAAGCGCCGTAGATTATGAAAGTAATGTAATTAAAAAACACGAGGACACCATTGAACACCGTGAAGTAATTTTCAAAGATTACCTTAAAACAGTTGGTTTTAATGCCGAACCTGTACTCCTAACCTATCCGGATAATGCCGTAATAAAAGGTATTATTTCTAAAAAGCAAAAGGAACGCGCGGAATACGAATTTACAACCACATACCGAGATACACATTACTTGTGGAAGGTAGATAAACCAGAACTACTTGATCGTATAAAAGCAGAATTTAAAAAAATGCCTCATATTTATATTGCCGATGGTCATCATAGGTCATCATCGTCTTATTTGTTATACAAAGATTTAAAAGCTGCAAATCCAAACCATCAAGGCACTGAACCGTATAGTTTTTTTATGAGCTATTTGATTCCAGAATCAGATTTACGGATTCATGAATTCAACCGGTTAATTAAAGATTTAAACGGTTTATCTAAAGAAGCTTTTTTAATTGAATTAGATACCATTTATCGCATTGAAAATCGTGGTACAATTCCTTATAAACCATCTAAAAAACATCATTTTAGTATGTATTTAGATGGCGAGTTTTATTCTCTGTACTTACGGAAATCGGCCTACAGCAGCGGAACCTCATTAGATGGTTTGGATGCCCAAATTCTTTTTAAAACCATTTTAGAGCCTATATTAGGAATTGTGGACTTACGAAACGATAACCGCATTATGTATATGAATGGTAAGAAAGACATAGTGAACATTAAGAATAATGTGGATAGCGGTGATTTTGCTGTTGGGTTTGGTATGGTTCCTGTAACTATAGAGGAAATGAAACAAATTGCAGACGACGGTTTAAAAATGCCACCAAAATCGACATTTATTGAGCCCAAGTTACGCAGTGGTGTCACCATTTACGAATTTTAATGAAATACATCTATTTTTTCATATGTAGTTTAATTACAGGTGCTGTATGTTCTCAAAATGAGCGTGATACAACAATTCATGAAATCATTTATCCATCATTATATACTAATTATGAATTAGCTAAAAGTGAAATATTAAAACTTGAAGAAACGTATGGTTATGAAACTAATTTAAAATATTTTCTATTAGATAGAAGTTTTGAAAATGGTGATATAGAATTTTTTAAAGCAGAATTAACGATTCTCGTTAGAGATTATGGCTTTAATTTAGCCTACGAACCTGAAGGCAAAACCTATTATGAATCTATTACAGTTGGTGATTTAGCAAATTGGTTTAAAACCATGTACCTGAAAAATCATTTTATCTGGTTGGACACTAATTTTTTAAAGCAAGCCGATTTACAACAGTTAAATAGTTTAAAAGACAAAACAAGCATGTATTCCAAAGTACGTTATGCTTTGGATCAAAAAGTCACATTGGATTCTGTGCAAAAACAAGAACAGAAAAAAGTATTTGAAGATATAGCATTCGAGAATTTATCTGAGTTATATGCACTAACCAGAAAAATTGATAAATATCCCACTGGAAAAAATTTCGCATTAATTCAAAATAGTTTCGCGCTGTTAGAATATCAAAATTTTGGCATTGAGCGCAATTTTGAAAGGACTTGGATACTTTTTGAACCCTTTTATAAAAAGGCTTATTTAGAACACGCTATAGATTATATCATTTATAAAAATTATGATAACTATAGTTTCATTCATTATAAAAATCAGCGTTACGGTTTAATATCCATTTTTGATATTCCGGAAGACTATCAAGGAGATTTGTTTTCCATACCTATTCGCGACTTAGAATATGCCAATAAAATTAAATCAGATTTTAATTGGAAAAAATAATATATACCATGTCCATTAAACAGAATTTACTTAATCTAAAAAACCAAATTCCCGAACATGTAACACTTGTGGCTGTTTCGAAAACGAAGCCCAATAGTGATATTATGGAAGCCTATGATGCCGGCCAGCGTGTTTTTGGAGAAAATAAAATTCAGGAAATGGTTGATAAATTTGAAACCTTACCTAAAGATATTTCTTGGCATATGATTGGTCATGTACAACGCAACAAAGTAAAGTATATGGCGTCCTTTGTGAACTTAATTCACGGCATGGATAGTTTTAAACTCCTTAAAGAAATTAATAAACAAGCCAAAAAAGAGACACGCATTATAGATTGTCTTTTACAGATAAAAATTGCAGAAGAAGATTCTAAATTTGGTATGGCCAAGGTAGATGCTGTCAATATGTTGAAATCCAATGCCTTCAAGGAACTTCAAAATGTGCGAATCACAGGTGTTATGGGAATGGCAACTTTTACAGATGACCAAAATCAAGTTACAGCAGAATTCAACAGACTAAAAACTATTTTTGACGAACTCAAAACCCTTCACGCCAATTTAGAAATTATTTCTATGGGCATGAGTGGTGATTATGAGTTAGCAATAAACTGTGGAAGTAATATGATTCGTGTAGGAAGTAGTATCTTTGGCGAACGCAATTATTAAAGCTTAAAATTAAATTACATCTAATACAAATTAAATAATAGCAAACTTATTTACGCAATTCTCGACATAGAAACCACTGGTGGAAAATACAATGAAGAAGGTATTACTGAAATAGCCATTTATAAATTTGATGGTCATAAGGTGGTGGACCAATTTATTAGTTTAGTAAACCCAGAACGTGAAATTCAACCTTTTGTCGTTAATCTAACCGGTATTAATAGTAATATGTTACGTACAGCTCCCAAGTTTTATGAGGTAGCTAAACGTATTGTTGAAATGACGGAAGATTGTATTATTGTTGCGCATAACTCCCAATTTGATTATCGGATTTTAAAAACGGAATTCACGCGATTAGGGTTTCCGTTTAAACGCAAAACGCTATGTACTGTGGAGTTATCTAAAAAACTAATTCCAGGACAAGACTCTTATAGTTTGGGAAAATTAGCTCGTTCCTTGGGAATTCCTGTAAGTGATAGACATCGAGCCAATGGCGATGCTATGGCAACGGTTAAATTATTTAAAATGCTACTTTCTAGAGATTTGGAAAAGCTCATTGTAAAAGATGCTATTCAGGTTGAAGCAAAAAAAGAGATGGCGGCAAACCTAAAAAATATCATTAAGGAGCTTCCACATATTACTGGTGTTTATTACATATATAATGCAGAAGGTACTATAATTTATATAGGAAAAAGCAATAATATTAAAAACAGAATCAGTCAGCATTTTACCAGCAGTAGTACGAAGTCAAAAAAACTTCAACGAGATGCCGCTGCGGTTACCTACGAACATACCGGTAGCGAATTGGTTGCTTTATTAAAAGAAAGCGAAGAAATAAAACGAAATAAACCCATTTTTAATAGAGCGCTACGCCGAAACATTTTTACACATGCTTTGTATTCTTTTAAAGATGCTAATGGCTATATTAATTTAATGATAGATAAGGCTGATGGCCGTAAAAAACCAATCACAACGTTTACAAATAGACAAAGTGCAAAAAGTTTCTTATTTAATGCAGTAGAAGAATTTCAATTGTGTCAGAAATTAACGGGACTTTATCCAACAAAAAACAGTTGCTTTAATTATGACATCAAACAATGTTTAGGTGCTTGCATTCAAGAAGAATCCTCGGAGGATTATAATAAACGTGTTTTGCAGTTAATTACTAAAAATAGCTATAATAATCAAAATATGGTTATTATTGATCGTGCACGTGAGGTAGATGAACGTAGTGCTATTCTTATAGAAAATGGCCTTTTTAAAGGTATCGGGTATTTCAATTTAAATTATCAAATAACCAATATGGATGTTTTACAATCTGTAATTACACCTATGGAAAACAATCGTGACGCCCAACATATTATTAAGAGTTACTTAAGGAAAAACAAAAAACTGAAAATTATAAAACTGAATAACTAAATGGTTGTTATAAACTTTTAGTATTTTTAAAATTATGGGTACAAAACCTTATAAGAGATGGCAAGGTAGACTTCATGAAATAATTTATGAGGCAGATACACCTGCTGGAAAATTATTTGATGTTGTTTTATTAATTGTAATTATTGCCAGTATCCTGTTGGTAATGCTTGAAAGTGTTAAGAGCATTGATGCGCAATACCACATGTTTTTAGATATTTCGGAGTGGATAATAACAATACTTTTTACTATTGAGTATATTTTACGAATAGTGACGGTAAAAAAGCCGCTAAAATATATTACTAGCTTTTATGGTATTATTGATTTACTGTCTACACTGCCAAAATATTTATCTCTAATTTTTGCTGGCACACATGCTTTAGTAGCCTTACGTGCCTTACGTTTATTACGCGTATTTAGAATTTTAAAATTAGCACGCTTTATGGGTGCTTCCAATCATTTGGCAACAGCCATAAAAGCTAGTCGTGCTAAAATATCCGTATTTCTATTTGCAGTGATTATTGTTGCTACCATTTTTGGTACAATTATGTATCTCGTAGAAGGAGAAGCTAGTGGTTTTAATAACATCCCAAGAAGTATATATTGGAGTATTGTAACCTTAACAACTGTAGGATATGGCGATATTGCTCCTGTAACACCACTAGGTCAATTTATAGCTTCAATTATTATGGTATTGGGTTATGGCATTATTGCAGTCCCAACGGGTATAGTTTCTGCCGAGTATACAAGAAAAATGAATAGCGATGACGTTAATAACAAGCCCGTAGTTAATGCCGTGCCGCCGCATCCTAATGACGTAGATTTAAACTCGCTATCCTGTTCCAATTGTTTAGCCCAAGACCACAAGGATAAGGCAAAATACTGCCATAAATGCGGGCATTCTTTAGAATTTGAACCTTCAAAATAGCAATGAAAATTTAAGTATGCCTAAAAAATACCTTATTTCCATTGTTGGACCAACAGCCATAGGTAAAACGGCGTTGAGCATTAAGCTTGCACAGCATTTTAATACGGAAATTATCTCGGCAGATTCCAGACAATTTTTCAAAGAAATGCAAATTGGAACGGCCGCTCCAACAGCTGCGGAACTTCAAGAGGCTAAGCATCATTTTATTCATCATAAATCCATTGAAGACCCATATAGTGTTGGTGCTTTTGAAAAAGATGCAATAAACACGTTAACCGACTTGTTTAAAAAACAGGAAGTAGTTATCATGGTTGGTGGATCTGGATTATATGTAGATGCGGTTATAAATGGTCTTGACGAATTTCCGAAAGTTGATAAAAATATCAGAACGGCATTAAACGCACAATTAGAAACCGATGGTTTGCAAGTGCTACAATCTCAATTAAAAGAATTGGATGCCAACACGTATGCAAAAATAGCTTTAAATAACCCGCAACGTGTTATTCGTGCATTAGAAATTTGTATTGGCACAGGAAAACCGTATTCATCCTTTTTACAAAAATCATCAATTAAGCGAAATTTTAAAACGATAACCATTGGCTTAACTGCAGAACGCGAAACGATTTACGCGCGTATTAATAAGCGTGTTGATATCATGATGGAACATGGATTACTAGAAGAAGTAAAAAGCCTTGAAGCAAAATCTCATTTAAATGCATTAAATACCGTTGGATACAAAGAGCTTTTTAATTATTTGGCTCATGAATGGTCATTAGATTTTGCCATTTCAGAAATCAAAAAAAATAGTCGCCGGTTTGCAAAAAGGCAACTTACATGGTTTAAACGGAATAGCAATACGCTTTGGTTTGATTACAAAACCGATATTAAAACAATCATTACCGATATAGAATCTGAAATGACCGCATAAAAAAACCAGCTAATTAGCTGGTTTTCTTTTTATGATAAGATCTATTAATCTTCTGATTCAGTATTAATTACCAATCTAAAACCTTCACCGTGAATATTAAGTATTTCTACTTTATCGTCTAGTTTTAAATACTTACGCAATTTAGCAATGTAAACATCCATACTACGTGAAGTGAAATAATTATCATCACGCCAGATTTTTGTTAAAGCTAACTCACGCGGCATTAAATCATTTTCATGTAAAGCTAATAAGCGTAAAAGCTCATTTTCTTTAGGTGATAATTTAATTTGTTCGCCACCATTATAGGTTAAAAAACGTAGTTTCGAATTTAATTCAAACCCACCAATAGTAAATTGAAACTGTTTACTATCTGCAACCGTTTCAGTAGCTTTACGCTGCATGATTGCTTTAATTTTCATCAGCAATACTTCACTATCAAATGGTTTATTTAGGTAATCGTCAGCACCTACTTTGTACCCTTTTAAAACATCTTCTTTCATAGCTTTAGCTGTTAAGAAAACAATAGGCACTTCCGTATTTTTCTCACGAATTTCTTTTGCTAACGTAAAACCATCTTTATATGGCATCATCACGTCTAGAATACACAAATCGAAATCATCTTTTTTGAACTTTTCGAAGCCTTCCATACCGTTTTTAGCATGTGTAACGTCATAATCATTCATCATTAAATAATCCTTTAAAATGGTTCCAAAATTTGGATCATCTTCTACTAATAAGATTTTTTTGTTTTGTTCTGTCATAGCTTTTACGATATTAATGGAAGTTTTATAATAAAGGTACTTCCTTTTTCTTTTTCACTTTCTACGGAAATGTGTCCTTGGTGATCTTCAACCATACGTTTTACGTATGCTAATCCCAGACCATGTCCTTTTACATTATGTATATTTCCCGTGTGTTCTCTATAAAATTTTTCAAACACATGCTTTAGTGCAGCTTTACTCATTCCACTGCCTTGATCTTTAATTTTTAACAAGATGTTTGTTCCTACGTTTTCGGTGTAAACATCAATTTTTGGTGGTTCTGGAGAATATTTAACGGCATTATCCAGAATATTTACGATAACATTTGTAAAGTGTGTTTCATTTGCTAAAACTGAAGATTGTTCTGCATTCAAATGTGTATGAATGTAGCCTTTTCTGTCTTCCACTATTAATTCAATATGCGTAATGGCATCTTCAATTAGTTCGTGGAGATCCACACGGTCTTTACTAATATTTAGTTCGTTTTTTTCAAGTTTAGATATTCTTAATACGTTTTCTACTTGCGCATGCATACGTTTATTCTCGTCACGTATCATTTGTAAATAGCGAGCCACACGCTCTTTATCATCAATAACCTTTGGGTTCTTAATGGCATCCAAGGCCAAATTAATTGTTGCAATTGGTGTTTTAAACTCATGCGTCATGTTATTTATAAAATCTGATTTTATTTCAGATATTTTACGCTGCCTGAATAACTGTAATAAGGCGCTTGAGTAGGCAATGATAATAATAGATGTGAAAATTATGGACAATAATGTCATTCTAATAATGGATGACTGTATAAACTTATTCCGTGTTGGAAAATTAACTAATAGCTTATAATTATTGTTATTATTCTCATTTGAAAAAATAGAAACACTAAACGTTCCTGGTTGTAATTCAAAATTATCTGTTTGTATTTTAGTTGCTAAATCATTACTGTAAATAGCAAACTCATAATCCAATTCAATATTGTCTTCTTTAAGCTTTTTTGATAGTAATCTGCGAATTTCATCATCGTAAACACGTTTATGAATAGGTATTCTACTGCTTAAATCTTTAAACGCTTCATCAAAACTAATCCGTTCTGCTGGCGTAATCCGTCCCGATTTCATTAAACTTAAAATAGGGTTTTCTGGCAAATCGTTATCCAGCGTTGGTTGATTACTAAAAATTTTAGTTTCTGACGTTCCTATAATACGCTTAATATTAAGGCTATCTAAACCGATGTCAAAGAGCGACGAAGATAACTTATGGTTTTCTTCTAAAATGCCACTTCTATATATAAAAGTTTCATTTGTATCATTAATTTGTGAAACGATGAATAGTTTTGAAATAGCTACGGTATCCGCTTGTTTCTTTTCATCAATTAGTGTTTGATACTTGTTATAGTAACTAAGCACTTCCTTTTCCTCAATTTCACGGGAGGTATAACTTAATGCCTTTTTTACATTAAAATTAAACTGATCCTCTTCGTTTTTTATGGAATTATTAATATAGTAAGCTTGGACAAATATTATACCAACAAGCGATAAACTCATTAATAACACCAATATGATGAATAACTTTTTGCTCATCGTTCAAAATTAACATTTTAACATTTAGCTATCTTAGCATTTAACCTTACATTAACAAAAATGTTAAAATTCAAGGTGTTTGTATAGCTTTTATAAGGTTCTGGTGCACTTTAATCACCTGCTTTTTAGTCGCATTCAAGTCTGTGTTTTCAATAACAAAGGTGGCCTTTTTTAATTTCTCCTGTTCGGGAAGTTGGTTATTTATTATGGCCTGTACTTGTGCTTTGGTTCTTTGATCACGTGCTATGACGCGTTCAATTCTGATGCTTTCGGGTGCAGTGACCAATATGGTAAAATCACAATCTTTTTCACCTCCATGTTCAAATAAAATAGCGTTTTCTTTTAAAACATAATCCGTTTGTTGTTTTTCTGTCCACTTTTTAAAGTGGCTTGCTACTTTAGGGTGTACAATGGCATTCATAGCTTTTAGCAAATTTTTATCATTAAAGATTGCTTCTGCTAAAAATGGTCGGTTTAATTTTTGGTTTTTGTAGGCTTCGTCTCCAAATAATGCTATGAGTTTGCGTTTAATTACTTTTGAACGATTCATCAGTGCTTTGGCTTCGTCATCTGCAAAGTAAGTTGGAACACCTAATTGCCCAAACAATTTAGCTACAGTGGTTTTACCACTACCAATTCCGCCAGTTAAACCTACTATTTTCATTCCGTAATAATATATTCTATTTGATCATGATTTATTTTTACATGCCGTAAAACTTCTGGCTGCTTTGTTAACTTTGGTATTAAAAACGTTTGATTTTTAGACACTTCTGAAAAATCGCAAACAATTTCAAAGTCCGATGCTGTAATAGATTTATAGTTTGATAAACTTGTATAATAAGAAACGGTGATTTTTTTTGGATAATACTTCAAATTAATATCTTCAGGTACATTAATAATAGTAACTGGAATTTTTAATTTACCTTCTGTAAATTTTGTAACCGTCGCGGCTACATGAGTCTGTTTATTAGAAAATTCTAATTCATTTTGATTTTCGGGTAACTTTAATAAAACAGTGGTAATAATATTCTCTTTAACATCCTGAAGTTTGAGCGTATCTGTTTCAATAAAATCGATGGCCGAAACCAATACGTTAGGTCCAATAATTTTAATGGAATCAGGACTTAATTCAAATGATTCTAAAATGTCGTAGCCTATAGCATAATTAATTTTAGCATTTATTTTAATTGGCACCTTTTTAATGGCGTTTAAATCATATTTAAAATATAATGTATCTGGATTAATATTTACAACCTCAACGGCTTTATCAAATTGTGAAATTACATCTAGGAAGGCCGTATTTTTATTCCAAATATAAAGACTATCGGTTTTGGTAATGTTATGACTGAAATCGATATTAATTTTGGGTTTCTTAAAATAGTACTTCAACAAATTAAAACCTTGAGCTTTTAAGCCTACTCGCAAAGTCTTTTGATGATCATCAAAAACAACATGAGCTTCTGGCACATTCACTTTATTAATTTGAAATGTGATGGTGTTAACGTAGGTATTTGAAAGCTTCAGTAAAATAAGAACACTAAAAGACATGATTAAGAATAAAAAGAACACATTGATTCTTTTATTCTTTATAGCCTTTAGCAATTTAGATTTTAGAGTATTAATCATTTGTTTTTAAAGAATAATTCCGGAAAAATTTCCTCTGGCTTTTTACCACTTACCTTTAATATAGTAATTGATTTTATAAAACTATAACCATAACCAATAAATTGTATGCTCGTAGCACATATTGCTTGAATTGCTATAACGAAGCTTCGCGTGCTAAATAAAGCAACTAAAAATACGATTAAAAAATATGTACCATAAAGTAATAAGAGTTGCATACAGTTTAAAGCGGCTAAAACTATAGCTAAAACAAAACCTAAAATAAAAATAGTAGGAAACCAATATGTGATTTTTTTTGATTCCGGATGCCATACATTTAGAATAGGTCGAACTAAGCCAAACTTTGAGACCTGTTTATAAAATTTGGACCACGAAATACGTCGTTTATGATATACGAAAGCTTCTGGAATTAACGCTGTTTCATATCCTAATTTCCAAAGCCTTAAAGATAAGTCAGGATCTTCACCTGGATGAATATTTCCAAAACCACCGGTTTTAAGGAAGGCTTTTTTAGACAATCCCATATTAAAACTTCGCGGTTGAAATTTATTTATTTGTGTTTTATTTCCTCTTATTCCACCTGTAGTAATAAACGCTGTCATAGAGAAATTAATAGCTTTCTGCAGGTTACTAAATGAACTATGGGCTGCATCTGGTCCGCCAAAACAATCTACATAATTATCCGTTAAAAATAATTTAACAATATTTAAATAATTAGGAGGTAAAATACAATCAGAATCCAAAATGATAAAATAATTACCCTTGGCATGTTGCATCCCATAATTTCGGGAATCACCTGGCCCGGAATTCTCTTTAACCAAATACGTAATATTTAGTTGATCTTGAAAATTGGCAATAACATTTTTTGATGGCAAGGTAGATCCATCCTCAATAATAACTATTTCAAAATTTTCATTACTGTTTAGATTGCTAAAGCTTTGCAATAGCTCATCAATCTCGTTTGGTCGATTAAAAACAGGTATAATAAAAGAAAATGCTAATTCCATTTAACAAATGTAATTAAACAATAAAAAAAACCACCCAGTTGGGTGGTTTTTAAAATTAATATTTAAAACTATTTTTTAATTTTTAATAATTCGTATTGTTTCAGATATGTTATTAATCATGACCTTCATAAAGTATGCTCCAGCTAGTAAGGATGTCATATCAACATCGGCAGAAACTGTATTAGGTGCTACACGTAATACTTCTTGACCTAACATATTATAAACTGCAACATCTTGAATATTTTGTTGTGCGTTTAATGTTAAGGCATTGCTTACTGGGTTTGGATAGTATGTAAACAATTCCTGTTGTTGGAAATCTTCAACACTTAAGGTAGAACTATAAGCAGATACCTGGAAGTTAATGGTTGCATTATTACCATATTCCCAAACTCTGAAATAAATAGTTTCTCCTGCTAATGAAGGATCTGAAATAGAAACCAACGGGTATAAACCATCATCACTACCATCATCATTACATTCAATTAATACTAATGAACCACAAGCACCAGAATATGCTGCTCCTCCAGCATCTCCACCGCCACCGGTAGGGTTAGCATTCATTTCCAAAACAATATTACCATCTGCAGGCACCACTACCGAGTACCACATATCTCCTCCGTTATAACTTGCACAGCCTGGCGCAAGTTCTCCAGAAGATGTTGTGGCGAATTCATTACTACCAATTACAGGATTATCTGTAAAAACAACGCCAGGTGTTAACATTATGGCGCCACTGCACACATCGTTTACAGGAGGACAACCATTTACAACAAAATTGCCTAAATCTATATTACAAGCGGCATCCGAATGAACTAAAGTCAAATCTACGGCTGTACCAAAAGGATACGGACCTGCCTGGGTTATACCTGTTCCTGTTATTGGATAAGTTGTTGTTCCATCGCTAATTTCAGTTCCATCATTAACAGCGTCTATATTTACATCTACATAATATTGGTTATTTGTACAATCAATATTTGTGGATGATTCTGCAACAGAAGCTCCGGTACAGTTTAATTGTGTAATATCCAATGTGTATGATGTTGATTGAGGTGCTGGCCATGAGGAAATTACCACGTAATAAGTAGTTCCTCCAGTAAGCGTAATAGCAGGTAAACTATAGGTAGTTCCCGCAGTTGCTGTATGATATGCAACAACGGACGTAAACGGACAGCCTTCAAACAACCAAAAACCAATCCAACCATCTTCGGTATTACTCAAATCAAAATTATAAGTTCCATCCGTAGCTGGAGTAAATTCATACACGACATCGTCTCCAGTAATATAAAACGCACTACCTGTTCCATTTGTATATTGAGCGCCTGCTAAAGGTGGTAGATCCGTATTTCCATAATCGTTACCATAAGCACTTGTATTATCCGTGGTGTTATAAGGTACTGATGTAACTACAATAGCATCTTCACAAACGGCACCTACAGGCGCAGATCCGGTTGTAAAGCTCCATACTGGACAACCTGTTGCTTCTGTTGTTTCATTAACTGGTTTAATTATCCAATATAACAATGTATCATAACCTGTTAGCGTTAACGCAGCATTGGTATCTGTATAGTTTCCTATTAAACCATAATCATCGCCTGCTGGTGTTTCTCCTGCATATAAATTGTATGAAGTTGGCGTAGGTCCTGTTGTTGGTGCTTCCCACGAAAAAGTAACATTTCCTGTAGCTACATCCACTGCGCCATCAGCTGGCGTTGGATTAATTGCACAATTTGGCTCAGGAGCTAAAGTTCTAAACGATAATACGGCAGACCAATTACTTAAGCCATTCGTATCACAATTTGCTTGCACATAAAAATCGTAATCTGTTGCTTGCGTTAATCCCGAAGCACTATCGGTTAAAACACCTGTTCCAGTGGTACCAGATGCAATTGCTGTTGCAACTTCTGGAGCCGCACCAGATGCCATTATTACCCATTCGTAACCTAGTGTAGCCTCTACCACGGTATCCCAACTAACATCTGCTGTTGTTTGTGTTGGCACAACCACTGTATTAGTGGGTGTTGGACAGGTTGGTGTTTCTTCAACTAATACATCATCCAAATTTAAAGATGCACCATCAACACCGTTGTAGTTGAAAATAATTTGAACATTACTTTGACCAGCATACGCTGCTAAATTTAATTCAACTTCATACCATACAAAACTATCAAACACGCCAAAATCAGCCTCTTGCCATAAAACAGTTTCTGTTGTACCATCTGTTGCACTTACAACAAAGTCGTAATTATCATTTGGATCAATAGCCCAATAGTAGCTCATGTTAAACCAAAATTTTAATCTTGGATTTACACTAGCGGATAAATCTAAAACCGGAGTAGTTAATGTTTCATCTTGTGGTACAAGAGCGGGGTCATAAACAACTTGTGCTGATGCTGCACCGGAATTAGGAACTATAGCTGTAGATAGCGTCCAAGTTTCACTCGTGTTTACCTGTGTTAAAGTCCATCCTGCTGGAGGGACAGCCGTTTCAAATCCTTCAGTTAAATATTGACCATAGCTTACTACAGTAAATAAACTGAAAACAAAAAACATAAATGTAATTTTTTTCATGATAAATTTAGTTTTAATTAATTAGCTATTAAAGTAGTAAAGAACTACCTCTTATCCAAACAATTAAATCAGAAATAGTTAACAAGGTTCCTTTTTATTTCTAAAAAAAAAGACTCATGGAGATTACCTATAAAAAAATTAATCTTTTAGTATTTGAAATGTTTCTGTTGTATCATTAAATTCTATTTGGGCAAAATAAGTTCCCGTATCTAAATTGGACATATTTATTTCCGCATATAGATTATTAAAAGAACTTCTATAAACCTCTTGCCCTAGAACAGTATATAATGAAATAGATTTAATAGTCTTTTCAGCTTTTAGCGTAATCGTATTTTGAACTGGATTAGGATAGTATGAAAACCCATTTTTAAACTCACTGTTTAAACCTAGGCTATAACTTCCTTCCGTAATTTCTAATAACTGATTGGCATTTACATTTTCTAAATAATCAACAGTACCACTTAACCACGTAACTTTCACATAATCAATAACGTCATGCGTGCCTACACCAAATATTTCAGTGTTTGAATTTTGAGCTAAATACCCTTCCCCACAAAGTGTGTAACGATATTGCTTGTTTCCATTAATTGATATTTCAATACGAGAACCAATGCCATCCCTATTACTTAACACACCTGTTAACTTAACTTTTAACCACTTATTAGCATTTATTGTTTTATTTTCCCATAAATACATGTTTTGATAATTAATATTGCTAACCGCTATATCTGGAAACCCGTCATTATTAAAATCGCCGACAGCATTTGAATAACTTTTGGCCGCATCTCCAACAAAACCAGAATCTAAAGAATTTTGGAAGGTATTATTTCCTCGGTTTTTATAAAAAGCAGACGATCTAAATGGTGGGTTTGAGCCATCATACTCGCAGCTTACATAAATATCTTCATCCATATCATTATCTGCATCTAAAAACACAGCACCCCACGCGTAGCTATGCAATCGCGTTCCTGAAAATATAGCGAGGTCGGTAAAGGTACCATCACCATTATTTCTAAATAACACATTCCCATCTGTTGGTGTATTGGTTATATAAATATCAAACCAACCATCATTATTAAAATCACCAATAGTTGTAGTCATAGCATCAATATAAATACCGGTGTTAGAAGATGTGCTGACATCTGTAAAGGTGCCATCCCCATTATTACGGTACAAAAAATTCTGATTAAAATACTTATCACTTGATAAGTATAAATCTTGCCAACCATCATTATTATAATCGAAAAATGCTGAACAAAAGGTCATGTGGCTATCGTTATCAAATCCGGCTTGCGCGGTAACATCTGTGAATGTACTATCACCATTATTTTCATAAAAATAATTGGGTTGAGCATCCATTTCACTTCGGTTACTAATAAAAACATCTAAAAAGCCATCATTATTATAATCGCCCCAAGAAGCTCCATAAGATTCGAAATTTCCTGTTGGCAAACCTGCTGTAATGGTAATATCTACGAAATTAGAATTACCATTATTGAGGTATAACCTATTACCTTCGGTGTTTGATGTTACAAATAAATCTTTATCACCATCATTATCAATATCCACCCAAACAACCTGTTTTTGTTGACTTGTATTCAGCGGAATATTTAAATTATCAGATTCAAAAATGCCATTTACATTCTTAAAAAAAATGATTTTATAATCTTCTTGGGTGGCCATTGTAATATCATCCCAACCATCATTATTATAATCACAAAATGAAATACCATTTCCCAAATAGGTTTGACCTGCTGTGACTACCAATCCTAAATTGGTGGCTTCATTTACAAAACTAACTTGTGCTTGTAAAAAGCAAGTAATAAGCAGAAAAGCAGTTAAAAAGCAGCCTTTATTCATAAGAATTAAAGTTAAATAATGACTTACTAATATAACAAATAAAACACACTAATCTATTCTCGTAATTTTTACAAAAAAAAGCGCCATTCTTTGTTATAAGAATGGCGCTTTATATAATGTTACTTTAAATATTATTCTCTAGTAAAGGTTTCCATAACAGCATCGCTAACACCCATATTACTAAATCCACCATCGTGAAATAAATTTTGAAGGGTTACTTTACGTGTTAAGTCACTAAACATTGTGATGGTATAGTTTGCACAATCCATAGCGGTTGCATTGCCTAGTGGTGACATTTTTTCTGCATATGAAATAAAACCATCAAACCCTTTTACACCACTTCCAGCTGTTGTTGGCGTTGGAGATTGCGAAATGGTATTAACGCGTACTTTTTTATCACGACCAAAGAAATAACCAAAGCTACGTGCAATACTTTCTAACAAGGCTTTATTATCTGCCATATCATTATAATCAGGAAAAACGCGTTGAGCTGCCATATATGTCAATGCAACAATACTTCCCCATTCATTCATAGCATCTTTTTGATACAGTGTTTGCATGACTTTATGAAAAGAATTTGCCGAAACATCCGTTCCTTTTTGTGTCCAATCGTAATTTTGATTCGTGTAATGGTTTCCTTTTCTAACGTTGATAGACATTCCAATAGAGTGTAAAACAAAATCTATTTTACCGCCTAAAATCTCCATAGATTTTTCAACTAGGTTTTCTAAATCTTCAACAGATGTAGCATCAGCAGGAATAATTTGAGAACCTGTTTTTTCAGCCAATTGGTTTATTTGTCCCATTCGCATAGCAACTGGCGCGTTGGTTAATACAAATGTACCACCTTCTTCATGCACGCGTTCTGCTGTTTTCCAAGCTATTGAATTTTCATCTAAAGCTCCAAATATGATTCCTTTTTTTCCTTTTAATAAATTATATGACATAGTTTCTCGTGTTGATTCGTGTTTAATGATTTTCAAAGATAGTATTAATTCAACAATTGTTTAGCATGTGCCATTGCCGAAGTGGAAATTTCTATACCTCCAAGCATTTGTGCTATTTCTACAATGCGTTCATCATGGTTTAGAAGCTTTAAATTAGTTTGGGTAACCTCACCAACATCTTCCTTATAAACTTTAAAGTGCGTATTACCTTTAGCTGCAATTTGTGGAATATGTGTTATGGTAAAAACTTGCATACTGCGACTCATGTTTCGCATAATTTCACCCATTTTATTAGAAATTTCTCCCGAAACGCCAGAATCAATTTCATCGAACATAATGGATGGTAATTGCACATAATTGGACAATATAGACTTAATAGCTAACATAATTCGTGACAACTCACCTCCTGACGCTGCTTTTTTAAGTTCGTTAAATGCACCGCCTTTATTGGCTGAAAATAGAAACGATAAATTATCTTTTCCATTTGACTGATAGGTTTCTGTAGCGTTCAACGTGATATTAAATTTGGCATTAGGCATTCCTAATTGCTGCAAAATAGCTTCTAATTCTTTAGTTAAACCTGGAATAGCAGCCAAGCGTTTTTTATGAATGGTATTTGCCAAGGCATCTATAGCTTTTTTAGCAACTGCAACATCATTTTGTTTATCTGCAATAGTATCATCCAGTTTTTCGGTAACACTTACCTTTTCCGATAAATCATTTTTAATGACAATAAGTTCTGAAACATTGCTTACAAAATGTTTTTTAAGAAGTGTGTTTAGTAATTCCAATTTATTGCTAACCAACAACAACTGTTCTGGATCTAAATCTAGATTGTCTTGTAGTCTTTCGATTTCCGTGAAAATATCATTAATTTCAATGGAACTACTATTGATTCTATTAAAAACATCTTCATATTTAGATGAAAATTTCGAAACTCTTTGCAGACTGTTTTTTGCTGCAAGTAAGGCTGACATGACGCCTATTTGTTCTTCGCTTAGCAGTTGATTAACGTGTGCTAATTGCTCTTTTATATCCTCAACATTGTTCAGTGTTTCATAAGTTTCTTCTAACTCTTGAAGTTCGCCTTCTATTAAATTAGCCTCTACTAATTCTTTTAACAAATAGGAATTATAATCGTGTTCTTTAATAGCTTCTGCCTGGAACTTTAAAAGCTCATCATATTCTTTCTGAAGTATTTTAAACGTTTTTAAAGCAATTTTATAATCCTGTAATTCCTGACTATTTTTAGCCAACGCATCAATAACTTGAAACTGATACGCATCATCCATTAATTGCATGGTTTCATGTTGCGAGTGAATATCAATTAATTCCGCTCCCAAGCTTTGCAGTCCGCTTAAGTTTACTGGAGAATCGTTTACAAAAGCGCGCGATTTACCAGATGGTAAAATCTCCCGTCTAATGATGGTTTGTGCATCATAATCGAAATCTAATTTTTTAAATAAGGCTTGAAGTTTATAATTGGAAACATCAAAAACAGCCTCAATAACACATTTTTTTTCGCTGTCTTTTAATGCACTTAAATCGGCTCGTTTACCTAAAATTAAAGATAATCCACCTAATAAAATAGATTTTCCAGCACCTGTTTCACCCGTAATGATTGTCAATCCTTGGTTGAAATTTACCTGAAGATTATCTATTAATGCGTAATTTTTTATGGATAAAGCTGTTAGCAAAGTGTTTTAGATTAAATGGTTACTAAAATAATAACAACTACTTTTTACAATACTCTTATTAAGAGAATTTCTTAAAATTTAATATTTCGCCATTTGCTTGAGTACATAGGCGCTACACGGTTTAATGTTGAAAGTAACTTGGTTATTTCAACATTAGGACCACTTGAGAATATCTGTTCAATTTCATCGCCTTTGGCATCAAAAAATGTTCGTAATAAAAAGGAATTAGGGCGACGTCTGTTCATGGCTTCAAACTCCTCAATAGCACTTGCTATAATAGTTTTAGCCTTTTTCTGGTCTTCACTCATGGTGTCTAAGCCCAAGCGATGATAGTCGTACATAACCTTTCTATATTCCTTGAATGTAGGCGATAATAAATTATCAATTAAAGCAAAACGTGTTTGTAAACCATCTTCAAGTTTCCAGCCTTTTGCATTTTCTTGTTGCGAATAATTTACAATAGTTTGTGCTTGTTTAAGATACGGATCTCCTCCTTCAAATTGAAACGAGTCGGCATCTAATCCTAAAATCATGTAAACGTGAAAGGCAATGACAGAAACTAAATTGGATTCAAACTGATTTTCGTTATAAAGTAAGTTTTCAAACTCTACATACTGAAATGTAAAATCTTTATCATTAATATTGTAAATGGGTGTTCCGTAAGTAGACCCGTAAACCGGACGAGATGATTGCACTTGAATGGTAGCCTTAAAAACATCGCCGGAGTATTCGGTAATATTAATAAACATACCGCACTCTACGCGTTCTTGAAAAGCATATTCCTTATTAGTCCATTTTGTATTATTTACAAACTCTTTTAGTTGTTTTTCAAGCGTTTTAAAGACCTGCAAGTTTTCATTACCTGTAAACTGGGCATTTACCACAATATTACAATTTAACTCCTGGCTATAGGTTGAAAAGGATAAAATGACTAAAAAAAATACAAAAAATCTATGCATGCAATTGGTTTATTATAGCATTTAAAATATCTACGGCTACGGCTTCTTTAGACTTTAAATCAAACGTTGTAATGGTTTCATTACGATTAATAAGTGTTACCTTGTTTGTGTCAGATTTAAAACCAGCACCTTTGTCCTTAAGCGAATTTAACACAATTAAATTTAAATTCTTGGCCTTTAGTTTACCTTTCGCGTTTTCAATTTCATTATTTGTTTCTAAAGCAAACCCGACTAAAAATTGTTTTTCCTTTATGTGTCCCAAAGACGCTAAAATATCTTTGGTTTTTTCTAACTCTAAAGATAACGTTTTTTCTTTCTTTTTTATTTTTTCAGTCGCAGCAATTTTTGGTTTATAATCGGCAACAGCTGCGGCTAAAATGGCAATATCAACAGTTTTAAAAAAGCTATGTGCTGCGTTATACATTTCTTCCGCAGATGTAACGGGAATAATGGTTACAAAACTATGTGATAATTTTTGATGTGTTGGACCAGAAATTAAAATAACTTCAGCTCCTAAATTAGCAGCAGCTTTTGCTATTTCGAAGCCCATTTTTCCACTGGAATGGTTCCCTATAAAGCGAACAGGGTCTATTGCTTCATAGGTAGGGCCAGCCGTAATTAATACTTTTTTACCGCGAAGTGGCGATTTACTTAAAATATCATTTTCTAAAAATGCAACAATATCATCAGGTTCTGCCATACGCCCTTCGCCTACTAAACCACTAGCTAATTCGCCACTGGTAGCAGGAATCATTATGTTTCCAAAGTTTTGTAAGGCTTTAAATGATTCTAAAGTAGAAGGATGTTTATACATATCCAAATCCATTGCAGGCGCAAAATAAACGGGACATTTAGCTGAAAGGTACGTTGCTAATAATAGGTTATCGCAAACACCATGAGCCATTTTAGACAAGGTATTGGCTGTGGCTGGTGCAATAATAAGTAAATCGGCCCAAAGACCTAATTCTACGTGATTGTTCCAAATTTCATTATCATCATCTGGATTTGTAAATGATGAATGTACCGGATTTTTGGAGAGTGTGGACAATGTTAAAGGTGTAACAAAGTCTTTAGAAGCAGGTGTCATAACGACTTTTACGTCTGCACCTGCTTTTATAAAAGCTCTAACCAATGTCGCTGTTTTATAAGCGGCTATACCAGCACTAATGCCTAGTAATATTTTCTTACCGCTTAATAGTGACATATAGTTATTATTCCTTAGAATCGTCCTCTGTGTTTCTGTAATAAATTTTACCATCTAACCATTCTTGAACTGCTAATGCATGTGGTTTTGGTAATTTTTCATAAAATTTAGAAACTTCAATTTGCTCTTTATTTTCAAAAATCTCTTCTAGACTATCGTTGTAAGTAGCAAACTCTTCTAATTTTTCAATTAGCTCTTTCTTAATTTCAGAATTTATTTGTTCTGCGCGTCTTGATATTATTGAAATTGCTTCATAAATATTTTCCGTAGGTGCATCAACTTTGTTTCTATCGTAAGTTGTTGTGTTTACTGGCGCATTAATCTTCTTTAAATCCATATGTAAGTTTATTAACTTTTCGTACTGTAATTTTCTAATTCTTTTTCAATTTCTTCAATCATTTTATCTGCTTTTTCTAAATATTCTGAATTAGCATATGATCTTTTCAAGGTGTAGTAATATGATTTTGCATCTTCTAAACGCTGCTCTTTTTTACTATATACACTGTTAATAGCTAGTTGATAAGCGGAATCAAATTTTATAAAGTATGCTTCCTCACGATAAATAGTTCCAGGAAAATCAAAAATAAAATTATCAATCGCTTTTATTGGGGCATTAAAATCTCGTGTATAACCCGCAATAGTATTGAATTGTTTGGCTATACCAAACGCTTTTTTCTCTAATTTAAAATCCAATTCTCTAACTAACTTGTTAGCTTCAGGTATGAATTCCGACTCTGGATACAGGTTAATAAAGCTTTGAAATTTATCAATAGCTTCTTTGGTTTCGTGCTGTTCTTTAGAAAAAACCGGCGATAACATATAAGCACTTTTAGCACTTAAAAATGCAGCTTCTTCCACTTTTTCACTGTTTGGATAGGCATCCACAAAACGCTCAAAATGATAGCTTGCTAAATACCAATCTTCTTCCTCATAATAACATTTAGAATTCAGGTATGATAATTTTTCAGCTTGGGGTTTCCCTCTATAAACGGGTAGTATTTGTTCAAACAATTTATTTGCTTTGGCATACTTTCCAGCATTATATAGTTTTTCACCTACCGTATATTTGGTTCCCGAATCAACTGACTTTAAGGCCTTTTGATATTCGCTACAAGAACTTAAAAGTGTGCAAGTTAGAATTATGTAAAGAAATTTCTTCATAGTTTTAAAACAGTTGGCAAAATTAAGGTAATAAAATGGATTTTAAAAATATTTATTTTGCTAAAATACAAGCTAAAATAAGGTAATCATTAGGATTAAGTATTATTTAACGCTTATGCATAGGTATTAACGAAACCTGTTATAGTTTTCTTTAGTTCATCAGTTGCTTCAACCAATGGTAGTCTAACCGTTGATTGACATAATTTCATGGCGTTTAAAACGGCTTTTATCCCTGAAGGATTGTTCTCCGAAAAAATGAAATTCGTAATATCCATTAACTTATTGTGCAACTTGAATGCCTCCTTATTTTTACCTTCTAATCCTAAATGAATCATTTGTGCAAAATCTTTAGGGAATGCCTGGCCGATAACAGAAATAACACCAGAACCACCAGCAAGGGTTACAGGCAAAGCTAAATCATCATCTCCAGAAATAACCATAAATTCGGTTGGTTTATCATTTAATAAACGTAGGTATTGCCCCATATTTCCAGCAGCTTCTTTTACTGCCACAATATTCGTGCAGGAGTTTGCTAACGCAATAATAGTTTGCGGAAGCATATTAGATCCGGTTCTTCCTGGCACGTTATATAATATTATTGGTTTTGGGCTGACTTTTGAAATGGCTTCAAAATGCGCACTAATTCCTGCTTGCGTTGGTTTACTATAGTAAGGTGATACTGATAAAATAGCGTCTATATCAGAAAAATCAGTCTCTTGGATTTCTGCAATTACCGCAGCGGTGTTATTGCCTCCAATTCCAAGAACCAATGGCACCCGCTTGTTATTAGCTGTTACTATTGTATTAATAATTGCTTGTTTTTCTGCCGAAGTAATGGTGACACTCTCTCCGGTTGTACCAGCAATAACAATATAATCCATGCCGTTTTCAATATTGAAATTAACAATACGCGTTAAGGCTCCGTGATCTACAGATAAATCGGTTTTAAAAGGTGTAACAATAGCTATTCCTGCTCCAGTTAATTTATGCTTCATGTTTAAGTGTCTTAAAAACTTGTAAATATTTTAGTAATTCGATTTTAAAAGCATCAAAATCGTTTAGAGGAGTTTGAATAATTAAATCATTTAATCGTTCATCTTCCTGAAAAATGCTCGCTTTAAAATAGGCTTCAGATTTGGCTGTAAGCAATTTTAAATGCAATATGTCCGTTGTATAAAAACTAATGAGTAAATCATATTTAGTATTTAAAAACGTATCCAACTCCGTATTTAGTATAGTTCCTTTCCATCCTATATCTTTAGGGCTATAACAGGATTCCCAAGAAAGTAACTCTGTGTTTTTAGCTTCCGTATAGGCAATAACTTTTAATTTGTTTGGTAAAATATGCAAACTTGAAGTTAAAGTATCAAACATTGCTAAATTTGTCACCTCATCGGCATTAACAATAATACCAACACTTTCAATTACTTGTGCTTTTGAAGTGCCTTCTGAATTGTTCAGAATAGACTGTAAGTGTTTTTTAATAGAATTTTCTTTAAAACCCTTTAAAATCATTATATCTTTATGCTTTACGCAAAGATACTAAAAGTACGTACATAAGCGTATTAATTTTTTTGTTTATACATATGAAATTACAGCATTTACTCCTAACAATTATAGGGCTTACATTATTTAATTGTAAGCATGATACTTGGCAATTAAAACAGATTAAAGGGGAACAAATTATCATTACCGACTCCCTAAAATCTGACCCTGACATTGAGGCCTTTATTAAACCCTATCGCGAACATGTAAATAATGATTTAGATAGTGTGTTAAGCTATGCCGTTGATACATATTCTAAGAGCGATGGTGAATTCAATACGGCTATTGGAAATTTGTTTGCTGATGTTATCTATGAGCAATCCAATCCTGTTTTCTTCCAAAGAACGGGCAAAAACATTGATATGGTTCTACTAAATCATGGTGGTATTCGTGCTATAATTTCCAAAGGCCCAGTTTCGGCAAGAACAGCTTTTGAAATTATGCCGTTTGAAAATAGTATTGTTGTGGTAGGTATAAAAGGTAGTCAAATTAACTTAATGACAGAATACTTATCAAAAGCTAAACGCGCGCACCCCATTGCAAAACTAAATTTAGTGTTACATGCAGATTATAGTGTAAAAGAGGCAACTATTTCCGGAAACCCTATTGATGTTAACAAAACATATTACGTGGCAACCAACGATTACCTATATAATGGTGGTGATCATATGACCTTTTTTAAACCTGAAGAATCTATAGAAATTTTAGATTATAAAATTAGAAATGCGTTTATAGATTACTTTAAAAAGACAGATACAATTAGCCCTGTTATTGACAACCGCTTTATTAAATTAAAAAATTAATCCTATGAAACGTCGCGAATTTATTCAACAAACATCCGCTTCTGCCGCTTTTGTAACTGTAGGCGGTTTGGGGTTATCGTCCTTTTCTTCACCTGAAAAAACAACTAAAATCACGATACTTCATACCAACGATGTACACAGTCATATTGATCCGTTTGGCCCTGAAGATGGCCGAAACCCTAATAAAGGTGGAGTTGCTAGACGTGCCACATTAATTGATGCCATCCGAACCGAAAATCCAAATACATTATTATTGGATGCAGGCGATATTTTTCAAGGGACACCCTATTTTAATTATTATGGTGGTGAGTTGGAGTTTAAACTCATGAGTAAGTTAAAATATGATGCAGCTACTATTGGAAACCATGATTTTGATAATGGATTAAACGGCTTACATGCACAATTACCGCACGCGGAGTTCGATTTTCTATCTGCCAATTACGATTTTTCAAACACCATAATGGATGGGTTTGTAAAACCCTATAAAACGTTTACCAAAAATGGTATTAAAATAGGTGTATTTGGTTTAGGAATTGAACTTGCTGGCTTGGTAGACAAAAGTATGTATAAGGAAACTAAATATTTGGATCCTGTTGAAATAAGTCAAGATATGACGCGTATTTTAAAAGAAAATGAAAAATGTGATTTAGTAATCTGTTTATCTCATATGGGCTATTACTACAAAAACAATTCTGATAAAATTAGCGATTTAAGTTTAGCAGCAAAAACAAAAGATATAGATTTAATAATTGGTGGTCATACACATACATTTTTATCAAAACCAACGGTTGTTAAAAACAGTTTAGGCAAAAATATGCTTGTTAACCAAGTTGGTTGCTTCGGGATTAACCTCGGGAAAATAGAGTTTTATTTTGATAAAGATAAAAATATGACCAGTACTGGAACTTCCATCATTGTTTAAACGCCAATCGTTTCTGCCGTAGTTGAAACCTTGCTTAGTACTAAGCGTTTTTTTCGTTTTCTATTATATTCAATAATATAACCGAATAAAAAGAACAGCCCCAGTACATGTAAAAGTCTATCTAAAACGACAAACATATCGTGATACACATAGTAATTACTGATATAATAAAGTACATCCGAAAAAACAAAGCAAAGCGCTGTAGTCAAAAATAGAATAGATGCTTTCGTATCTTTATTTAAATACGTAGCAAACGCCATAAAAACTAAAGCCATGAGTGCAATGCTTTTTACAGCAAATAATGCAACTTCTGTCGTATCCGAAATTTGTATTTGTAAAACCGTAAATAGTTGATACATTAAATACGCGTTAATAGAAAACACGAGCAGTAAGCAAATACCGACAACCTTATCTATATTAAAAATTCGAATTCTTGAAACCGCTGCATAGCCTAAAGTAAAGTAACTAATACAATAAAATAAGCTTGAAAGACTTACCATAAAAGGGTCTGAAAAGAATACAGACGAAAAATCTCCCAAAAAGGAAAACACGAGAAAAGTAATCATAACCGCATTTATGTATTTATTTTTAATTAAATAATACATAAACAAAAAAGGAATAAACATTGGTTTCGTTACTTGAATCAGTAAATCATTTTCGCTCAAAATTGCGAAGACATTTATAAATACAAGAAAAAACAGAACGAATACAAGATTCCTATTGTAACTAATTTGTAGCCAATTTTTCACAGTAGATATTCATAAGTAGGTTGAAACAAATATAGCAAAAAAAAGTTAGTTTATCGTTTCAAACGTGCATTTCATCGAATAATATGTTAAAATTTGGCATATCCATCAATTTTAGACACGATATTAACACATGTAAAAGGAATTTTTTATTGAAAAAAGGAATTTTGTAAACTATGCAAAGAAATGCACTTTCTTGTTTTTCACTTTAGATTGAAAGTAAAAGAAGCAAAAGGCTAAAACAAATAATATGGTTTGGGCAATATTGAGCACATCCTGATCTGCTATGTAGAAATAAGCAATTTGGATCACTTCTGAAAAAACAATACAAACAGAACCAAAAAATAAGAGCAAGGTTTTTTTATTGTCGTTATAAAAATAACTAATTAAAGAAATAGTCAATAACAGGAGCATAACAATATTATAAACAAACTCAACACCTATTAAATAACCCGAGGAATCAATTTGAAATTCTGGATTAACAATCGTTATTAAAACATAAATTATATAAATATTCAGCACCAGCAAAACAACGACATGTATCAAATAGCTTTTCAAAACTTTCCTCAAATTTATAGTTTTGAAAACCTCTAGAATTAAAAAGACATAAGCCAAGATATATGTAGCGTTTCCTAGCAAGTAATACATGTCTAATCTATGTTGACTCCAATCAAAACTGAAATAATCTAGAATAGTCGAAAGTTCGGCAATAGAGAATAAAACAAGGAATAATGAAAAGTATTTAGACCTTTCAGATACGTTAATAAAGTATAACACCGTGAATAATGGTACAATTAAAGACTTGCTTCCGCTTGAAAGATATTCTTGACCACTAAATTGAAAAACGGCAAACAACACGCACAAAGCAATTATAAAAAATATTATAATATTGGTAATTTTCATTAATAACTATTGTATTAAATGGCAAATATAAATATAAAATTTGCGATTAATCGTAAATTTTGGCATTTTATCGATGAAATCACATATTCATCATGAAATCATACTTAAAAAATCTTGTTCCGATATAATGGAAATACCTAAAGAATCTGCTTTTTCTTTTTTGCTGGGCCCCATATTATCACCAGCAACCACAAAATTTGTTTTAGATGAGATTGATGATGATACTTTACCTCCATTATCCTCAATCAGTTTCTTTAATTCGTTTCTAGAAACGACATGAAAAACACCTGATACTACGAACGCTTGACCTTCTAATTTATTCGTTTGATTGGCTAATTTTTCGGCTGAAATTTCCATTTGCACACCAAATCGTATTAACCGTTCAACAATTTCAATATTTGTTTGTATTTGGAAAAAATCGGTTACACTTTCTGCTATTCGTACACCAATTTCATCAACAGTTACCAAATCAATAGCTGTTGCATTCGCTATAGCGCCAATTGTTTTATAATGCTTTACTAATTTTTTAGCTACAGTTTCACCTACATATCTAATGCCTAGAGCAAATAAAACACGTTCAAACGGAACGTCTTTACTGGCTTGAATACCATTTAATAAATTTTCGGCACTTTTTTGTGCCATCCGTTCTAATGGCAAAACATCTTCTATGGTTAATTCATATAAATCCGAATAATTTAAAATCAATCCAGCATTAACTAATAAGGCAACAGTTTCTCCTCCCAACCCATCAATATCCATTGCTTTCCTACTAATAAAATGTTGGATTCTACCAATAATTTGTGGTTTACAACCATTGTAATTTGGACAATAATGTTGTGCTTCCCCCTCTTGCCTAACTAAAGCGGTGTTACATTCTGGACAATGCGTAATATACTGAGTGGGTTGTGAATCTGCTGGACGCTGACTTAAATCGACAGCAATTATTTTAGGAATAATTTCGCCGCCTTTTTCAACAAAAACCATATCACCTTCACGAATATCTAATTTTTCAATTTGATCTGCGTTATGCAGTGATGCTCGTTTTACGGTAGTTCCAGCCAATTCTACAGGTTCTAAATTAGCAACCGGTGTAATAGCTCCCGTTCTACCAACTTGATATGTAATTTCATTGAGTCGGGTAGAAACTTGTTCGGCTTTAAATTTATAAGCCATAGCCCATCGTGGTGCTTTAGCCGTATAGCCTAATTCTTCTTGTTGTTGCAAATCATTCACCTTAATAACAACACCATCGGTTTCATAAGGCAAATTGTGTCGATGAATATCCCAATGCGCAATAAATTCTAAAACCGCATCCATGGAATTTACTTCTTTTGCTATTTCAGGAACTTTAAATCCCCAAGAGCGTGCTTTTTCCAAGCTTTCAAATTGGGTTTTTATATTGAGATTATTTCCTGTAATATTATACAACAAACAGTCTAACGGTCGTTTAGCAACTTCACTACTATCTTGTAACTTTAAACTACCAGAGGCTGTATTCCGCGGATTTCTGTAAGGTTCCTCTCCTATTTCTATCCGCTCTTCATTCATTTTAATAAAGCCTTCAAAAGGTAAAACTATTTCGCCACGAATATCAAATTTCTCCGGATAATCACCCTTCAACTGCAAAGGAACAGACTTAATGGTTTTAATATTAGCCGTTACATTATCACCTTGAAAACCGTCACCTCTAGTAACTGCTTTCCGTAATTTTCCATTTTCATAAGTGAGACTGATAGATGCTCCATCATATTTTAACTCGCACGTATAACTAATAGCGCCATCTACCATTTTTTTAATTCGCGTTTCCCAATCTAGCAAATCCTCTTTAGAGTACGAATTCTCTAGGGAATACATACGATGCTCATGAGCAACCGTTTCAAAATTCTTGGTTATTTCACCACCAACTCGTAAGGTAGGTGAACTAGCATCATAAAATTCTGGATGTTTTGCTTCAAGTTCTTGAAGTTGCTTGAGTTTTACATCAAATTCAAAATCAGAAATAGTGGGATTGTCTTGTACATAATAATTGTAATTATGCTGACGCAATTCGTCTCGTAATGCTTCTATTTGTTCTTGTATACTCATAAACTTATTTCATTCCTTTTAGCATGCGCTGATTTCCGAACATATCGTTTTTTAATTCAATGTCTTTATATAGTGTCGTTTTCAGTAAGGTTTTCATTTCGGCGCCAAGATATTGATTAATTTCAAAAAACAGCAAACCATTCTCCTTCAAAGCTCTCATAGCATAGTCGGAAATTGCGTTATAAAATTGCAACGGATTATCATCTTTTACAAACAAAGCCAAATGAGGCTCGTGCTGTAGGACATTATTTTTTATTTCTACTTTTTCAAGATCACGAACATAAGGTGGATTAGACACTATCACATCAAAAAAACCTGTTGCCGATTTCAAGATGTCATTTTGAATATCTAAAATACTATCTTCAATACATGTAATAGAAACGTTGTTCAATTTCGCATTTTCTCGAGTCACTTGTAACGCTTCTGGACTCACATCTACAGCATAAACATGTGCATTTGGTAAATGCTTTGCCAAACTAACAGCAATACAACCCGTTCCTGTGCCAATATCTAATAATTTTAATGGTTGATCCTTTTTTCCGGTAAGCGATTTTAAAATCCAATCTACCAATTCCTCGGTTTCTGGTCGGGGAATTAAAGTATGTTTATCCACCTTAAAAGGCAATCCATAAAATTCGGTTTCACCGACAATATGCTGAATGGGTTCCTCTAATTTTAATCGACTTAAAGCCTCAAATAGAGGTTGTTCCTCTTCTTTCGTTATGGTATAATTTGGCTCTAGAACTAAAGTTATTCTATTTAATCCTAAATAAAAATCGATGAGAATATTAAAAAAACTGCCCACTTCATCGGTTCCATATATGGAATCGAGTTCTTGATGAAATATGTTTTGGATCTCTTTTAAAATCAAAATATAATTGTTTCTATATTTCCTTGGTTCATAATTGTTTCAGCATCCAAACATTACAAGAATAATGACCTGTACTTCCCATGGAAGCAGACAAAGGCTGAAAACCAACCTTTTTATAGAGTTTTTGGGCGCCAACCATAAATGGTAAGGTTTCTAAATAACAGGATTCAAAACCAAATTCTTGTGCTTTTTTCAGACAAACAGCAATCATTTTAGAGCCCAAACCCAAACCGCGGGCTTCGGGTAAGAAATACATTTTTTGTAATTCGCAAACAGTTTCAGCTGCTCCTTCTAAAGGCGCAATGCCACAACCTCCAATAATTTTTTGGTTATTAACAACAACAAAATAAGCCATCTTAGGTTTGTTATAGGTTTCCGTCATCACATCTAATGCCGCATCTTCATAAGCTGTTCCTACTTTAGGTGCATCTAACTCCTCAAAAACAGAGCGAATAACAGCTGCAATTTGCGCATTATCTACTTGCGTAATTTCTCTAATAACAATATTATTTTGACTCACTTTAATGTCTTATTTTTACATCTTGAAATTCTGGGATGAAGATACATGAAAAATACATAAATCGTTGCATTGAAATTGCCAAAAATGGATTGGGAACTACGGCTCCAAACCCTATGGTAGGCTCGGTAATTGTATATAAAAATCAAATAATTGGCGAAGGTTATACAAGTCCTTTTGGCGGTCCACATGCCGAAGTAAATGCCATTCAATCGGTTACAGACAAAACACTTTTAAAAGAGGCCACGCTATATGTAACTTTAGAACCTTGTAGCCATTTCGGGAAGACACCGCCTTGTAGCGATTTAATTATAAAAAATCAGATTCCAAATGTTGTTATTGGAACAACAGACACCCATAGTAAAGTTGCTGGAAATGGCATTAAAAAGTTAATAGAAGCTGGATGTCATGTTACCGTAGGCATTTTGGAAGATTCCTGTAAAGAACATCACAAACGTTTTTTTACGTTTCACAATAAGAAACGGCCTTATATTATATTAAAATGGGCTGAAACTGCTGATGGTTTTATAGCACCAAAAACTCGTAACGAACAAAAACCCGTTTGGATTACCAATGAATTTTCACGTCAATTAGTTCATAAATGGCGCACTGAAGAACAAGCCATTTTAATAGGAACCAACACAGCTTTGGCAGATAACCCAAGCTTAACCGTTAGAGATTGGACAGGTAAAAATCCCATTCGGTTTGTAATGGATAAACAGCAGAAACTTTCCAATAATTTAACCGTTTTTAATAACGAAGCTGAAACCATTCGGATTACGGAAAGCGATGTCGATTTTAACAAACCACTTGCCTTACAAATTGGTGAGTTTTTACATAAAAAGAACATTCAATCCGTAATTATTGAAGGTGGTGCACGAACACTTCAAACCTTTATTGATGAAAACTTATGGGATGAAGCCCGTATATTTACAGGGAAAACGACATTTACAGAAGGCACAAAAGCGCCTAGTTTTTCTGGTGATTTACTAGAAGAAACGTTTATCCAAGATGATACGTTACGGATTTACAAAAATATGATATGATTAAAACACTTATTTTCGACTTTGGTGATGTATTCATCAACTTAGATAAAGTTGGCGCTATGCAAAACGCTCTAAATCTATTTCAATTAAAAGAATTTTCGCCTGAAATGATTGCTTGCAACCAAGCTTATGAGCAAGGCCAAATATCTTCCGAAGCATTTATTACTTTTTACAAAAATGAATTTCCTAATTTAAGTGAACCGGAGATTTTAGATGCTTGGAATTATATTTTAAAAGATTTCCCAACACATAGATTAGCGTTTTTAAAACAATTGGCATCCGATAAAAAATACCAACTCATATTATTAAGCAATACCAATGCGCTTCATATTAAATGGATTCAAGAGCGCGTTGCTTTTTATGACGACTTTAAATCGCAATTTGACCAATTTTATTTATCGCATGAAATCCAATTACGAAAACCCAATCATTCTATTTATCAATTTGTTTTAGATCAGAATAATTTAAATCCTAAAACGTGTTTGTTTATTGATGACACGGAAGAAAACATACATGCTGCTTCGCAATTAGGTATTCATACTTGGCACATTAACCCCGAAACAGATGATATTGTTAATTTATTCAACGTTAAAAAAGACCTCTTTTGATTTACTTACTTTTAAGCATATTAGCGTCCACTATTATTTTTGTGCTATTTAAGTTGTTTGATAAGCACCAAGTAAACACGTTACAAGCTATTGTTTTCAATTATATTACAGCGTTTTCTATTGGAGTAATTGCCTATGAAGATCCTATAAATGTCCACGCCATTATTTCTACCGAATGGTTTTATGGCGCCATATTTTTAGGCTTTTTATTCATTGCCATTTTTAATGTTATGGCTATTACATCCCAACGTGTCGGTTTATCGGTTGCCAGTGTTGCCACAAAAATGAGCGTGATTATTCCCGTAGTTTTTGGCATTTATGTATATAAAGAAAGCGCAGGTTTATTTAAAATTATTGGTATTGTTGCCGCCTTATTGGCTGTATATTTATCATCCATGAAATCGGGAACGCGTATTAAAAATAAAGCCTATTACATCTATCCTATTATTATATTTTTTGGCTCTGGAATTATAGATACCTCCATTAAATATATTGAAACAACCTATTTACCCGATAATGGTATTCCTATCTTTTCGGCAACCATTTTTGGTTTTGCTGCTCTAATTGGTTTAGGCACGATACTCATTAAAAAACTTCAAGGTAAGTTTAAATTTAACCCTAAAAGTTTAATTGGCGGCTTGGCTTTAGGAATCGTTAACTACGCATCTATTTATTACATTCTGAAAGCTTTAGATCACGAAACTTTAGAAAGCTCCACCATTTTTACCGTTAACAATGTGGCTATTATTTTGCTAACCTCGCTTTTAGGTTTATTCTTATTTAAAGAAAAGCTTTCTACAAAAAATTGGATAGGTATTAGTTTAGCCGTAATTTCGATTTTGTTAGTAACCGCCTTGTAAATGACACTAAAAGACACGTATAAAACCATTTCAAAACCTTCTGAAGAAGTCTTATTTAAAGACAAAAACAGCAAGTTTTTTGGTTATGCTTTTCCTATAAAACATGAAGATGATGTTAAGGAACACCTAGATACTTTAAAGAAAAAACATCATACAGCGGGACATTGGTGTTATGCGTACCAAACTGGTATGGATGAGACCCAAATTTATTTTAGAGCCAACGATGATGGCGAACCTAATAATAGCGCAGGCATGCCTATTTATGGACAAATCCAATCCTATATTGTTACAAATGTGCTCATTGTGGTTGTTCGTTATTTTGGAGGTGTAAAACTAGGCGTTGGAGGTTTAATACATGCTTACAAAACAACAGCTCAAATGGCTTTGGAAGCATCAAAAATTGTTAAGCGCACTATAAATAAGCAATTTCTTATCCGATTTGACTATAAGAATATGAACAAAGTAATGCGTGTTATAAAAGAGAACAATTTAAAAATTGTTGACCAAACATTAGAACTCGATTGTCAAATTATTATTTCCGTTCGCCTTAAGGAGAGCAAAAAAATATCAGAAAAATTTGAAGCTATTTACGAAGTATCTATTACGGAACGTGATTAAAACAATTCTAACCTCTTCAAAATATAATCTGGACACTTCATGGGGCGTTTACTATTCATATCAATAAACGCTAAAACGGTATTTGCAGTTACCAAAACATCACCTGCCGCATTTGTAATTTCATAGTCAAATTCTATCTTCACTGAAGGGGTTTTTTTAAGCTGTGTTTTTACTTTAATAACCTCATCATAAAGGGCTGACTTCTTATAATTTAAGCTCATAGAAATTACAGGGAGCATCACACCACTTTTTTCCATTTCATTATAAGAGAGACCCATTTTTCGGAGCCATTCCGTTCGACCCATTTCCAGATATAACGCATAATTCCCATGATGAACCACTCCCATTTGGTCGGTTTCACCATATCTCACTCTTATAGGTATTTCATCGAAAAAGAACATCTTATTTGAATATTTTTTTGTAGTTTAGGCAATGCAATAAGTATGCGAAAAAATATCTTAATATTCAATAGAGTTTCATTTTTTTTTTAAGATTTTTGTTCACATATTTGCCAAGCTAAAGATCAATAAGGGAATTTCATTTTCCCGATAAACTACTAACGAATAAATTTGTAATTTTATAATGAGTGTAACTGCGCAATCGGTATGGGGAAATTGTCTGGAATTTATTAAGGATAATATTCAACCGCAAGCATATAAAACATGGTTTGAGCCTATAGTCGCAGTAAAATTCACTGATAACGCACTTAGTATTCAAGTCCCAAGTAAATTCTTTTACGAATGGCTGGAAGAACATTACGTTAAAATTTTAAAAGTTGCTTTAACCAAGCAGCTTGGGGAAAATGCCAAATTAGTTTACATTATAAAAATGGAAAACACCTATGGCAACAAGCAACCTTTTACAGAGCGAATTCCTAGTGCAAATCGTTCATCGGTTAAAGCGCAAGACGTAGACATCCCTTTAAACAATAAAAATCCAGAATTGCGAAACCCTTTTATAATTCCTGGCATTAGGAATGTAAAAATTGAATCGCAATTAAACCCTAACTATAGTTTTGAAAACTTTTTAGAAGGTGACTCTAACCGATTAGCACGAAGTGCAGGTTTAGCTGTAGCGGCAAAACCAGGTGGAACATCCTTTAACCCATTATTAATTTTTGGAGGTGTTGGTTTAGGAAAAACGCATTTAGCCCATGCTATTGGTGTGGATATTAAAGACAAATATCCTGAAAAAACGGTTTTATATATTTCAGCAGAAAAATTTACGCAACAATATATAGATGCGGTTAAGAAAAATAACCGAATTGATTTTATTCACTTTTATCAAATAATTGATATTTTAATTATTGATGATGTTCAGTTTTTATCAGGCAAATCAGGAACGCAAGATGTATTTTTCCACATATTTAATCACTTACATCAAAACGGAAAACAAGTTATTTTAACGAGTGATAAAGCACCTGTTGATATGCAAGATATTGAACAACGCTTATTATCACGTTTTAAATGGGGACTTTCTGCCGAATTGCAAAGCCCAGACTTTGAAACCCGTGTGTCTATATTGAAAAACAAACTTTATAGAGATGGTGTGGAAATGCCAGAAGAAATTATTGAGTATGTTGCCAAACATATCAAAACTAATATTCGTGAATTAGAAGGTGCTATTATTTCATTAATTGCACAGTCTTCTTTCAATAAAAAAGAAATTACTGCAGATTTAGCCAAACAAGTGGTTGAAAAGTTTGTAAAAAATACTAAACGTGAAGTTTCTATAGATTATATCCAAAAAATTGTATCTGATTACTTCCAAATGGATGTGGATACATTACAATCTAAAACTAGAAAGCGCCATATTGTTCAAGCACGTCAGTTAGCCATGTTTTTTGCTAAAAAATACACGAAAGCTTCATTGGCAAGTATTGGTTCACAAATTGGAAAACGTGATCATGCAACGGTATTACATGCATGTAAAACGGTTGATAATTTATCATCTACCGATAAGCAATTTAAAAAATATGTAGACGATTTAACTAAAAAATTGTCTGTTTAATCCTCTAAATTATATTTCCGATGTCTCGGGATCCAAATATTACTAAAATACTCATGGTTTGTTTAGGCAATATTTGCCGCTCACCTCTAGCTGAAGGCATTTTAAAATCGAAACTACCAGATACTGGTTTTTTAGTAGATTCGGCCGGAACAGGAAATTACCATGTTGGTGATACACCAGATCCGCGCTCCATTAAAATTGCTGAAAAATACGGATTAGATATTACAACACAACGCGGAAGACAGTTTAGTGTTGCCGATTTTGACAACTTCGATTATATTTATGTAATGGACAATTCCAATTTTGAAAATGTTGTTAAACTAGCCAGAAATGCCAATGACATTGCCAAAGTACACTACATATTAAACGAAATATATCCCAATCAAAATCATAGTGTCCCAGATCCGTACACTGGCGGTATCCAAGGTTTTGATAACACCTTCAAAATGCTGGATGAAGCGTGTTTAATACTCTCTCAAAAACTTCTTAAATAATTGTATATCACTATTTAATATTTTAAAATAATGAGTCGGTTGGTTATTTTTTGTAATTTGTGCTAACACAGAAACCTAAAACAAATGAAAAAGAGCCTAACCCTTGTTGTATTTTTATTAATTACGATTACAACCTACGCACAACAAGTAGGAATCGATTTATATGCAGCTGGATTTAACAATCCTGTTGGCATAAAGCACGCCAATGATAATCGCTTATTCATTGTTGAAAAAGCAGGTGTTATTAAAATTATCAATGCACAACAAACCGTTAACTCCACACCGTTTTTGGATATAAACAGTTTAGTGAGTAATAGCGGTGGTGAACGTGGATTATTAGGATTAGCTTTTCACCCCGATTATGCAACCAACGGCTATTTTTACGTTAATTATATAAATAACGCTGGCGATACCGTTATTTCCCGATTTACTACTAACCCAGCAAATAGCGACATGGCCAATATTAATTCTGAAGTTATATTCATGACCATTAGCCAACCTTTTGGCAACCACAATGGTGGCGATTTAGCATTCGGTGAAGACGGTTTTTTATACATTGCTTCGGGTGATGGTGGTTCTGGTGGCGACCCTGGCAATCGCTCGCAAGATTTAACAACGCTGTTAGGAAAACTTTTACGCATTGATGTTAACAATGCAAGCAATGGGTTAAACTATGCTATTCCCGCAGACAATCCTTTTATTTCTGATTCCAACGCTTTAGACGAAATTTGGGCTTACGGACTACGTAACCCTTGGCGTTTTTCGTTTGATAGAACCAATAACGAGTTGTGGATTGCCGATGTTGGCCAAAGTGAAATTGAAGAAATTAACAAAGTAAGCACCACAGAGAGCGGAATTAATTACGGATGGCGTTGTTATGAAGGAAATGCCCCCTATAATACAAGTGGTTGTGCCGATGCCTCCACCATGGTTTTTCCAGTTTCACAATACACCCATTCAAGTAGTGGCGAATTTAAATGCTCCATTACAGGTGGCTATAGCTATCAAGGCAGCCAATTTCCAGCGTTTGTTGACACCTACTTCTTTGCTGATTATTGTAGTGACGAAATTGGCACACTCATTTTTGAAAACAACACCTGGAACATGGCATTTACAACACCTTTTAACAACAAAGGTTGGACCACGTTTGGCGAAGATATGGCTGGGGAATTATACATTGCAGCTGCCAGTACTGGTGAAATTTTTAAAATAATAGATACTAATTTAAGTGTTGCCGAAAACAATTTAAAAACCATTAAAGTTTATCCCAATCCAGCAACAGACACTGTATCTATTGAGGCCTTTTCAGCTTCTAATACGCTTTCAGAAGTTGTAATTTATGATGTTCATGGCAAGCGCATAAAAACCATTTCAAATATTAATAAACAACACGTTAATATTTCTGTTTCATCTATTAGCAGTGGTTTATATTTTATTGAAATAAGCGACTCCAATCAAAACATATCCACAAAAAAACTGATTATAGACTAATGACCACCAAACTCGGAAAATTATTTCTAATACCTACAACCCTTGGCGATACCAACCCATTAGATGTGTTACCAATTACTGTTAAAAACACCATAGAAGCCCTTGATATTTTTATTGTTGAAAATGAAAAAACAGCCAGACGCTTTATAAAAAGTATAGCTCCAGAAAAAAGTCAGCCGTCTTTACAATTGTTTTTACTTAATAAGTTTACCGAATTCACAGAGCTTCCAGAGTTTTTAAATCCGTGTTTGAAAGGTAAAAACGTAGGATTACTATCCGAAGCAGGTTGTCCTGCTGTTGCAGATCCTGGTGCAGATGTGGTTAAAATTGCGCATCAAAAAAACATTCAAGTTGTTCCTTTAGTTGGCCCTTCCTCTATAATTATGGCAGTTATGGGTTCTGGAATGAATGGCCAGAGTTTTGCTTTTAATGGCTATTTACCTATTGACAAGCAAGAGCGCAAAGCTGAATTACAACGATTGGAACGTGTGTCATTTCAACAAAATCAATCGCAGTTGTTTATTGAAACACCTTACCGAAATAATGCCATGTTAGAAGATATTTGCAAGGTGCTCCATCCCGATACCGATGTTTGCATTGCCTGTGATATTACCTTACCAACTGAGTTCATGAAAACACAGTCTGTTCAAGCATGGAAAAAAAATAGTGCAGACCTACATAAAAGACCTGCACTATTTATAATTCATAAAAGTTGACATTTTTTAAGCTGTCAACTTTACTTTTGCTTTTCTATTTGGTTTTACTTTAGAAGTATCATATCCAGAAAACTTTTTAATATAATATTGGATAGACGTTCCGTATGCATCGGTAAAACCTTGTTCACCATAGCTTCTTAAGTACTTTTTCACATTTCCGGGACCAGCTAAATGCGCAGCCGCTAAAATTCCTGATTCAGTAATTAGAACACCATTAATAGTTTGCCCATTAAAACGTTTAATATCCTTTCTTAAAATCCACTTGTTACGTTCTGCATTGGCCACAAATGCCTTTTCTTGCATTTCCGGGTTTTTCAAGAAGTGAACTGGATTATGGATTCCAATCATTTTTAATGTTTCCTTGCCAAATTGGTACTTACCTAAATAACCAAAGGTATTTACTATAAAATAATCACCTCTGGATTCTTTAAAGCCTAAAGCTTCTTTAAACCCAACGAATGATTTTCCTAAAGTTGGTGAAAACGGTTTGTACGTTTTTTCTAACGGTAAGATGTGGTCAAATGACATTTCAGAAGTTTCAACAGTATTAAATGCTAAATCATTAACTGAATAATCATTTTCTGTTATGGTCTTGTTCGATGTAAACGAACCTACAATTAAGACACATATTATAAGTACTAGTACTAGATAATTTAAGATACTTTTTCTCATAATTTTTGAATTTTTTTAACTCATTTCCTTGAGGGAATGGGTTGTAAAATTTCAGCGTGCAAATATACAACTTTTTTTTAATATCTGACAATTAATCGATTAAGTGTTTCTAAAAGTAGATTCCGTGAAAGCGAATACCATTTTCTTCGTTGAACTCCATAGCTGGAAATGGTATTTTTATTGTGTTGAAAACATCAAAAACGGTCTTTAATATGTGAGAATTTGTTTTAATTCTAGTCAAGTCAACATCCAAACTTACATAAAATTGTCGAACCCTATTTTGGTTTTGGAACATGTCATTTACAGTTTCATTACTTCCGGTTAACATGCCTTCTGCACCATAACCAAATGCTACATTTATCCAAGTTGGAATTTTACTATGCTTGAAGAAGGAATGAATATTGAAACTTAACCAATAGGTCTGACCATTATAATCTTTTAAAAACTCTTCAGCCAAACCATTACCTAGTTTGTCCGGTCGTTGAGATGCGTATTGCGTTCTATGGAAGGAATATTTCATGGTTATGCGTTGTTCATCCCACAATAATTCTTGACCTATAAACAATCCGGTTCCTGCTGCATTAGCTGCCATATCGCCCCAAGAAAATCCCCATTCGTCTGAAAAACCATCTAAAACTTCAACCGCTGTTAGAAATGTAAAACCTAAAGTACCACCATAAACAAGTTGATCTTTTTTACTAACACCACTCCAATTTAAAATATGAGCTCCTACTCTACCTAATTGATAAGCCGAATACACATGTCCCAATTTATCCATTTGTAACCATTCGCTATTATCATCTAGCGTATGAAAATTAGAACGCGGATAGTCCGCATACCATAACTGATTTAAAGCTAACAGAGAAACAGTTCCAAGCGCAGCTTCTGATATAATAACCGCATTTCGTCTTGGTTTATTTAAAGTATCGCTTGGTTTTAAAAAAGAATTGAGAGCTGATTGGGAAACACATGTCAAAGACATAAGTCCAAAAGCGATATGTAAAACTATGTGTTTCAAGCTTTATTGATAAATACCCTGTTTAGACAGATAACTATGATATTCACGTGCGTTTGCATTATGCTGACTTAAGGTTTTAGCAAATTTATGATAACCTAAGCGCTTGGCATCAGCAGCAAAATATAAATAACTATGTTTTTCGTAATTCAAAACGGCATCAATGGCAGAAATATCTGGCATGGTAACTAATCCAGGAGGTAATCCTGCATACATATATGTATTGTAAGGCGAATTGATTTCTTTATGTTTATTTAACACGCGCTTTATAATGGTGTTTTGATATTCTGGCAATTGGTATGCTGCATATTTTAAAGTTGGATCTGCCTGTAGTGGCATTTTAATTCGTAACCTATTAATATAAACACCTGCAACACGTGGCTGTTCTTCCGCTTGTTTGGATTCTTCATATACTATGGAGGCCAACGTCATTACATCATTTTGCGTTAAATTTAATGCTTTGGCTTTTGCTAATCTATTTTCGGTCCAAAACCGTTTGTATTCCGTTAGCATCCTATCCCGAAATTGTTCTGCGGATGTATTCCAAAAAAACTCATAACTATTAGGTAAATACATTCCTAACGCCGTTGCATTGGAAAAATTATTAGCTTTTAAAAACTCTGGGTCGCGCATGGCAGTAACTAAAGACACGCTATCTGCTTCTATTTGCATACTGACGCGTCCGGCTAAATCTTCCAAGGATTGCTGATTATTAAACGCCAAATTAAAGGGTAAGTTTTTACTGCGAATGGAATTTATAATATCATTATTGTTCATGCCTTTTTTAATTGCATAACGTCCAGCCTTAATATTCGTGGTGTATTTTTTCTGCTTGGCAAGTGCGTCAAAAGAACTTATATCCTTTAAAAGCGGCTGTAATTGTTCCCGTACTTCTGAATATGATGCATTGGTGGGAACATAAATATAAGCTTCATCATTATTAAAAGCCGTATTGGGTGAAAACATAGTGCTATACACAAAATACGCAAAGTAAGCCGCTACTAACAATCCGATAAGAGCAACAGCCCAAAGTATTTTTTTGATATACATTTAATTAAAAATTCGTTGTAAGAAATATTCGTTTTTATAGGAACCGTTTACATAATTCCAATCTTTTTTTAATCCTATTTTTATAAATCCGTTGCTTTCAAACAGATTTAAACTCATAATATTGTCTTCTGAAATATTACAAAACAGCTGATGTAAATCTAAATGCGTTTTTGCATACGACATTAATAGTTTTAAAGCTTCATTTCCATAACCTTGTTGCCGATCCGATTTACTATAAATAAGAATACCAATACCAGCACGTCTATTTTTGAAATCGCAATCAAATAAATCTATCAACCCAATGGATTCATGATTTTCATTCGCGATTACTAATCGTAACTGTTTTACTTCATAAATATCTTTATGAGCGTTTTCAAGATATTGTTTTATTAAATATCGTGAATAAGGTGTTTGTGTACTGCTTAACTCCCAAATGGATTCGTCATTCTCAATGGTATAAATGAGATCCAAATCTTCTGGTTCCAATGCGCGCAAATACATATGTTTCCCTTGTAATGTTAACATTCTATTTCACCTTTAAAAACTTGCGTTGCTGGACCAATAAGCCAAATATTCTGATATTTAGAATCGTTTTTATCAAAAGAAACCTGGAGTTCACCACCTTCCGTTTCTAATGAAATGAGGTTCTTTTCCGTTTCACCAATGGCGTGCATGGCCAATGCCACAGCTGTTACACCCGTACCACAGGATAAGGTTTCATCTTCTACACCACGTTCGTATGTTCGAACAGAAAAATTAGTCTCTGAATTTTTTACAACAAAATTTACATTCGTTCCTAATTCATTATAAGGCTCCCCATATCTAATGTTTGAACCTGTCTTTTTAATATCGATATTTTTTAAATCAGTGATCAGCTGCACATGGTGTGGCGACCCTGTATTTAAAAACACATGGGTATCAAATATATTTATATGTGGGACATCTTGCATTTGAAGTTTTACCAAATCTGCTTCAATTATGGCATCATGTTTACCATCAACCGCCATAAATTGTGTGTCTTTTTTAATAATACCTAAAAATTTAGCAAAGGCTACAAGACAACGCCCGCCATTTCCACACATAGAGCTTTCGTTTCCATCAGAATTGTAATACACCATTTTAAAATCTAATGTATCGTGATTCTCCAACAAAATTAATCCGTCAGCTCCTATGCCAAAACGTCTGTCGCATAGCTTTTTAATGGCTTTGGTATTGTTTTTGTCAAATATAAGTTGACGGTTGTCAATCATGACAAAATCGTTACCTGTTCCTTGATATTTATAAAATGTATAAATCATAAGCAGGGCAAATATATGAATTAAAGGTGGTTTTTTTCTATGTTAATTAGGCGTTAAAGTCGACGTTAAAAAAAGTTAAACTTGAAAAAGCCATTCAATAATAAATTAATTTTAATCGTTATTCATTTAATTAAAACAATTATAGATTATGAAAAAGATTTTAACGCTTGTATTTGTTTCCGTATTAGGTGGCGCCTTAACTTTATCCGCTTATAAAGTATTTTTAGAACCAGAAGCTTCTATAACGACTACCGAACCGCAACAAGAGCAAACTACTTATCTGCCAACAAGTTTTAATAATACCAATTTATTAAATTCGGCAAGTGTTCCCAATTTTGTAAATGCTGCAGAAGAAACCGTACATGCCGTTGTGCACGTGAAAAACACAGCTGTTGTTTCGGCACCGACAACCATGCAAGATTACTTTTATGGTAGACGTTCACAAAAAGCACAAGTGGGAACTGGAAGTGGTGTTATTATTAATAAAAACGGATATATTATTACCAATAATCACGTTATTGCTGGTGCCAAAGAGCTATCTATTACTACCAACGACAATAAGATTTATCAAGCTACTTTAATAGGAACTGACCCAAAAACGGATATCGCGCTATTAAAAATTGACGCGGATGAAGATTTACCATATATTACATTTGGCGACTCCGATATGGCTAAAATTGGCGAATGGGTACTAGCAGTGGGTAATCCATTTAATTTAACATCAACGGTTACGGCTGGGATTATTTCGGCAAAATCACGCGATTTATCCGGTCAAAATTACCAATCATTCATCCAAACTGATGCGGCCGTAAATCCAGGAAACTCGGGAGGTGCTTTGGTTAATAGTAATGGTGAGTTAATTGGTATAAACACTGCTATTAGTTCACAAACAGGCTCCTATATTGGCTATTCGTTTGCTGTTCCTAGCAATATTGCACGAAAAGTGGTAGAAGATATAATGGAATTTGGCATTGTTCAAAATGGCATTTTGGGCGTTAGTGGTATTAGTTTAAATGGAAAATCGTCTGAAGAATTGGACGTTAATTTAACGGAAGGATTTTATGTAGGTGCTGTTGAAGCACAATCAGGCGCCGAGCAAGCTGGAATTAAAAAAGGCGACATTATAACTAAAATAGACAATGTAAGGATTTCAAAATTTGCCGATTTAACAGGTTATTTAAGCACCAAACGTCCTGATGATGTTGTGAATGTAATGGTTTTAAGAGACAATTCGGAAAAAGCTATTCCAGTAACCTTATCGAAATTTGAGATTTTAACTACTGAATTTTTAGATATTCAAGTAAAAAATATTTCAAAAGACATTAAAGAGCAATACCAAATAGATCATGGTGTGTTGGTAACCAAAAGCGATAATTACTGGCTATATCAAAAAATTGGATTGAATAAAGGCTATATTATTACGGATATAAATGATATTCAAATTAATAGTATTGACGATATTTCTATCTTAAAAAAGAAATATGGAAATGCTTTAGATAAGAATATTGAAAAAATAAGCATTATAAATACACGCGGCCAAAAGCAAAGTTTTATTTTCAGGTAACAGGCTGCAAACCAAAAAAATCCCTTTAACGTTTCTATATGTTTTAGGGATTTTTTTATATAAAATACACGATAAAAACGGTTGAAATGTACTATTTTTGCACGCAGATTCAAGAGCCTTAAAAACAGCTTGGATAGATAAAAATTAACAACACACTAAAATTATTACACAATGAGTTTTAACGAGACTTATGAAAGCGAATTAGCATTTCAAGCCGATAGACGAAGAGCTACGGTAGAATTTATTAAAATTATTAGCGATCTTTGGTATGACAAATCTATCGAGCTGGTCCTGTTTAGAAATCAATTAATTGACCGCAACGTCAGTGAAATTCTAAATTTACACGAATATGCAGGCGAATTTGTTCAAAAACCAATTTCAATTTTCGATTCTGTTGAAATAGCGCAAGCTATTAAAACATTAGATTTACCACCTGCCAAGTTGGACATTGGTAAACTAACCTATGAATACCATTTAGAAGAAAAGAAATTTAGTAATGCTTTAGCCTTTGTTGCTGATAGATTACAAGGCGCTAAAACCGAACATCCTATCCAACCAAAAGACGTTGTTCTTTATGGTTTTGGACGTATTGGTCGTTTAGTGGCACGTGAATTAATGACAAAAACAGGTAAAGGTAGTCAGTTGCGTTTACGAGCTATTGTTACTCGTGGAAAAATAGATAAAACGGTTTTAGAAAAAAGAGCTTCATTATTACGCAATGATTCTGTTCATGGTGATTTTTCGGGAACTGTTGTTGCCGATCTTGACAACAATGCGTTGATTATTAATGGCACTACGGTTAACATCATTTCAGCCAATGCGCCAGAAGATATAGATTACACAAAATATGGTATCAATAATGCATTAGTTATAGACAACACAGGTGCATTTAGAGATCATGAAGCCTTAAGTAGACATTTAAAATCTAAAGGAGCAGAGAAAGTATTACTTACAGCACCAGGTAAAGGTGTCCCTAATATTGTTCATGGTGTCAATCACGAAGAGCACAATCCAGATACGGTAGATATCTTTTCTGCCGCATCGTGTACAACCAATGCCATTACACCAATTTTAAAGGCTATTGAAGATACATTCGGCGTAAGAAGTGGTCATTTAGAAACCATTCACGCCTATACAAACGATCAGAATTTAGTAGACAACTTCCATAATAAATACCGTCGTGGTCGCGCTGCAGCATTAAACATGGTTATTACAGAAACTGGTGCAGGAAGTGCTGTTTCAAAAGCATTACCAAGTTTAGAAGGTAAGTTAACCTCTAACGCTATTCGTGTACCTGTGCCTAATGGTTCTTTAGCCATTTTAAATTTGGATTTAGAAAAAGCTACTTCAATGGAAGCCATTAATGCCACTTTAAAGAAATATGCTTTAGAAGGTAATTTAGTGGAACAAATAAAGTACGAATTAAGTGATGAGTTAGTTTCTAGCGATATAGTTGGAAGTTCTGCACCCGCCATTTTTGATAGTAAGGCAACTATAGTCCGTCCTGATGGAAAAAATGCAGTACTATATATATGGTATGATAACGAATATGGCTACAGCCATCAAGTTATTAGATTAGCAAAATATATTGCCAAAGTAAGACGCTTTACATACTACTAGTCTAAAAAGTATTTTGAAATTAAAATCTCGCTTTATTTAAGCGAGATTTTTTTTATGAAAAAAAACGCAAGTTCAACATCTAAATTATAAAGCTATTCGTATATAATGCAGCCTCCATACGTGAGGCTTTTTGAGTATTGTGTTTTATACTAAACATATTTTCTTATTTTAGCAACTATATTTCTTTACAACTACAAAATGAACAGTCTTAAAAAATTTCTATTATTTTTATTTATAGCAAGTTACGCCTCAATAAATGCACAGGATGCAACAGAAACCGATGACCAATTATCTTTAGAAAGCGGTACCATAGATAGCCAATTTGAGTACGTCATTCAACGTTCTAACAATTATCAAGATTATAAAGTAGTTAAAAAGAACTGGTTATATACCTTGAAAGCACATACATTAGATTCCTTAAAATCTATCCATTCCGAATTAGCCACAGCCGAAGGAACTATTTCTAATCAGAATAGTGAAATAGCAAGTTTAAAAAGCAGTCTAAAAAACACCGAAGACACCTTAAATAAAACGACCAACGAAAAAAATAACATGGAGTTATTTGGTTTACAAATGACCAAGCCCAATTATAATATTCTCATGTGGTCCATTGTTGGTTTATTACTAGCACTATTACTCCTATTTATCTACAAGTTTAAAAATAGCAATGCCATAACTCGTGAAGCTCAAAAAAACCTTTCCGAAACAGAAGATGAATTTGATGAACACAGACGCACAGCATTAGAGCGTGAGCAAAAAGTAAGACGCCAACTTCAAGATGAACTCAATAAACAAAAAGGAATTAATTAAAAAATTCTTTTTTTTCAATTCAATATAAAAAAATCTACACCTTGCGTTCGTAGATTTTTTTGCTTTTAAGATTTAGTTGATTTATCAATCTATAAAAATTCAGAATCCCAAAACATTTCAAGTATATTTGCAGCTCAAAACAGCCATCATGCGTATCGATATTATTACCGTTTTACCTGAATTGTTAAAGAGCCCGTTTGAAGCTTCTATTTTAAAACGTGCTATTGACGCGAACTTGGTAGAAGTGCATTTCCACAATTTACGTGATTATACAACCGATAATTATAAAACTATAGACGACTACCAATTTGGCGGCGGAGCCGGCATGGTTATGATGATTGAACCGATTGATAAATGCATTTCGCAATTACAGTCTGAACGCAATTATGACGAGGTTATTTATATGACACCCGATGGCGAAACCTTAAATCAAGGTATTGCTAACCAAATTTCATTAAAAGAAAACATTATAATTTTGTGTGGCCATTATAAAGGAGTAGATCAACGGGTTCGCGATCATTTTATTACACGCGAAATCTCCATAGGCGATTATGTGCTTTCTGGAGGAGAATTAGGTGCGGCTGTATTATGTGATGCTATTATTCGTTTAATCCCTGGAGTTTTAGGAAATGAGACATCGGCGCTTACCGATTCGTTTCAGGATAATCTATTAGCACCACCAATTTACACACGACCTCGGGAATACAAAGGATGGAAAGTACCCGAATTATTGTTTACTGGTAACTTTCCAAAAATTGAAAAATGGCGGGAAGAGCAAGCATACGAGCGTACGAAAACGCGAAGACCCGACTTATTAGACGAAAAATAAAAGCTAATTTTTCATCGTTTAAAAAGTGAAATTATTAATTGCAAGTTATTTATAATTAGTTATCTTTGCAGCCAATTTCGAGTTAACCTCTGGCGATAATCGTGAATGTTGTTTCGGATTAATTAAGATAAAAATAAAAGATATGGAATCTTTAATCAAATTTGTACAACAAGAGTTTGTACCTAAAAAAGATTTTCCAGAGTTTAGTGCTGGAGACACAATTACAGTTTATTACGAAATTAGAGAAGGCGAAAAAGTACGTACACAGTTCTTTAGAGGTGTTGTTATTCAAAAGAGAGGAACAGGTTCTTCTGAAACATTTACAATCAGAAAAATGTCTGGAACTATTGGTGTAGAGCGTATTTTCCCAATCAATATGCCAGCTTTACAAAAAGTTGAAGTTAACAAACGTGGTAAAGTACGTCGTGCACGTATCTACTACTTTAGAGGCTTAACTGGTAAGAAAGCTAGAATCAAAGAAAGTATGAAACGTTAATACTTTGTTGATAACGTTGGAAAGCCCTGTTTTTACAGGGCTTTTTTTATTAACAAAAGTTAATAACTCCAGTTTATAAGTTGTTGATATCTAAAACCTTAAAAGTTTTTAAAAACAAGAATCTCGCCTTATATTAGTACAAGAATTAAAAGACAACCAAGTTGGTTTTGTATTAAAAAAACAAATTTATTTTTATTTCAATAAAGATACGTTCTTTAAATCTTATTGTTTTTTGAGGTTTTGCGGTAAACACGTTTACGTGTGTAACTAAAAAATCATGATACTTTTTAAAACGCTAAATGTATTTGCAGTTAGTAGTGATAAAAGTTGAAAGTTTTTAATTGTCTTTTAGAAACGAAAGTGAGAATTAGACTAGAAAACAATGTTTTGAGTGTTTGTAATTTATGTAAATGAATCTCAATACAGACAAAACATCAAGAAAAACAGTAAATCGAGACATTTTTGCAACAGGTCAATACATTTTGAAAGTTGCGTTTAGAAATGTTTCACTTTTGAAATAGTAATCCTTGAATTGAAACATGTAGATAATTTCTACATCCTGTAATTGTAAGATTGCATAGATCATGTTCAGCTATTTCAAAGAAAGCCATGTCAAACCAGACGTTCGTCTGATATGATATGGCTTTTGTTTTTTAATAAACCGTTATTTTAAGTAGTTTTGAGCTGAAAAAAGTAAACAACAATGAATCTGCCCTACATCTGCGATCAAACCTTTAAAAAACAAACTTACACCCACGAACCTCTTGCCAAGGGTGAATATGATAATTGTCAATTTATAGATTGTGATTTTTCAGATGCATTTCTATCATATATATCATTTACAGAATGTGAGTTTCTTAACTGTAATTTAAGTTCTGCCAAAGTTAAGGATGCCACATTTAAAGATGTAATATTTACCGATTGCAAAATACTTGGTGTGCTTTTTAATACATGTAATCCTTTTTTAATGTCTTTTTCATTTAAAAACTGCCTATTAAATCTATCTGCATTTAATAATCTGAAATTAAAAAATACCCAATTCCATACCTGCTCATTAAAACAAACAGATTTTTCTGATACAGATCTCTCCTACGCCAGTTTTTTAGACTGCAATTTGGACCAGGCTATTTTCTATAAATCAAACCTAACACATGCCGATTTTTCAACATCTCAAAACATTACAATGAGTCCTGAATTCAATACTTTAAAATCAGCTAAATTTTCGAAAGAAAATGTACTAGGCCTATTAAAATCTTACCAACTTATTATAGAATAATATACTGTGTAATTATACTTTATGGCATGCACAATTGCGTTTTTTATGATTTTTTTAAGACTACTAAATTAAACTTAAAGATAGTTTTGTTGTCTAACAACCGCAACCAACCCATTTCAAATGCGAAATATCATACTTTCAATTTTAGGAGTCTTACTTATATTAGGCTCTTTTTTTATTGCCAAACATTTAATAGACAGCAAAACAAAACCCAAACCGGTTATAGAAAAAGTTATAAAAACGGTCTACACAGACACCGTTAAAAACTCCACTATTCCTATTTTAATTCCCGCTAATGGCAGTTTAGTGGCCAAGCAGCGTGTGGAATTATATGCTGAAGTTCAAGGAATTTTTAAACCTGGAACCAAACTATTTAAACCAGGGCAATACTATAAAAAAGGCGAAACACTCATTAAGATTGATGCATCTGAATACTATGCTAGTGTACAATCGGCAAAAAGTAACCTTTACAATACAATTGCAGCTATTATGCCTGATTTACGATTAGATTTCCCTAACATGTTTCAGAAATGGCAAACGTATTTAAATAGTTTCGATTTAAATAAAACCACCCCAAAACTTCCTGAAATGACATCAGATAAAGAAAATTATTTCATTACAGGCCGTGGTATTGTTTCCAATTATTACAATGTTAAAAATTTAGAACAGCGTTTAGCAAAGTATAATATCTCAGCGCCCTTTAATGGTATTCTCACGGAAGCCCTAATTACGGAAGGTGCCTTAATTAGAATTGGACAAAAACTAGGTGAATATATTGATCCTACCGTTTATGAAATGGAAATAGCTTTGAGTAAATCCTACGCCAGCCTTTTAAAGGTAAACGAAGACGTTGAATTACAAAACATAGAACATACCGAGCGTTATAAAGGAAAAATTTCCAGAGTTAATGGAAGTATTGATGCAGCAACACAAACCATTACGGCGTATATTGAAGTGGAAAATGAACAACTTAAAGAAGGGATGTATCTAGAAGCAAGCTTGAATGCTAAAAAAGAGGAAAATGCCATAGAAATAAATAGAAACTTAATGTTAGATGGAAATCAGATTTTTATAGTTAAGGATAACACCCTAGATATACTAAATGTTACACCTGTTTTCTTTTCGGAAACAACCGTTGTTTTAAAAAATGTTCCAAATGGTACCGTTATTTTAAACAAACCAGTTCCAGGTGCCTACGCCGGAATGCTTGTAAAGCCATTTACTGAAAATAAAACTTCAAGGGATAGCCAATAAATTATGAGAAAAATAATTACGTATTTTATTCGGTATCATGTAGCTGTTAATGTCTTCATTATAGCTTTTTTTGCATTTGGTATATTAGGGATTATGTCTTTGAAATCGTCATTTTTCCCCCTTGTCGAATCTAAAATAATCAATATAAACATTATCTATCCTGGCGCTTCGCCTCAAGAAATAGAGGAAGGTATTGTGCTGCAAATTGAAGATAATCTTAAAGGATTAAAAGGCATAGATCGCGTTACTTCCACCTCCAGAGAAAATAGTGGAACGATTACTGTTGAAATTGAAAAAGGTGAAAATATTGACTTCATGTTATTAGAAGTTAAAAACGCCGTGGATCGTGTACCTTCTTTTCCAACTGGCATGGAACCATTGGTTGTTTCGAAACAAGAAGCCATTCGGGAAACCATATCTTTTGCTTTAAGTGGAAATAATGTACCGTTAGTAACCTTAAAACAAATAGGGAGACAGGTTGAGAATGATTTACGAGCTATTGATGGTATTTCGCAAGTAACTGTTACTGGGTATCCAGAAGAAGAAATAGAAATTGCCCTAAATGAAAACAACCTATTAGCATATAATCTAACATTTTCCGATGTTGCAAAGGCAGTAGCTTCATCTAATATTCTAATTACTGGAGGAAATATAAAAACGGATGCCGAGGAGTATCTTATTCGCGCCAACAACCGTTCCTATTATGGCGACGAACTTTCAAACATTGTTGTAAAAGCAACACAAGATGGGAAAACGGTACGCTTAAAGGACGTGGCAATTATAAGAGATCGTTTTTCGGAAACACCAAATGCTACTTTTTTCAATAAAAATTTATCGGTAAATATTTCTGTAACTAGTACAAATAATGAAGATCTTATGTCTTCTGCCGAAAAAGTTAAGGTTTATATAGATGAGTACAATCAAAAACATGAAAATGTCCGGTTAGACATCGTTAGAGATTTATCCATTACATTAAACCAACGAACCAAGCTTTTATCTGAAAACGCCATGATTGGTATGTTTTTAGTTTTAATTTTCCTATCCTTATTTTTAAACACAAGATTGGCCTTTTGGGTGGCATTTGGACTTCCTCTTTCATTTTTAGGAATGTTCATTTTTGCGGGACAATTTGATGTTACTATAAACGTACTGTCACTTTTTGGAATGATTATCGTTATTGGTATTTTAGTTGATGATGCCATCGTAATTGCAGAAAACATTTATCAGCATTACGAAAAAGGGAAAACACCAATCCAAGCAGCTATTGATGGAACCATGGAAGTTATACCTCCCGTTGTATCGGCTATTATAACCACAATCCTAGCTTTTTCATTATTTCTGTTTTTGGACAGTCGAATTGGTGAATTTTTCAGCGAAGTTGCCGTTGTCGTTATTTTAACATTAGTCGTTTCTTTAGTAGAGGCTTTAATAATTCTACCCGCGCATTTAGCCCATTCTAAAGCCTTAAGAAAAGAAACTCCTCAAGAAAACCCTTCAAAAACAAAACAGTTTTTTGCCAAAATGCGTGGCATCAATGCTTTCGGAGATCGAATCATGAGGTTTTTAAGAGACAAAGTCTATTCGCCAGCATTATCATTTGTTTTAAAATTTAAAATCTTGTCTTTAGGGATTTTTGTGGCTCTTTTAGTTTTAACATTCGGCGCTATAGGTGGCGGTGTTATTGGTGTTACAATTTTCCCATCCATAGCAAGTGACCGTATCTCCATTGAATTAGATATGCCCAACGGAACCAATGTAAAAATAACCGATTCTATTATTTCAATGATAGAAGAAAAGTCGTTTATAGTAAATAAAGAGTTCTCTGAAAAGTTTTTAAAAGATTCCGATAAAGAGCTTTTTGAAAATACCATACTAACCTTAAATAGTAGCTCCAGCGCACAATTGGTTATAAACATGTTACCTGGAGAAGAAAGGCCTGACGAAATCAACGCTTCCATGGTAGCAAATAGGCTACGTGAGTTAGTAGGTCCGGTAATTGGTACCGAACGATTGATTTATGGTTCTGGTGGAAATTTTGGTGGTAGTCCCGTTTCCGTAGCTCTACTAGGCAATAATATTGAGGAACTGAAAGCCGCTAAAGTGGAGTTAAAAAATATTTTAGAAGAAAACCCTTTACTCAAAGATATTGAAGACAATGATCCTGCTGGTATTAAGGAAATTAGACTTGAGTTAAAAGAGACCGCCTATTTAATAGGTTTGGACCTTAGCACAGTAATGGCACAAATTCGTGCTGGTTTTTTCGGTTCTCAAGTTCAACGTTTTCAAAGAGGTCAAGATGAGATTCGAGTATGGGTGCGTTATGATCGTCCCAATAGAGAATCTATCAACGATTTGGAGGATATGCGTATTGTAACGCCAACAGGCAGTCGTATTGCGTTAAAAGACATTGCAACCTATACTATTGTCCGTGGCGATGTTGCCATTAATCATTTAGATGGCAAACGAGAAATTAGAGTTTCGGCAGATTTAAAAGATCCAAGTACCAGTGTTACAGATATTCTTGATGAAATTAAGAGAACAACCATTCCAGAGTTACAATCTAAATATCCAACAATTTCTGCTGCCTTTGAAGGACAAAATCGGGAGGCCCAAAAGTTATCTTCATCTATTTCAAGTGCAGGAACTATCATTTTATTGCTTATTTATATTACCATTGCCTTTACTTTCAGAAGCTACAGTCAACCTTTATTATTGTTGCTATTAGTTCCATTTAGTTTAACCGCCGTAGCTTGGGGACATTGGCTGTTAGGCTTTCCGGTAAACGTATTATCCTTATTAGGTATAATTGCACTAATTGGAATAATGGTGAATGACGGGTTAGTTCTTATAGGCAAATTCAATACAAATTTAAAAAACGGCATGTCTTTCGATTTAGCCCTATCGGATGCTGGAAAGTCAAGGTTTAGAGCTATTTTCTTAACATCGGTAACTACCATAGCTGGTTTAGCACCTTTGTTATTAGAAAAAAGTAGACAAGCACAATTTTTGAAACCCATGGCAATATCAATTTCTTTCGGAATTGCCTATGCCACTATATTAACCTTATTAGTCTTACCCTTATTTCTATCATTTAATAATAGTATTAAGAAAAATGCTAAATGGTTATATTCTAATAAAGCCGTAACAAAAGAAGAAGTTGAACGCGCTATTAAAGAACAAAAAGAAGAAAATGAGCATTAAAAACGTCATAATATACAGTCTTTTATTATTGTCATTACCATTGTTTTCGCAGAGGATTTTAAATCCAGAAGATGCTTTTTCCATGGCTTTAGAACATAATTATGGTATAAAAATCACCAATAACTCGTTAGAAATTGCCGAAAATAATACCAGTATCTTAAATTCTGGATATCTACCAACTGTAACGGGTAATGCTGGCGCTACATATAATTTAGATAATACGGAAGCCCAATTTGCTAATGGGGAATCTACTATTTTAAATGGTGCAGAAAGCTCGCGTTATAATGCATCGGTTAATTTAAATTATGTTGTTTTTGATGGCATGGGAAGACAGTATAATTATAAACGTTTGAAAGAAGAATATTTTTTATCGCAACTAGAGGCAAGAGAAACTATTGAAAACGTCATCATTCAACTATTTACTATTTATTACAATCTAGCTAAAACGTCAGAAAACACATTAGCTTTAGAGCAAACTTTAAATATTTCAAAGGATAGATTATTAAGAGCGGAATATCAATTCGATTATGGTCAAAACACGAAGCTAGGTGTTTTAAATGCACAAGTGGATATTAATAATGATAGTATAAATCTTATAAATATTAGACAACAATTAAAAAATACAAAACGAGATTTAAATGTTGTAATCGGCAATCAAATTGCTGGGGACTTTGATGTTAAAACAGACCTTAAGTTTTTGTTAGATTTAGATAAGGATGAATTATTATCTAAAACAAAAGCAAATAATGTGGCGCTGTTGCAAGCAGAAAAAAATATTTCTATTGGCGAAATAGACATTAAAGCTCGAAAATCGCAATATTTACCTACAGTTGGATTAATTGGTTCCTATGGTTGGAATAAAAACAATAACAACGCAGCTTCTTTTGCAACAACAACTTTAAACACAGGTCTTTCAGTAGGTATTAATCTAGCTTGGGATCTATTTGATGGCGGAAGCACTATTACGCAAGTAAAAAACACCAAAATTAATTTAGACAATCAAAAATTGCAAAAAGAGCAACTAATCATCACCATTGAACGCGATTTTTATAATGCTTGGGAGGATTATCAAAACAAGCTAGTTATTTTTAATGTCCAACAAGATAATATTATTACTTCCGAAAATAATTTTAATCGAACTCAAGAAAAGTTTAAACTGGGACAAGCTACTTCTATTGAGTTTAGGCAAGCACAATTAAACCTTCGGAATGCGGAATTAAGCAGAAATCAAGCAAAATATGATGCCAAGCTTGCCGAACTAACCGTTTTACAAATAAGCGGAGACTTATTGAATGTTGAGTTTTAAATAACTTACAGTAACAATAGCTACTTAAGTAATACTAGCCATGCCGTATTGATAAAAATCAATCAGGATAAACCGCATAAAACTCCTATAAGATTTTGTATATTTGCGCTGTTAAATAACGTACCAAAACTAAAATATAATGACAAACTCTTCTACTATAATTTACACAAAAACAGATGAAGCACCAGCATTAGCAACGGCATCTTTTTTACCAATTATAAAGGCCTTTGCAAAACCATCTGGAATTACCATAGAAACAAAAGATATATCTTTGGCTGCTAGAATTTTAGCAAATTTTCCGGATTTTTTAACAGAAGACCAACGCGTTGACGATGCGCTTACCTTTTTAGGTGATTTAGTTAAAAGACCTGAAGCCAACATCATTAAATTACCAAATATTAGTGCCTCTGTTCCACAGTTAAATAGTGCTATAAAAGAGCTTCAAGATAAAGGTTATAAATTACCTAATTACCCGGAAGAAGTAAAAAATGATCAAGATAAAGACGTAAAGAGTCGTTATGATAAAATAAAAGGTAGTGCTGTAAACCCTGTACTTCGCGAAGGTAACTCCGATCGTCGTGCGCCAAAGGCAGTAAAGAATTTTGCTAAAAAACATCCGCATTCTATGGGTGCTTGGAGTAAAGATTCAAAAACAAATGTTGCCACCATGAGTGAAGGTGATTTTGCACATAATGAAAAATCAGTAACCTTGGATGCGGCAACCAGCGTCAAAATAATTCATACAGATTTAAGTGGTACTAAAACAATTCTAAAAAATGATTTCCCATTATTAAAAGGCGAAATTATTGATGGAACGGTTTTAAGCAAAAAAGCACTTTTAAACTTTTTAGAAACTGAAATTGAAGACGCTAAAGCAACCAACGTATTGTTTTCATTACATATGAAAGCGACTATGATGAAGGTGAGTGATCCAATTATTTTTGGTCATGCTGTACGTGTTTTCTTTAAGGACGTATTTGCCAAATATCAAGACGATTTCAATAAAATAGGAGTCGATGTTAATAATGGTTTTGGAGATTTAATTCGTAACCTATCGGAATTACCAGATGCCAAACGAAAAGCTATTGAAGCTGATATTGAAGCAACTTTTAATAGTCGCCCAGATTTAGCCATGGTTAATAGCGATAAGGGTATTACCAATTTACATGTTCCTAGTGATGTAATTATAGACGCATCCATGCCTGCTATGATTCGTACATCTGGAAAAATGTGGAATAAAAATGGTGAGCTTCAAGATACAAAAGCGGTAATTCCAGACAGTAGTTATGCAGGAATTTACTCGGCTACTATTGCTTTCTGTAAAGAACATGGCGCTTTTGATCCAACGACCATGGGAACCGTTCCAAATGTTGGGTTAATGGCTCAAAAAGCTGAAGAATACGGATCGCATGATAAAACATTCGAGATTGCTAGCAACGGTACAGTAACGGTTGTGGATTCAGATAATAAAGTTTTAATTGAGCACACCGTTGAAGCCGGAGATATATGGAGAATGTGTCAAGTAAAAGATGCTCCCATTCAGGACTGGGTTAAATTGGCTGTAAATCGTTCAAGAGCTTCGCAAACACCAGCCGTTTTTTGGTTAGACGTTAAGCGCGCACATGATGCAGAATTAATTAAAAAAGTAAATACCTATTTAAAAGATCATGATACATCTGGTTTGGACATCAGAATACTATCACCAATTGAAGCGACTAATTTTACTTTAAAGCGTGTTAAAGCTGGAGAAGATACCATTTCAGTTTCTGGAAATGTATTACGTGATTATTTAACTGATTTATTTCCAATTTTAGAATTAGGAACAAGTGCTAAAATGTTATCTATTGTACCATTAATGAATGGTGGCGGCTTATTTGAAACCGGTGCTGGTGGTTCTGCTCCAAAACATGTAGAACAATTACTAGAAGAAAATCATTTACGATGGGATTCTTTAGGTGAATTTTTAGCTCTAGCTGTTTCTTTAGAGCATTTATCTGAAGTTACTAAAAATCCAAAAGCACTCATATTATCGGAAGCTTTGGATTTAGCAACGGAAAAACTTTTGGATAACAATCAGTCACCTTCTAGAAAAGTGGGCGAATTGGATAACAGAGGGAGCCATTTTTACCTGGCTAAATATTGGGCAGAAGCAATTGCAAACCAAGAAAAGGATATTTCAATGAAGAATACTTTTGGAGAAATAGCACTTTTGTTTAAGGCCGAAGAAAAAAACATTATTAACGAATTGAATAGTGTACAAGGAAAACAAGTCAGCATTGGTGGCTATTACGAACCAAATGATGATTTAACAAACAATATTATGCGCCCAAGTGAAACATTAAACAAAATATTACAAGCGTTATAATATTTCCAAACTTTATGAAAAAAGCTCCTTTTTAAGGGGCTTTTTTTTATACTTTTAATAAAAATTGGCGGTAATGAACATGCGTATATTCTGGTTAATTCTGATTTTTACATTCAGTATCAATTCTATTTGGTCTCAAAATAAATTCACTCTAAATGGTGTAATTTCAGATTCAGAAAGTAGCGAAACACTAATTGGTGTTAATATTTTAATTCCCCAACTAAAAACTGGAGCAACCACCAACGAATATGGCTTTTACTCCATAACCCTTCCTGAAGGCACATATCGCGTTGTAATTAGTTATTTAGGTTATAGTGAGATTTTGGAAACCATAACCCTTTCTGAAAATATCACTAAAAATTTCACATTAACAGAATCCGTAGAAAGCTTAAATGAAGTCATTATCACCGAAAATGTAGAAAAACTCAATATAAGAAAACCCCAAATGAGTTTAAACGCTATGTCAGCCGGAACCATTAAAGAAATTCCTGTTGTGTTTGGTGAAGCAGATGTTATAAAAGCTATCACCTTACTTCCAGGGGTTACTACAGCTGGCGAAGGTGCTTCAGGTTTTAATGTACGTGGTGGTGCCGCGGACCAAAACTTAATACTTTTAGATGAAGCAACCATTTACAACTCATCACATTTATTCGGGTTCTTCTCTGTTTTTAATCCAGATGCCATAAAAGACTTAAAACTTTACAAAGGTGGTATTCCGGCAAGGTATGGTGGACGCGTTTCTTCCGTATTAGACATCTATCAAAAAGAAGGAAACAAAAATAAATTTCACATGAACGGTGGCATTGGTTTAATATCCAGTAGACTTTTAGCCGAAGGCCCAATTAATAAAGGAAAAGGTTCCTTTCTTTTAGGAGGTCGAGCTACATATGCGCATTTGTTTTTACCCCTTTTTGATTTAGATAATAAAGCCTATTTCTACGATTTAAATACTAAAATTAGTTACAGATTGAACGATAATAATAACATCTATTTATCAGGATATTTTGGTCGTGATGTGTTGAGTTTTAGTGATAGTTTTGAAAACACGTATGGAAATACAGTTTTAAACTTTAGATGGAATCACTTGTTTTCTGATAAAATATTTTCAAATTTATCTTTAATCTATTCGGATTATTACTACGGGTTAGATCTAAATTTTATAGGATTTAACTGGGATTCTGGTATTCGCAATTTTAATGTGAAATATGATTTCAAACATTATCTGAATAATAATATAACACTCCAATATGGACTAAACAGCATTTATCACAAATTTAATCCTGGAGAAATAAAACCATCATCAGAAGAATCGGGCATTAATCCAGATAAACTAATTGATAAATATGCTTTTGAAAATGCACTTTATTTAGATGTTGAGCAGAAATTATCCGAAAAGATTCAATTATCATACGGCTTGCGCTATAGTACATTTTTAAGACTAGGACAGGATGAATTAAATATGTATGCCAATAATGTGCCGGTCGTTTTTAACCAAGAGTTACAAATTTACGAAAAAGCAGAACCTATAGGCATTGAAAAGTACAAACGTAGTAAAGTTTTAAAATCATTTGGCAATTTCGAGCCACGTTTAGCCATTGCTTATCAATTGCAAAATAATTCATCTATCAAAGCAAGTTACAACCGTTTAAGTCAATATTTGCATCTATTATCTAATACGAGTTCACCGACGCCATTAGATATTTGGACTCCTAGCGGTATGTACACCGACCCACAAATACTAGATCAAGTAGCCCTAGGTTATTTCAGAAATTTTAAGAACGATGTATTTTCACTTGAGTTAGAAACATTTTATAAAACAGTAAAAAACAGAATAGATTATATTGATGGTGCGGATTTAATAGCGAATGATGCCATAGAACAAGTTATTTTAAATGGTGAAGCCAGAGCTTATGGCATGGAAATACTTTTCAGAAAAAATACCGGGCGTTTAAAAGGTTGGATTGCTTATACCTTATCAAAATCAGAACAAAGAACGCCTGGCAGAACTGAAAATGAACCAGGAATAAACAATGGCGCGTGGTATAAAACAGCCTATGATAAAACGCATGACATTTCTATTACCGCTAGTTATGATTTTACACAGAAATGGCGATTTAATGCTAATTTCATACTTCAAACAGGTCAACCCGTAACCTATCCCAATGCACAATATGAGTACAATGGCATTTCCATACCAAACTATGGCTTGCGTAATGAATTTCGATTACCATCCTATAACCGACTGGATTTATCTGCCACTTACATACCAAAACCAGAAAAATCATCGGGTTGGCAAGCTGAATGGGTCTTCGGAATTTATAACGTTTATAATAGATATAATGCGGCTTCAATTACCTTTTCAGAAAATAGAGACACCGGTGTAAATGAAGCAACACGATTATCAATTTTTGGTATCGTTCCATCGGTTACTTATAATTTTAAATTTTAATTCTATGAAGAACATTATCATTTTACTACTAATTAGTATTTCAATTTTTTCATGTGAAGATGTAATAGATGTAAATGTACCTAATTCTGAACCGAGATTAGTAATCGATGCTTCCATAAACTGGATAAAAGGAACTTCAGGTAATGAGCAGTCCATAAAACTTACTTTAACGGCTCCTTATTTTGATTCTTCAGTTCCTCCAGCTAATGATGCCGAGGTTTTTATTACTGATTCTAATAATAACGTTTTTATTTTTGTTGAAGATGGAAATACTGGTTTATATTTAAATTCAAATTTCACTCCTGTTTTAAATACAGACTATTACCTAACTATTAATTATAAAAATGAAATATATTCAGCTACTGAAACACTTTTAGCTGTACCTGAATTTGATTTTGTTGAACAAAATTTAGAAGGCGGAATTACTGGTGAAGAAACAGAAATTAAAGCATACTTTACAGACCCAGCTAACGAAGAAAATTATTACTTTTTTGAGTACATTCCAAGTATACCGGTAAATAAAACATTAGATACCTTTAAAGATGAATTTGTAAATGGAAATCAGATTTTTGGTTTCTATGTTGAAGAAGATTTAACCACTAACGATTCTGTTATTATAAGAAATTATGGTGTATCCGAACGGTTTTATGAATTTATGTTTATTTTATTGCAACAAACTGGTGCCGGAGGAGGTGGTCCGTTTGAAACACAACCTGCCACTGTTCGCGGGAATTGCATAAATACAACCAATCAAAATAATTATCCATTAGGATATTTCAGGTTATCTGAAGTGGCTGAAATTAATTATACCATTGAATAGAGCAAGTTCCATATTATAATTACAGATTATATTTTGTAATTTTGAAGCTATGGATTTTATAAAAACAACTGAAAAAGATTCAAATTACAACCATCTCGAAACGATGTCCGTATCTGCTATCTTAAAGCATATTAATACGGAAGATCAAACCGTACCTTTGGCGGTTGAAAGAGAACTGCCACAAATAGAAGCCTTAGTTTCGCAAATAGTTGAAAAACTAAAAATTGGAGGTCGACTTTTTTATATAGGTGCAGGAACAAGTGGTAGGTTAGGTATTTTAGATGCATCAGAATGTCCACCAACTTTTGGAGTTTCACACGATTTAGTGGTAGGGATTATTGCAGGTGGAGATAAAGCCATTCGAAAAGCTGTTGAAAATGCTGAAGATTCTAAAACTCAAGGTTGGGAAGACTTGCAAGCCTTTAATATATCATCTAAAGATATTGTAATTGGTATTGCAGCATCAGGAACCACGCCTTACGTTATTGCAGCATTAAAAATGTGTAATAAAAATCAAATCCTTACTGGCTGTATTACTTGTAATAAAAACAGTCCCCTATCTTTAGTTTCCAAATATCCTATTGAAGTTGTGGTAGGGCCAGAATTTGTTACAGGAAGTTCTAGGATGAAAGCAGGTACAGCTCAAAAATTAGTTCTTAATATGATTACAACCACCACCATGATTCAACTGGGCCATGTTAAAGGAAATAAGATGGTCGATATGCAATTAAGTAATGTCAAGTTGGTTGAACGCGGAATAAAGATGATTATGGAAGAACTCCAAATAGACTATGTAACGGCTCAACAATTATTAAACACCTATAAAAATGTGAGAACAGCAATAAACAATTATACAAATGGAAACTGAAACAAAACACACGGATAAAGATGTTCTTTTAAAGGGTATTAAAAAAATGGGAGTATCATTATTATGCATGTTTTTAGGGCCTACTCTTTTATATATAGCATTTAGCAATCAAGAAAAAGCCTTATATATACCATTACTAATAGTGGGTATAATAATTTGTGGCCTTGCTATATTCTTTGCCTTTAAAGGATTAAAAACAATAATGGATAGTATGTTCAACTAATTTTAAATTACAATTTTATATCAATTATTTATAAAGCGCATGATGCGCTTTATTTTTTTGATTAAAACGAAACTTTATAAAACAAAAAAAATCCCGATTCAAGTATTGAATCGGGATTCTTAAAAAAGGCGGCGACCTACTCTCCCACGAGATGCAGTACCATCGGCGCTAACGGGCTTAACTACTCTGTTCGGAATGGTAAGAGGTGAGCCCCGTCGCTATAACCACCTTAAGTTATAGCTGATGTAATACGGTTTTAAGGTATTACTTTCAGCGTTCCATTATACATGGAACAAATATCTTAACATATTGAAAAAAGTACATGATTTAGTTTGTAAACTTTGTAAAAAAACAGGCGTACAATAAGCCTATGGGTTATTAGTACTACTCGGCTATGACATTACTGCCTTTACACCTATAGCCTATCAACGTGGTCATCTCCCACGACCCTTTAAAGAAATCTCATCTTGTGGTGGGTTTCGCGCTTATATGCTTTCAGCGCTTATCCCTTCCAAACGTAGCTACTCTGCAATGCTCCTGGCGGAACAACAGATACACCAGAGGTTTGTCCAACTCGGTCCTCTCGTACTAGAGTCAGATCCACTCAAATTTCTAACGCCCACTGTAGATAGAGACCGAACTGTCTCACGACGTTCTGAACCCAGCTCGCGTGCCACTTTAATGGGCGAACAGCCCAACCCTTGGGACCTTCTCCAGCCCCAGGATGTGACGAGCCGACATCGAGGTGCCAAACCCCCCCGTCGATATGAGCTCTTGGGGGAGATCAGCCTGTTATCCCCGGCGTACCTTTTATCCTTTGAGCGATGGCCCTTCCATGCGGAACCACCGGATCACTATGCTCTACTTTCGTACCTGATCGACCTGTATGTCTCTCAGTCAAGCTCCCTTATGCCATTGCACTCTACGTACGATTACCAACCGTACTGAGGGAACCTTTAGAAGCCTCCGTTACTCTTTTGGAGGCGACCACCCCAGTCAAACTACCCACCAAGCACTGTCCCCTTTTTTGAAGGGTTAGACTCTAGATAAGCAAAGGGTGGTATTTCAACAATGACTCCACAACGCCTAGCGACGCCGCTTCAAAGTCTCCCACCTATCCTACACATTACTTATCCAAAACCAATACTAAGCTATAGTAAAGGTGCACGGGGTCTTTTCGTCCCACAGCGGGTAATCGGCATCTTCACCGATACTACAATTTCACCGAGCTCATGGTTGAGACAGTGTCCAGATCGTTGCACCATTCGTGCAGGTCGGAACTTACCCGACAAGGAATTTCGCTACCTTAGGACCGTTATAGTTACGGCCGCCGTTTACTGGGGCTTCATTTCAGATCTTCGCCGAAGCTAAACCCTCCACTTAACCTTCCAGCACCGGGCAGGTGTCAGGCCATATACGTCATCTTTCGATTTAGCATAGCCCTGTGTTTTTGATAAACAGTCGCCTGGACTCTTTCACTGCGGCCCATCCAAAGATGGGCGACGCTTCTCCCGAAGTTACGCGTCTATTTTGCCTAGTTCCTTAACCATGAATCTCTCGAGCTCCTTAGAATTCTCATCCCAACTACCTGTGTCGGTTTAGGGTACGGGCTGCTTCACTCGCTTTTCTTGGAAGTCGATTTGCTGGATTATCACCGCAGCCGTAGCTTTAGTGTACTATTGGAGTGTTACCACTTCCTTCAACGTACTATTCCGTCAGTACGCACCAACTTTTCGCCTCCGTCACTTTTAGTGTGAGCAGGTACAGGAATATTAACCTGTTGTCCATCCACTACCCCTTTCGGGTTCGCGTTAGGTCCCGACTAACCCTCAGCTGATTAGCATAGCTGAGGAAACCTTAGTCTTTCGGAGTGCGGGTTTCTCGCCCGCATTATCGTTACTTATGCCTACATTTTCTTTTGTAGCTTCTCCAGCATGCCTCACAGCACACCTTCGACGACACTACAATGCTCCCCTACCACTTATTAATAAGTCCATAGCTTCGGTAATATGTTTATGCCCGATTATTATCCATGCCGAACCGCTCGACTAGTGAGCTGTTACGCACTCTTTAAATGAATGGCTGCTTCCAAGCCAACATCCTAGCTGTCTAAGCAGTTCAACCTCGTTTTTTCAACTTAACATATATTTTGGGACCTTAGCTGATGGTCTGGGTTCTTTCCCTCTCGGACATGGACCTTAGCACCCATGCCCTCACTGCTGATTATCATTATATAGCATTCGGAGTTTGTCAGGAATTGGTAGGCGGTGAAGCCCCCGCATCCAATCAGTAGCTCTACCTCTATAAAACTATAAATCAACGCTGCACCTAAATGCATTTCGGGGAGTACGAGCTATTTCCGAGTTTGATTGGCCTTTCACCCCTACCCACAGGTCATCCGAAGACTTTTCAACGTCAACCGGTTCGGTTCCTCCACTGTATGTTACTACAGCTTCAACCTGCCCATGGGTAGATCACACGGTTTCGCGTCTACCACTACTAACTAAAGCGCCCTATTCAGACTCGCTTTCGCTACGGATCCGACCTGAAGTCCTTAACCTTGCTAGCAACGGTAACTCGTAGGCTCATTATGCAAAAGGCACGCCGTCACAGATCAAGTCTGCTCCGACCGCTTGTAAGCGTATGGTTTCAGGTTCTATTTCACTCCCTTATTCAGGGTTCTTTTCACCTTTCCCTCACGGT